>NZ_CP118574.1:1875000-2187500 GCF_028898845.1 Streptomyces sp. WZ-12 | reverse complement strand
GGTGGTTTCGGGTGATGCGGCTGCTTTGGATGCGGTGCAGGTGGCCTGGGAGGCGGAGGGTGTCCGCGTGCGTCGCGTCCCGGTGGATTACGCCTCGCACTCTCCGCATGTGGAGGCGCTCCGGGAGCGCATCCTGGCGGACCTTGCGCCGATCGTTCCGGCTTCGTCGTCCGTCGGCTTCTTTTCGACGTTGACCGGTGAGCTGTTGGATACTGCCGGCCTTGACGCCGGTTACTGGTACCGCAACCTCCGTCAGACCGTTCGTTTCGAGGATGCGGTCCGGGCTGCGGTCGGTGCTGGTCACACGGTTTTCATTGAAGCCTCCGCCCATCCTGTTCTGACCGTTGGTGTTGAGCAGACCCTCGACGCGGTGAACGTGGCTGGTGCGTCGTTTGGCACCCTGCGTCGCGATCACGGTGACGTTGCGCAGCTCCTGTCGGCGTTCGGGCAGGCCCATGTGCACGGGCTGCCCGTTGCTTGGGAGAAGGGTCTTGCCTCGTACAACCCCAGGCGTGTGGATCTGCCGACGTATGCCTTCCAGCGGGAGCGGTATTGGCCGAAGTCGTCGGTGCGGGTGTCTGGTGACGCGCGGGGGTTGGGGTTGGGTGTTGCTGGTCATCCGTTGTTGGGTGCGGCGGTGGCGTTGGCGGATTCGGATCGGGTGGTGTTGACGGGTCGGTTGTCGTTGTCGTCGCATCCGTGGTTGGCGGATCACGTGGTGTTGGGTTCGGTGGTGTTGCCGGGGACGGCGTTTGTTGAGTTGGCGGTGCGTGCTGGTGATCAGGTGGGTTGCGATGTGGTCGAAGAACTCACGCTTGAGGCGCCGTTGGTGCTTCCGGAGACCGGTGGCGTTGCGGTCCAGGTCAGTGTTGAGGGTGAGGATGAGTCCGGTCGTCGTGTGGTGAGTGTGTTTTCGCGGCTGGATGAGGATGTTGAGGGTGTGTGGGTGCGGCATGCGTCGGGTGTGCTGTCGCGGGCTGGTGTTGAGTCGGTGGATGTTGGTGGGTTTGGGGTGTGGCCGCCGGTGGGTGGGGTGTCGGTGGATGTGGTGGGTGCGTATGAGGGTCTTGCGGGTGCGGGGTATGGGTATGGGCCGGTGTTTCGGGGGTTGGGTGGGGTGTGGCGTGAGGGTGATGTGGTGTGGGCTGAGGTGGGGTTGCCTGAGCGTGTAGAGGGTGTTGAGGGGTTTGGGGTGCATCCGGCGTTGTTGGATGCGGCGTTGCATGCGGTGGGTGTGGGTGGGTTGTTGGGGGTTGGGTCTGGTTCTGTTCCGCGGTTGCCGTTTGTGTGGTCGGGTGTGCGGGTGCATGCGGTGGGTGCGGTGCGGGTGCGGGTGCGGTTGGAGCGGTTGAGTGGTGATGCGGTGTCGGTGTGTGTGGTGGATGAGTCGGGTGCGTTGGTGGTGACGGCGGAGTCGTTGGCGTTTCGTGAGGTGGCCGCGGATCGGTTGGCGGTTGGTGGCTCCGGGGCGTTGTTTGAGGTGGAGTGGCAGTCGCAGTCGCGTTCCGGTGCCACTTGTGGGGATTGGGTTGGCCTGGGTGGGCTGGCTGGTCCTGGTGGTGCCTTTGCCGATCTGCCGTCCCTGCTGGGTGGGTTGGATGATGGCGTGGCCGTTCCGCAGGTTGTTGCCGTTGAAAGCCCTGATGTTGTTGGGGTGTTGGGGTTGGTGCAGGGGTGGCTTGCGGAGGAGCGGTTGGCGCAGTCGCGGTTGGTGCTGGTCACGCGCGGTGCTGTTGGGGTTCGTTCGGAGGACACGGTTGAGGGGTTGGCGCAGGCTGGTGTGTGGGGGTTGGTGCGTTCTGCGCAGTCGGAGCACCCGGGCCGGTTCGCGCTCCTGGACGTCGAAGGTGACGAGGAAATCGGCTCTGCTGTCGCGGAGTTGAGCGGCGATGAACCTCAGGTGGCGGTGCGTGGCGGTGAGGTGTTCGTGCCGCGTCTGCGGCGTGTGGCCGGGGCTGAGGGGGAGAGCCAGGCTTGGGGTCCTGAGGGCACGGTGTTGATCACTGGTGGTACGGGGACGTTGGGTGGTTTGGTGGCTCGGCATTTGGTCTCTCGTCGTGGGGTGCGTCATCTGCTGTTGCTCAGCCGGAGCGGTATGGATGCCCCGGGTGCTGGGGAGTTGGTGGCGGAGTTGGAGGGGTTGGGGGCCCGGGTGCGGGTGGTTGCTTGCGATGCTGCCGATCGTGAGGCGTTGGCGGGGGTGTTGGCCGAGGTGCCGGAGGGGCAGCCGCTTCGGGGGGTTGTGCACGCTGCGGGTGTTTTGGATGACGGTGTGGTGGAGTCGTTGACGGCCGAGCGGTTGGAGGCGGTGTGGCGGCCGAAGGTGGTTGCGGCGTGGAATGTGCATGAGTTGACGCGTGGTGCTGGTCTTTCGGCGTTTGTGTTGTTCTCTTCTGCTGCTGGGGTGTTGGGGGCCTCGGGGCAGGGGAATTACGCGGCGGCGAATGCGTTTGTGGATGCGTTGGCGCAGTATCGGCGGGTGCGGGGTCTGCCGGCGGTGTCGATGGCGTGGGGGTTGTGGGAGCAGGCCAGTGGCATGACCGGCCACCTGGATGAGGGAGATCGTTCGCGGGCGGCTCGGTCGGGCATGGAGGTGTTGTCCACCGAGGACGGCTTGGCGTTGTTCGATGCGGCGATGGCGGCCGATTCCGCTGTTGCGGTGCCAATTGCCTTGGATCTGGGGAGGGTTCGGGCTCGTGCGGCGCGCGATGGGGTTCCGGCTCTGTTGCGCGGGCTGGTGCGGGTCACCACTCGGCGTACCGTCCAGTTGGCCCGTGCGCAGGCCGGCGAGCTCGCCGGGCGGCTGGCCGGCCTTGGTGAGCAGGAGCAGCTCCGGCTGGTGATCGGGCTCGTATCCGGACACGTCGCCGACGTGCTGGGGCACGCCTCCGCGGAGGCCATCGATCCCGGACGGGCCTTCACCGATATGGGCTTCGACTCGTTGACGGCCGTGGAACTGCGCAACCGGCTCGGTGCGTCGACCGGGCTACGGCTGCCGGCGACCCTGGTCTTCGACTACCCGAACGCCACCGCGCTGGCGAAGTACGTGGTGAGCGAGGCCACCGGCCGTGATCAGGCGCAGGTCCCAACGGCCGTGCGGGCGGCGACTGTTGATGAGCCGATTGCGATTGTTGGTATGGCGTGTCGGTATCCGGGTGGTGTGGTGGATGTTGAGGGTTTGTGGGGGTTGGTGGTTTCGGGTGGTGATGCGGTGTCGGGGTTGCCGGGGGATCGTGGGTGGGATGTTGAGGGGCTTGCTGCGTTGGCGTCGGTTGCGGGTGGGGGTTTGTGGGAGGGGGGTTTTCTTTATGGTGCGGGTGAGTTTGATGCGGGGTTCTTTGGTATTTCGCCGCGTGAGGCGGTGGCGATGGATCCTCAGCAGCGGTTGTTGTTGGAGGCGTCGTGGGAGGCGATTGAGCATGCGGGTATTGATGTGTCGGTGTTGCGGGGGAGTCGGACGGGTGTTTTTAGTGGGTTGATGTATCACGATTATGCGTCGGGGTTGCGGGTGGTTCCGGAGGGTGCTGAGGGGTATATCGGGACGGGGAATTCGGGGAGTGTGGTGTCGGGGCGGGTGGCGTATGCGTTGGGGTTTGAGGGTCCTGCGGTGACGGTGGATACGGCGTGTTCGTCGTCGTTGGTGGCGATGCATTTGGCTGGGCAGTCGTTGCGTGGTGGTGAGTGTTCGTTGGCGTTGGCTGGTGGGGTGACGGTGATGGCGCGGCCGTCGTTGTTGGTGGAGATGTCGCGGCAGGGTGGTTTGGCGTCGGATGGTCGGTGTAAGGCGTTTGCGGATGCGGCGGATGGTGCGGGGTTTTCTGAGGGTGTGGGTGTGGTGGTGTTGGAGCGGTTGTCGGATGCGCGTCGGAATGGGCATCGGGTGTTGGCGGTGGTGCGTGGTTCGGCGGTGAATCAGGATGGTGCGTCGAATGGTTTGACGGCGCCGAATGGTCCGTCGCAGCAGCGGGTGATTCGGCAGGCGTTGGCGAATGCGCGGTTGTCGTCGGGTGATGTGGATGTGGTGGAGGCGCATGGTACGGGTACGAGGTTGGGTGATCCGATTGAGGCGCAGGCGTTGCTTGCGACGTATGGTCAGGGGCGGGATGTGGGGCGTCCGTTGTTGTTGGGTTCGGTGAAGTCGAATATTGGTCATACGCAGGCGGCTGCGGGTGTGGCTGGTGTGATCAAGATGGTTGAGGCGATGCGGCGTGGGGTGTTGCCGGGGACGTTGCATGTGGATGCTCCGTCTTCGCATGTGGATTGGTCGGTTGGTGCGGTGGAGTTGGTGACGGAGACTCGTGCGTGGCCGGAGTCTGGGCGGGTGCGTCGTGCGGGTGTGTCGTCGTTTGGGATTAGTGGCACGAATGCGCATGTGATTTTGGAGCAGGTGCCGGAGGTTGAGGAGGAGCTGTCTGGGCGGTCGGATGTGGGTCCGGTGGCGTGGGTGTTGTCGGGCAAGTCCGAGGCGGGGTTGCGGGCGCAGGCTGAGCGGTTGGCTGTGTTTCTCCGTGACCGTCCTGAACTGTCGCCGGTGGATGTGGCGTTCTCGTTGGTGTCGTCGCGGATGGTGTTGGAGCACCGGGCGGTGGTGGTCGGCGCCGGCCGGGACGAGCTGCTTGCCGGTGTGGACTCGGTCGCTGCCGGCGTACCAACTGCTCGTGCCGTCACCGGTACCGCGACCACTGCTGGTTCGGGTGCGGTGTTGGTGTTCCCGGGTCAGGGTTCGCAGTGGGTGGGTATGGCTGCTGGACTCCTGGACTCGTCGGAGGCGTTCGCGTCTCGTTGGGCTGAGTGTGAGCGGGCGTTGGCGCCGTTCGTGGACTGGTCGTTGACGGAGGTGGCGCGTTCGACCGATCCGGCTGTGTTGGAGCGGGTCGATGTGGTTCAGCCGTTGTTGTGGGCCGTAATGGTGTGTCTGGCGGCGACGTGGAAGGCGGCTGGTGTCGAACCCGCTGCGGTGATCGGTCACAGTCAGGGTGAGATCGCGGCCGCGGTTGTTGCCGGTGCGTTGTCGGTGGAAGACGGCGCCCGGGTCGTCGCCCTGCGCTCGCAGGCCATCACCACCCTGTCCGTTGCCGGCGGCATGTTGTCCGTCCCCCTTTCCGCCGCCGAGGTGGAAGCGGTCCTGACCGGCTACGAAGGTCTGGGTATCGCGGCGGTCAACGGGCCGTCGGTGACGGTCGTTTCGGGCGACGCCGCTGCCCTGGACGCTATCCAGGCGGCCTGGGAGGCGGAGGGCGTCCGCGTCCGTCGCGTCCCGGTGGACTACGCCTCGCACTCCCCACACGTGGAGGCGCTCCGGGACCGCATCCTGGCCGACCTCGCCCCGATCAGGCCGGAGACGACCTCTGTCGGCTTCTTCTCCACGCTGACCGGCGAGGCGACCGATACCGCACACCTCGATGCCGACTACTGGTACCGCAACCTCCGTCAGACCGTCCGCTTCGAGGACGCCGTCCGGGCCGCGGTCGCCGCCGGTCACACCGTGTTCGTTGAAGCGTCCGCTCATCCCGTGCTGACCGTTGGTGTGGAGCAGACCCTCGATGCGGCCGATGCCACCGGAGCCGCCTTCGGTACGCTCCGCCGTGACCACGGTGACCAGGCCCAACTCCTCACCGCGCTCGGCCAGGCACACCTTCACGGCCTGCCCGTCGCCTGGGAGAAGATCCTCGCCCCGTATCGCCCCCGGCGCGTCGATCTGCCCACCTACGCCTTCCAACGCCAGCGCTACTGGTTGACGGAGCCGGCCGCCGACGCGAGTCGGGTCGTTGATCCCGCGGAAGTTGACTTCTGGCGTGCGGTCGAGAAGGAGGACGTGGGCGCGCTGGCCGACACGCTCATGGTCGAGGGCGATGAGCATGCGGCGCAGTTGTCGGCCGTCGTGCCGGTGTTGTCTTCCTGGTGGCGCGGGCGGCGGGAGCGTTCCGCCGTGGACGGCTGGCGCTACCGGGCGACGTGGCAGCCGGCGTCCACGGCCAACGGTGCGCGGCTCGGCGGCCGTTGGCTCGTGGTGACCGCCGAGGGCGAGGAGGAGGGCGGGCTCGCGGCCGCGTGCCGCCGGGAACTGGCCGAACACGGCGCCGATGTGATCATGATCGACATCGCACCGGACGTCAGCACCCCCGAGCGCGCCAGCCTGGCCGCACGACTGGCGGAGCTCGCCGCGGAGGACGGGTTCAACGGCATCCTCTCGACCCTGGCGTTGGACGAGCCAACCACCCACTCCCACACCGACACTGACCCCTACACCCCCACCACCCCTCACTCCCTCCTCCGCACCACTCTCCTCCTCCAGGCGTTGGGCGATGCGGGCATTGAGGCGCCGTTGTGGGGCGTGACGAGCGGAGCGGTTTCCGTGGGGCGGGCCGATCGGTTGCGGGCGCCGGAGCAGGCCATGGTGTGGGGGCTCGGGCGGGTGGCCGCCCTGGAGCACCCCGACCGTTGGGGCGGACTGATCGATCTGCCTGAGGCGTTGGACGAGCGGGTGGGCGCCCGACTGGTCGCCGTGCTCGCCGGAGCGGACGGGCTGCGCGGTGAGGACCAGGTGGCCGTGCGGTCCTCCGGGGTGTTCCTCCGCCGACTGGTCCGGGCCCCGCGGAACCGGCAGCCCCTTCGGCAGCAGCCGGGCCGGGAGCAGCAGCAACGAGAGCAGGGCGATGGGCTGCAGCCGACGCAGGCCGCGCAGCGCCCATGGCAGCCCTCCGGCACCGTGTTGATCACCGGCGGCACCGGCGCGCTCGGAGCGCACCTGGCGCGTTGGGTGGTGCGGGCCGGTGCCGAGCGGGCGTTGTTGCTCAGCCGGCGGGGCGAGGCCGCACCCGGGGCGGCGGCGCTACGTGAAGAGCTGGGCGAGCGGGTGGAGTTCGCGGCGTGCGACGTGGCGGACCGCGAGGCGTTGGCGGCCGTGTTGGCCGCGGTGCCGGGGAGCCGGCCGCTCAGCGGGGTGCTGCATGCGGCCGCGGTGCTCGACGACCGCGTGGTCGACGGGCTGACCCCGGAGCTGTTCGACGGCGTGTTGGGGCCCAAGGCGACCGCGGCCAGGCATCTGCACGAGCTCACCCGGGACCTCGACCTCTCCGCCTTCGTGCTGTTCTCGTCGCTGAGCGGCACGCTCGGCAACGCGGGCCAGGCCAACTACGCGGCCGGCAACGCCTACTTGGACGCGTTGGCCGAGCAGCGCCGCGCCGACGGGCTGCCGGCCCTGTCGGTGGGCTGGGGTGCCTGGGCCGGGTCGCTGGCCACCGACACCGCCGTGCGCGAAGACCGGATGCGCCGGGCCGGGATGGGTTTCCTCACCCCGGAGGCGGGCATCGCCGCCCTTCAGGACGCGCTCGGGCAGCCGGAGGGCACGGTGGCCGTCGCCGATGTGGCGTGGGAGAAGTTCGCCCCGTCGTTCGCGGCCATGCGGCGCAGTCCGTTGTTGGAGGGGATCGAGGAGGCCCAGCGGGCGATGGCGGCCGCCGCGGCGGAGGCCGGCGGGCCCGAACTGGCGCGCCGGCTGGCCGAGGTGCCGGCCGACGAGCGGCCGCGGGTGGTGCTCGACCTGGTGCGGGCGCACGCCGCCGCCGTGCTCGGGCACGGTTCGGTCGGTGACGTCGAGCCGAACCGGGCCTTTCGCGAGCTCGGTTTCGATTCGCTCACCGCCGTCGAACTGCGCAACCGACTCTCGGCCGCCACCGGGATCGCGCTGCCGGCCACGGTGGTCTTCGACTACCCCAACGCCACCGGCATCGCCGAGCACTTGCTGGCCAGTGTGGCGGGACCGCGGCCAGGCACCGACGGCAGCCCCGTCGACGGCGGCCTCACTCGCGGCAACCTCACTCACGGAAACCCCATCGGCGACGACCCCATCGTGGTGGTCTCGATGGGGTGCCGGTTCCCCGACGGGGTGCGTACGCCGGAGGAGTTGTGGCGGATGCTGGCCGAGGGGCGGGACGGCGTCGGCACGTTCCCCGAGGACCGGGGGTGGCAGCTCGACGCGCTGTTCGACGCCGATCCGGACAGTCACGGGAAGAGCTATGCGCGGCACGGCGCGTTCCTCGACGACCCCGGGGCGTTCGACGCCGCGTTCTTCGGGATCTCGCCGCGGGAGGCGCTGGCGATGGACCCGCAGCAGCGCATCCTGCTGGAGATCTGCTGGGAGGCGATCGAACGCGCGGGCATCGACCCGGGTTCGCTGCGCGGCACCCAGACCGGAGTGTTCGCCGGCACCAACGGACAGGACTACACCGCCCTGTTGGCCCATGCGCCCGCCGAGTTGGAGGGCTACACCCTCACCGGCAACGCGGCCAGCGTCGTCTCCGGGCGGATCGCCTACACCCTGGGGCTGGAGGGCCCCGCGGTCAGCGTCGACACCGCCTGTTCGGCGTCGCTGGCGGCGGTGCACCTCGCCGCCCAGTCGCTGCGCTCCGGTGAGTGCTCGTTGGCCCTGGCCGGAGGGGTGACGGTGATGTCCACCCCGAGCGTCTTCGTGCAGTTCTCCCGGCAGCGGGGGCTGGCCGTCGACGGGCGCTGCAAGTCGTTCGCGGGCGCCGCGGACGGCACCGGTTGGGGCGAGGGCGCCGGCGTGGTGGTGCTGGAACGGCTCTCCGACGCCCGGCGGAACGGGCACCCGGTGCTGGCCGTGCTGCGCGGCTCGGCGATCAACCAGGACGGTGCGTCGAACGGCCTGACCGCGCCGAACGGCCCGGCGCAACAACGGGTGATCCGCCAGGCGTTGGCCAACGCGCACCTGTCCGGCGAGCAGGTCGACGCGGTGGAGGCGCACGGCACCGGCACCAAGTTGGGCGACCCCATCGAGGCCCAGGGCATCATCGCCACGTACGGCCAGGGACGGCCGGCGGACCGGCCGTTGTGGCTGGGGTCGATCAAGTCCAACATCGGGCACACCCAGGCGGCGGCGGGCATCGCCGGGCTGATGAAGATGGTGCTGGCGATGTCCAGCGGGACCCTGCCGGCCACCCTGCACGTCGACCGGCCCACCCCGCACGTGGACTGGGAGGCCGGCGCGGTCCGGCTCCTCACCCAGGCCCGTGCCTGGCCGGAGGTCGACCGGCCGCGCCGCGCCGCGGTGTCCTCCTTCGGGGTCAGCGGCACCAATGTGCACGTCATCCTGGAACAGGCACCGGAGGAGACGTCGCATCAGGCAGCGGCGCCGAAGCGGCCTGTCACAGCCACGGAGGCGACCCCAGGCAGCACCCTCACCCCCACCCTCTTCCCCTGGCCCCTCTCCGCCCGCACCGAGGCGGCGTTGCGCAGCCAGGCCGAACGGCTGCGCGCGCACCTGTTGGAGCGCCCCGAGGTGTCGCCGGCGGCCGTTGGGCATGCGCTGGCCACCACCCGGGGGGTGTTCGAGCACCGCGCCGTCGTCCTCGGCGGGGACCGCGACGAACTGCTCGCGGCGGTGGCTGCGCTGGCCGACGGCCGATCCGACCCCGCAGCCGTGCAAGGGGTCGCCGGTGCCGATAGGGGACGGCTAGGGGTGTTGTTCTCCGGTCAGGGCTCGCAGTATTCAGGCATGGGCCGTGCGCTGTGGGAGCGGTTCCCGGTGTACGCCGAGGCGTTCGACGCGGTGTGTGCCCGGATGGACCGGTTGCTTGACCGGCCTGTGCAGGATGTCCTCTGGGGCGCCGACGACGGTGACCTCAACCAGACGGTCTACGCGCAGGCCGGACTGTTCGCCGTCGAGGTGGCGCTGTACCGACTGATCGAGTCGTTCGGGATCCGTCCCGACGTGCTGATCGGCCACTCGATCGGCGAGATCGCGGCCGCCCACGTCTCCGGAGTGCTGTCCCTCGACGACGCGTGCGTGCTGGTCGCGGCGCGCGGCCGACTGATGCAGGCTTTGCCGGAGGGGGGTGCGATGCTCGCGGTGCAGGTCACCGAGGACGAGATCGCCCCGTTGCTGGACGAGCACGACGGCCGGGTCGCGCTGGCCGCCGTCAACGGCCCCCACGCGGTGGTGGTTTCCGGCGACACCGACGCCGTCGAGGCGGTGCGGGAGTGGGCTCAGGAACAGGGGCACAAGACCAACCGGCTACGGGTGTCGCACGCCTTCCACTCGCACCGGATGGAGCCGATGCTCGACGAGTTCGCGGAGCTCATCGCCGGCCTGGACTACCGGCCGCCGCGCATCCCCGTCGTCTCCACCCTCACCGGCCGGGCCGCCACCGCCGACGAGTTGTGCAGCCCGCGGTACTGGGCGGACCAGGTCCGCGGCACCGTGCGGTTCGCCGACGCGGTGCGGACCGCCGCCACCGACGGCGCCACCACCTTCCTGGAGGTCGGCCCGGACTCCGTGCTGGCGGCGCTCGCCGGCACCGCGTTCCTCGACGACGAGCGCGAGCCGGTCGCCGTGGCCGCCCAGCGCGCCGACCGCGAGCCCGAGCGCACCCTGCTCGGCGCCGTCGGCCGGCTGCACACCATGGGCGTCGCCGTCGACTGGTCACCTGTCTTCGACCACCAACGCCCGGCCGGGACGCTGGAGTTGCCCACCTACGCGTTCCAGCGCGAGCGGTTCTGGGTGAAGCCCGGGCCGTCCCGCACCGGGGACCTCACGGCCGCCGGGCTCGGCGCGGCCGGGCATCCGCTCCTGGGCGCCGCGGTCACCCTCGCCGACTCCGAACAGACCGTGCTGAATGGCCGGCTGTCCGTGCGGACCCACCCCTGGCTCGCCGACCACGCGGTCCAGGACGCGGTGCTGCTGCCGGCGACCGCCTTCCTCGAACTGGCCCTGTACGCGGCCGAACAGGCCGATTGCCGGACCGTCGAGGAACTCAGCCTGGAAGCACCCCTGGTGCTGCCCGCGGACGAGGCGGTGCAGATCCAGGTGACCGTGGGCGCGCCGGACGCGTCCGGGCGCCGCGCGCTGAGCGTGCACTCCCGGCTCGCCGACGACCCGTGGACCCGGCACGCCAGCGGTTCGGTGCTCCCGGAGATCCCGTCGGAGGCAGCCGCCGTGGACGCCGACGCCCTGGCCCAGTGGCCGCCGGCCGGCGCCACCGCGCTCTCCGTCGCCGACTTCCGCGCCGAACTCGCCGGACTGGGCTTCGACTTCGGGCCCGCGTTCCAAGGGCTCCAGGCGGTCTGGCGGCGCGACGGCGAGGTGTTCGCCGAGGTGCGCCTGCCGGACGAGGTGATGGCGGACGCCGGCGCGTACGGACTGCACCCGGCGCTGCTCGACGCCGGACTCCAGACCGCCGGCATGAGCGGCCTGTTCGCCGACGAGGCGGGCGCGCGACTGCCGTTCTCCTGGGCGGGCGTCACCCTGCACGCGGTCGGCGCCGACAGCCTGCGGGTGCGGCTGTCGCCGGTGGGCAACGACACCCTGTCGGTGCTGGCGACGGACGCCACCGGTGCCCCGGTCCTCGCGGCCGGTTCGGTGACCCTGCGGGCGCTCGCCGCGCCGGGGTCCCGGGCCGCCAAGGGCGGTGAGCCGCTCGCCGTCGACTGGATCCGCATCGACGCGGACGCGACCCCGGACGCGGCGCGCTGGGTCACCCTCGGCACGGTCGCCGGGCTGAGCAGCGGCCGGACCGGACACCGTCCGCTCCCGTCGTACCCGGACGCCGCCGCGCTGGCCGAGGCGATCGGCGCCGGCACCCAGGCACCCCGCCTCGCCGTCGCCGAACTCACCGACGACACCGGCCCGGACGCCGACCTGGCCGCCGCCGCACACCGCACCGCGGCCCGGGCGCTCGCCCTGGTCCGGTCCTGGTTGGCCGACGAGCGGCTCGCCGACACCACGCTGGCGCTCGTCACCAGGGGAGCGGTCGGCGTGCTGGCCGATGACGCGGTGCCGGGCATCGCGGCCGCGCCGGTATGGGGCCTGGTGCGCTCGGCCCAGTCCGAGCACCCCGGCCGGTTCCTGCTGATCGACGCCGACGGCACCGAGATCGGCAACGGTGCCCTGCCGCGGGCCCTCGCGGCCGGCGAACCCCAGTCCGCGGTGCGCGGCGGCGACGTCCATGTGCCCCGGCTCGTCCGCGTCCCGGCCGGCCCCGCCGACACCACCCTTCCCGCCGACGACACCGGAGCGGCCGGGCAGGCCGGCACCGACCCGGAACACGGGCCGTGGGACACCGCCGGCACCACCCTGATCACCGGCGCCACCGGCATGCTGGGCGGGCTCCTCGCCCGCCACCTCGTCGCCCAACACGGCGTCCGCCAGTTGCTGTTGCTCAGCCGCGGCGGCCCGGACGCGGAGGGCGCCGACGCCCTCCTCGCCGACCTCCGCGCCCTCGGTGCGCAGCCCACGCTGCTGGCCTGCGACGTGGCCGACCGCGCCGCCCTGGCCCGAGCCCTGGACACCCTCCCGGCCGAGGCGCCGCTCACCGCCGTCGTGCACACCGCCGGCGTGGTCGACGACGGCGTCCTCGACGCGCTGACCGACGAGCAACTGACCGCCGTCCTCCGCCCCAAGGTCGACGCCGTGGTCCACCTGCACGAGCTCACCCAGCACCTGAAGCTGTCGGTGTTCGCCGTCTGCTCCGCGGCCGCCGGTCTGTTCGGCGGGCCGGGGCAGGCCAACTACGCGGCCGCCAACACCTTCCTGGACGCCTTCGCACAGGCCCGCCGGGCCCAGGGCCTCGCCGGCACCTCGCTGGCCTGGGGCATGTGGGCCGCCACCGGCGGCATGACCGGCCGGCTCGGCGAACGCGACCTGTCGCGGGCCGCCCGCTCCGGATTCACCCCGATCACCGCCGAGCACGGCATGGCCCTCTTCGACGCCGCGCTGGGGCAGGACCGCGCGGTCACCGCCCCGCTGCGGCTCGACCTCCCGGCCCTGCGCGCCCGCGCCACCACCGGCGGCGTGCACCCGCTGCTGCGCGGACTCGTCCGCCCGGCGGCCCGGCGGGCGACCCCGTCCACCGCAGCCGCCACCGACCCCGCGGCGCAGCGCGCCGAACTGGCCGCGCTGCCCGACGCCGAACGCGCCCGGACGCTCCGGGAGTTGGTCCGGGCCCGGGTCGCCGAGGTCCTCGGCCACGCGTCCCCGCTCGCGGTGGACCCGGACCGGGGCTTCCTCGACCTCGGATTCGACTCCCTCGCCGCCGTCGAACTACGCAACCGGCTCAACGCGGCGACCGGCGTCCGACTCTCGACCACCGCGGTCTTCGACTACCCGTCGGTCACCGTGCTCTCCCAGCACCTGGGCGAGCTGATCGCACCTGCCGACGGCGGCACCCGCACACCGGTCGGCGAGGAGATCGCCAAGCTGGAAGCGGCCCTGGCCGCAACCGACTTGGCGCGGGTGGAGGCGGCCGACATCACCGGCCGACTGCGCCGACTCCTGACCACATGGCAGGAGCGGGAACGGAGCGCCGCCGGCGACTCCGCGGACCGCGCCGCCACCGATCTCGACGACGCCAGCGCGGAGGAGATCTTCAGCCTTCTCGACGACGAGCTCGGCGCGCCCTGAACCGTCGGTGCCAGCAGTCCACAGCTTCTAGGGGGAGTGAACGTCCGTGACGACTGACGCGAGGTACCTGGACTACCTCAAGCGGGCCACCGCCGATCTGCGCGAGACGCGGCGCCTGTTGCAGGAGGCCGAGTCGAGGAACACCGAACCGGTCGCCATCGTGTCGATGAGCTGCCGCTACCCCGGCGGGGTCGCCTCGCCGGAGGAGCTGTGGACGCTGGTCGCCTCGGAGACGGACGCCATCTCGGCGTTCCCGACCGACCGCGGCTGGAACCTGGAGGCACTGTTCGGTCCCGACGCCGCCGCCTCCTTCGTCAGCGAGGGCGGATTCCTCTACGACGCCGCCGACTTCGACTCGGCCCTCTTCGGCATCTCACCCCGTGAGGCGCTGGCGATGGACCCGCAGCAGCGGTTGATGCTGGAGACCTCCTGGGAGGCCCTGGAACGCGCCGGCCTGGACCCGACCTCGCTGCGCGGCAGCCGCACCGGCGTCTTCACCGGCGTCATGTACCACGACTACACGGCCGGCGTGCGCGCCGTGCCGGAGCAGTCGGCCGGCTTCATGAGCACCGGCAACGCCGGCAGCGTGGTCTCCGGCCGGGTCGCCTACACCTTCGGCCTCGAAGGCCCCGCGGTGACCGTCGACACCGCCTGCTCCTCCTCCCTGGTCGCCCTGCACCTCGCGGTCCAGGCCCTCCGCCAGCGGGAATGCGGACTGGCGCTGGCCGGCGGCGTGGCCGTGATGTCCACCCCCGGCACCTTCGTCGACTTCAGCCGGCAGGGCGGCCTGGCCCCCAGCGGCCGCTCCAAGTCGTTCGCCGCCGCGGCCGATGGCACCGGCTGGAGCGAGGGCGTGGGCGTGCTGCTGCTGGAGCGGCTGTCCGACGCGCAGCGCAACGGGCACCCCGTCCTCGCCGTCATCCGCGGCACCGCAGTCAACCAGGACGGCGCCAGCAGCGGCCTGACCGCCCCCAACGGCCCGTCCCAACAACGCGTGATCCGCCAGGCGTTGGCCAACGCGCACCTGTCCGGCGAGCAGATCGACGCGGTGGAGGCGCACGGCACCGGCACCAAGCTGGGCGACCCGATCGAGGCGCAGGCACTGCTCGCGACCTACGGCCAGGACCGGGACACCGGTCACCCGCTGTGGCTGGGCTCGATCAAGTCCAACCTCGGCCACACCCAGGCCGCCGCCGGTGCCGCGGGCATCATCAAGATGGTCCAGGCCATGCAACACGGCGTGCTGCCGAAGACGTTGCACGTCGACGAGCCCACCCCGCACGTCGACTGGTCCGCGGGCGCCGTGGAACTGCTCACCGAGGCGCGCCCCTGGCCGGAGACCGGCCAGGCACGCCGCGTCGGCATCTCCTCCTTCGGCATCAGCGGCACCAACGCCCATGTGATCCTGGAGCAGGCACCCGAGCCGGAGGCCGCGGGGGACGCGCCCGGACGCGCGGACGCGGGCCCGGTGGCGTGGGTGCTGTCCGGCAAGTCCGAGGCGGGACTGCGGGCCCAGGCCGGGAGACTGGGCGCGTTCCTGGCGGACCGCCCCGAGTTGGCCCCC
Organism: Streptomyces sp. WZ-12; assembly: GCF_028898845.1. NCBI lineage: Bacteria > Bacillati > Actinomycetota > Actinomycetes > Kitasatosporales > Streptomycetaceae > Streptomyces > Streptomyces sp. WZ-12. The sequence goes on along the minus strand of NZ_CP118574.1, from coordinate 2,172,516 downwards.
GCGGACGTCGCGCTCTCGTTGGCGTCGTCGCGGGCGGCGTTGGACTACCGCGCGGTGGTGGTCGGCGCCGACCGGGACGCGCTGCTGGCGGGCGTGGCCGCGGTGGCGTCCGACGAACCTACTCCCTCTGCAATCAAGGGTGTTGGGGTCGGCGCGGGCTCCGGTGCGGTGTTGGTGTTCCCGGGTCAGGGTTCGCAGTGGGTTGGCATGGCGGCTGGTCTGTTGGATTCGGCGGAGGCGTTTGCGTCTCGATGGGCTGAGTGTGAGCGCGCGTTGGCGCCGTTCGTTGACTGGTCGTTGACGGAGGTGGCGCGCTCGACCGATCCGGCTGTGTTGGAGCGGGTCGATGTTGTCCAGCCGTTGTTGTGGGCGGTGATGGTGTGTCTGGCGGCAACGTGGCGGGCGGCTGGTGTCGAACCCGCTGCGGTGATCGGTCACAGTCAGGGTGAGATCGCGGCCGCGGTTGTTGCCGGTGCGTTGTCGGTGGAAGACGGCGCCCGGGTCGTCGCCCTGCGCTCGCAGGCCATCACCACCCTGTCCGTTGCCGGCGGCATGTTGTCCGTCCCCCTTTCCGCCGCCGAGGTGGAAGCGGTCCTGGCTGGCTATGAGGGGTTGGGTGTTGCGGCGGTCAACGGGCCGGCGGTGACGGTCGTTTCGGGTGACGCCGCTGCCCTGGATGCTCTCCAGGCGGCCTGGGAGGCGGAGGGCGTTCGCGTGCGTCGCGTCCCGGTGGACTACGCCTCGCACTCCCCACACGTGGAGGCGCTCCGGGACCGCATCCTGGCCGACCTCGCCCCGATCGCGCCGGAGACGACCTCTGTCGGCTTCTTCTCGACGCTGACCGGCGAGGCGTCCGACACTGCACACCTCGATGCCGACTACTGGTACCGCAACCTCCGTCAGACCGTCCGCTTCGAGGACGCCGTCCGGGCCGCGGTCGCCGCCGGTCACACCGTCTTCATCGAAGCGTCCGCCCACCCCGTGCTGACCGTCGGTGTGGAGCAGACCCTCGATGCCGCCGATGCCACCGGAGCCACCCTCGGTACGCTCCGCCGCGACCACGGTGACCAGGCCCAACTCCTCACCGCGCTCGGCCAGGCACACCTTCACGGTCTGCCCGTCGCCTGGGGGAAGATCCTCGCCCCGTATCGCCCCCGGCGCGTCGATCTGCCCACCTACGCCTTCCAACGGGAGCGCTACTGGCTGCCGACCGCCGTCGAGGCGCCGGCGCCCGGCGGTGACGGTGCGGGGGCGGACCGGGCGGCGGACCCGGTCGAGGGCCGGTTCTGGGAGGCGGTTGAGCAGGAGGACCTGGAGGGGCTGGCGGAGACGCTGGCGCTGGACGGTGGGCGGGAGTTGGGGGCCGTGGTGCCGGCGCTCTCCGCCTGGTACCGGCGGCACCGCGAGGCGTCGTTGGTGGACCGGTGGCGCTATCGGGTCGACTGGAAGCGCGGCCGCACCGGCTCCGGGCGGCTGACCGGCACCTGGCTGCTGATCGACTCCGACGGTATACCGGACGCCGCCGCGGTGGACCAACTGGTCGCGGGCTGGCAGCGGGACGGCGCCGCCGTGGTACGGGTCACTTTGCGGGACGGCGACGGGCGCGGCGAGATCGCGACCGCGGTCACCGGGGCGCTGACGGGCGAGGCGGGGGGCGTCGTCGCGCCCGTGGGCGTGGTGTCGTTGGTGGCGTTCGGCGCGGGTCGCGGGGCGGACTGCACGGTGGCGCCGCGGGCGCTCACCGACACCCTCGCGGTGGTGCAGGGCCTGGGCGACGCGGGGATCGGCGCACCGCTGTGGTGCCTGACGCGGGGTGCGGTGTCCACCGGCCCCGGGGACCGGGTGCGCAGCCCCGAGCAGGCGGCCGTGTGGGGCCTGGGCCGCGTGGCGGGCCTGGAACACCCGGACCGTTGGGGCGGGTTGGTGGACCTCCCGGAGGGCCTGGGGGAGCGGGCGTTCCGGGCGCTGGCCGCCGTGTTGACCGACCCGGACGGGGAGTCGCAGGTCGCGGTGCGGCCGGGCGGAGTGCAGGTGCGCAGGCTGGTGCGGGCCGCCCGCGACCGGCGGCCGGACGCCGCGACCTGGGTCCCGTCGGGGTGCGTGCTGATCAGCGGCGGCACGGGGCCGCTGGGCGCCCATGTCGCGCGCTGGGTTGCCGCCCGCGGCGCCGAGCACGTGGTGCTGCTCAGCCGGCGGGGTGAGGAAGCTCCCGGGGCCGGTGAACTGCGAGCGGAATTGGAGGAGTTGGGCGCGCGGGTGTCGGTGCGGGGCTGTGACGTCGCCGACCGCGAGGCGCTGCGCGCCGTCGTCGATGAGGTCGGCCCGGTCTCGGCGGTCTTCCACACCGCCGCCGCCCTGGAGGACGCCGTCCTGGACCGGCTCACCGCCGGCCAGGTGGACCGGGTGCTGCGGCCGAAGGTCCAGGGCGCGGTCAACCTGTACGAACTGACCGCCGGCGAGCGGCTGTCGGCGTTCGTGTTGTTCTCCTCGATGGCCGGCACCTTCGGCGCGTCCGGGCAGGGCAACTACGCGCCGGGCAACGCCGCGCTGGACGCCTACGCGCAGCAGCTACGGGACGCGGGCGTGCCCGCCACGTCGGTGGCGTGGGGGCCCTGGGCCGGCGACGGCATGGCCGCGTCCGGCATCGGGGAGATCGCCCGCCGGCACGGCATCCCGGAGATGGCGCCGGAGCGCGCGCTGACCGCGCTCCAACAGGCCGTCGACGACGGCGAGTCGGTCCTCGGCGTGCTGGACATCGACTGGGACCGCTACTACGTCGCCTACACCGCCACGTCCCCCACCCGGTTCTTCGACGAGCTGCCGGAGGTGCGACGGGTCGCCGCCGCGCAGGCCGGCAGCCGGCGGGCGGAGCCGGCGGCCCCGGCACTGGCCGGCCGGCTGGCGGGGCAGGACGCCGCGGGCCAGCTCCGGGTGCTGCTGGAGGTGGTGCGCGGGCAGGTCGCGACGGTGTTGGGCTACGCCACGCCGGAGGCGGTGCGGGAGAACCAGGCGTTCACCGACGTGGGCTTCGACTCGGTGACCGCGGTGGAACTGCGCAACCGCATCAAGGAGGCGGTCGGGCTGCCGCTGCCCGCCACCCTCGTCTTCGACTACCCGACCCCCGGCGCGCTCGCCCGCCACCTGCGCGACGAACTCGCCGGCACCGAGGGGGTGTCCGACGCCCGGGCGCTGCCGGCGGCCGCGCTGGCCGCGGCGCCGGGCGCGGGCGCCGACGACCCGATCGCGGTGGTCTCGATGTCCTGCCGCTTCCCGGGCGGGGTCACCTCACCGGAGGACCTCTGGCGGATGCTGGAGTCCGGCGGCGAGGGCATCGGCGCGTTCCCGACCGACCGCGGCTGGGACGTGGCGCGGCTGGAGAGCCTGTCGCCCACCGGCGTCCTGGGCGGATTCCTCTACGACGCGGCCGACTTCGACGCCGGCTTCTTCGGGATCTCGCCGCGCGAGGCGCTGGCGATGGACCCGCAGCAGCGGCTGCTGCTGGAGACCTCCTGGGAGGTCCTGGAGCGGGCCGGCCTCGACCCGGAGACGCTGCGGGGCAGCGCCACCGGCGTGTTCGCGGGCACCAACGGACTGGACTACGGGTCGCTGCTGTCCGCCGCCCCGCCCGAGGTGGCCGGCTACATCGGCACCGGCAACACCGGCAGCGTGGTCTCCGGCCGGATCTCCTACGCCCTCGGGCTGGAGGGCCCGGCGGTGACCATCGACACGGCCTGCTCCTCGTCGCTGGTCGCCGTGCACCTGGCCGCCCAGGCGCTGCGCAACGGCGAGTGCGCGCTGGCGCTGGCCGGCGGCGTCACGGTGATGGCGGCGCCCACCCTCTTCGGCGAGTTCGCCGCGCAGGGCGGCATCGCCTCCGACGGCCGCTGCAAGGCGTTCGGCGACGGCGCGGACGGCGCGGGCTTCTCCGAGGGCGTCGGGATGGTGCTGCTGGAGCGGCTGTCGGACGCGCGGCGCAACGGGCACCAGGTGCTGGCCGTGCTGCGGGGCTCGGCGGTCAACCAGGACGGCGCCTCCAACGGCCTCACCGCGCCGAACGGCCCGTCCCAACAACGGGTGATCCGGCAGGCGTTGGCGAACGCGGGCCTGTCGGCGGCCGAGGTGGACGTGGTCGAGGGGCACGGCACGGGCACGTCGTTGGGCGACCCGATCGAGGCCCAGGCGCTGCTGGCGACGTACGGGAAGGAACGGGACGCGGAGCGGCCGTTGTGGCTGGGGTCGGTGAAGTCCAACCTCGGGCACACCCAGGCCGCCGCCGGCGCCGCCGGCATCATCAAGATGGTGCTGGCCCTGCGGCACGGCGTGCTGCCGAGGACCCTGCACGCCGACCGGCCCTCCGGCCACGTCGACTGGTCGGCGGGCGCCATCCGGCTGTTGACCGAGGCCCGCCCCTGGCCCGAGGACGCCGAGCGGCCCCGCCGCGCCGGGGTGTCGTCCTTCGGCATCAGCGGCACCAACGTCCACCTGATCCTGGAGGCCGCGCCCGCGCCCGACGCGGCCGAACGGCCCGCCGTCGAACCGCCGTTGACCGCCGAGCCCGGCTCCCCGGAGGCCGGCCCCGTGCCCTGGGTGCTCTCCGGCCGGACACCGGCCGCGCTGCGCGCCCAGGCCGACCGGCTCCGCGCCCACCTCGACGCCGACGGCTCGGACGCTGACCCGCACCGCCTCGGCTGGTCGCTGGCCGGCACCCGCACCGCCTTCGAGCACCGGGCCGCCGTGGTGGACCACGACCCCGCGGCGCTGCGGGCCGGACTCGCCGCGCTGGCCGCCGGAACCCCGGCCGCCCATGTGGTGACCGGCACCGCGGCCCCCGGGCTCGCCGGCGGCAAGGTCGTGTTCGTGCTGCCCGGCCAGGGCTCCCAGTGGCCCGGTATGGCCGCCGAACTCCTCGCCGCCTCCGAGCCGTTCCGCACCGCGCTGACCGACTGCGACCGGGAACTGCGCCGCTTCACCGACTGGTCGGTCCTCGACGTGCTGACCGGCGAACCGGACGCGCCAGGGCTCGAACGGGTCGACGTGGTGCAGCCGGTGCTGTTCAGCGTGATGGTGTCGCTGGCGCGGCTGTGGCAGTCCTACGGCGTCGAACCCGACGCCGTCGTCGGCCACAGCCAGGGCGAGGTCGCCGCCGCCCACCTCAGCGGGCACCTGACCCTCGCCGACGCGGCCCGCGTCATCGCGCTCCGCAGCCGCGCCATGACCTCCGTCAACGGGCAGGGCGAGATGGTCTCCCTGGCCCTGCCGCACGACGAGGTCCGCGCGCGGCTGGCGCACTGGGGCGACGCCCTGTCCGTCGCCGTCGTCAACGGCCCGTCCTCCGTGGTGGTCTGCGGCGCGTCCGAGCCCCTGGACGAGCTGATCGCCGCCTGCGAGGCCGACGGCGTCCGCGCCCGCAAGGTCCGCGGGGTCAACCTCGCCGCCCACTCGCCCGCCGTCGAGGGCCTGCGCGACCAACTCCTGCGCGAGCTCGCCCCCCTCACCCCGGGCCCCGGCACGCTGCCGCTCTACTCCACGGTCACCGGCGCCCTCCTCGACGCGCCCGCCGACGCCGCCTACTGGTACCGCAATGTGCGCGAGCCGGTCCTCTTCGAGCCGGCCACCCGCGCGCTGATCGCCGACGGCCACACCACCTTCGTCGAGCTGAGCCCGCACCCGCTGCTGGTCTCCGCCGTCCAGGAAACCGCCCAGACCGCCGGCGCGTCCGTGGTCACCGTCGGCTCGCTGCGCCGCAACGACGGCGGGCCGCGCCGGTTCCTCACCTCGCTCGCCGAGGGCCACACCCAGGGCCTGCCCGTCGACTGGGCCCGCTGGTTCGGGCCCGACACCGGCACCGTGCCGCTGCCGACCTACGCCTTCCAACGGGAGCGCTACTGGCCCGGCGCCCAGGACCGCGGCGCCACCGCCGACGGCCAACGGGACGCCGCCGAGGCCCGGTTCTGGGCGGCCGTCGACGACGCGGACCTGGACGCCCTCACCGGCACCCTCGCCCTCGACGACGCCGAGGCGCTGCGCACCATCGTCCCCGCACTCTCCGCATGGCGGGCCCGGCACCGCGCCGAGTCCACCGTCGACGGCTGGCGCTACCGCACCCGCTGGCAGCCGCTGCGCACCGACGCCCGCCCCGCGCTGCACGGCACCTGGCTGCTGCTCACCCAGGCCGGAGCCGACGGCGACCTCGTCGACGCCTGCGCCCGGGCCCTGGACCGACACGGCGCGCATGCCGTACCGCTGGAGATCGCCGACGACGAGCACGGGCGCGCACCACTGGCCGCCCGGCTCGCCGAGGCCGCCGACGGCCGGGAGTTCGCCGGCGTGCTCTCCCTCCTCGGGCTGGACGAACGCCCGGCGGCCGACGCCCCGTCGGCGACCGCCGGACTGACCACCACCGCCGCCCTCATCCAGGCACTCGCCGACGCCGCCCTCGACGCACCCCTGTGGGTCGCCACCCGGGGCGCCGTCACCACCGGCCGCGCCGACCGCCTCACCCACCCCGACCAGGCACCCCTGTGGGGACTGGGCCGGGTCGCCGCCCGCGAACTCGCCCAGTCCTGGGGCGGGTTGATCGACCTGCCCGAGACGCTGGACGAGCGCGCCGGCGACCGACTGGCGGCCGCGCTCGCCGGCGACGACGACCAGGTGGCGGTGCGCGCCACCGGACTCTTCGGCCACCGGCTGCGCCGCGACCCGCTCGGCGACCGCGCCCCCGCCCGGCAGTGGACCCCCGACGGCACGGTGCTGCTCACCGGTGCCACCGGCGCGGTCGGCGCCCATGTCGCCCGACGGCTGGCCCGGGACGGCGCCGCCCACCTGCTGCTGCTCAGCCGCCGCGGCCCGGACGCCCCCGGCGCCACCGAGCTGGCGGCCGAACTCACCGCGCTCGGCGCCCGCGTCACCCTCGCCGCCTGCGACGCCGCCGACCACGACGCGCTCGCCGCCGTCCTCGCCCAACTGCCCGAGGACCAGCCGCTGACCGCCGTCTTCCACGCCGCCGCCGTACTCGACGACGGCATCATCGACGGCCTGACCCCCGAACGGTTCGAGACCGTGCTCCGCCCCAAGGTCCGGGCCGCCCGCAACCTGCACGAGCTCACCAAGGACCGCGACCTGTCGGCGTTCGTGCTGTTCTCCTCGCTCGCCGACCCGCTCGGCAACGCCGGCCAGGCCAACTACGCCGCCGCCAACGCCTACTTGGACGCGCTGGCCGAGCAGCGCCGCGCCGACGGCCTGACCGCCACCTCCATCGCCTGGGGCGCCTGGGCCGGCAGCCGGGCCACCGAGGGCACCGCCGACCACCACCGGACCCGCCGCGGCATGGCCCGGGCGATGTCCCCCGAACTCGCCGTCACCGCACTGCGGCACGCCCTCGACCACGACGACACCCGCATCGCCCTCGCCGACCTCGACTGGTCCGGCCCGGCCGCCGGAGCGCCTGCGGCGGGCCGCGGGGCGTTCCTCGCCGACCTGCCGGAGAGCCGCCAGGGCCGGCCGACGACCGCCCCCGACCACACGACCGGGCCCGACCTGGCCCGCCGGCTGGCCCAACTGCCCGCCTCCGAACGCGCCCAGACGGTCCTCGACCTGGTCCGGGCGCAGGCCGCCGCCGTCCTCGGGCACGCCTCCGCGGACGCGGTCCCCGCCGACCGCCCGTTCCGCGAGCTCGGCTTCGACTCGCTGACCTCCGTGGAGTTCCGCGGCCTGCTCGGCACCGCCACCGGCCTGCGGCTGCCCGTCACCCTGGTCTTCGACCACCCGACGCCGCAGGCGCTCGCCGCCCACCTGGTGCGCCACGTCGGCGGCGAGGAACCGACACCGGCCGGCCGGGCTCCCGCCGCCACCGGCACCGCGGGCACCGACGAGCCGATCGCCGTCGTCGCCATGGGCTGCCGCTTCCCCGGTGGCGTCCGCACCCCCGAGGACCTGTGGGAGCTGCTGGCCGGCGGCACCGACGCCATCGGCCCGTTCCCCGCCGACCGCGGCTGGGACCTGGAGCGGCTCTACTCCCCGGACGGCAGCCGGCCCGGCACCAGCTACGTCCGCGAGGGCGGATTCCTCGACGACCCCGGCGAGTTCGACCCCGCGCTGTTCCGGATCTCGCCCCGCGAAGCCCTGTCGATGGACCCCCAGCAGCGGCTGCTGCTGGAGACCGCCTGGGAGACCTTCGAACGCGCCGGCATCGACCCGCAGTCCCTGCGCGGAGCCGCCACCGGTGTCTACGTCGGCACCAACTACCAGGACTACCCGGGCCTGTTGCACCGCGCCGGCGGCGCCGACGAGGGCTTCATGGTCACCAGCAGCGCGGCCAGCGTCATCTCGGGCCGGCTGTCCTACACCTTCGGCCTCGAAGGCCCGGCCGTCACCGTCGACACCGCCTGCTCCGCCTCCCTGGTGGCACTGCACCTGGCCTGCCAGGCACTCCGACAGGGCGACTGCACCCTCGCGCTGGCCGGCGGCGCCACCGTGATGTCCACCCCGACGATCTTCGTCGGCTTCAGCCGCCAGGGCGGCCTGGCCCCCAACGGCCGCTGCAAGACCTTCGCCGCGGCCGCCGACGGCACCGGCTGGGGCGAGGGCGCCGGCGTGGTCCTGCTGGAACGCCTCTCCGACGCACAGCGCAACGGCCACCCGATCCTCGCCGTCGTCCGCGGAACCGCCGTCAACCAGGACGGCGCCTCCAACGGCATCAGCGCCCCCAACGGCCCCGCCCAACAGCGCGTCATCCGCCAGGCGTTGGACAACGCCGGACTGTCGGCCGCCGACATCGACGCGGTCGAGGCCCACGGCACCGCCACCACCCTCGGCGACCCCATCGAGGCCCAGGCACTCCTGGCCACCTACGGGCAGGACCGCGCCGACGACCGGCCGCTGTGGCTCGGCTCGATCAAGTCCAACATCGGCCACACCCAGGCCGCCGCCGGCATCGCCGGCGTCCTCAAGATGGTCCTCGCGCTGCGCCATGAGGCCCTGCCCAAGACCCTGCACATCGACGAGCCGACCCCGCACGTCGACTGGACCGACGGCAACGTCCGCCTGCTGACCGAGACCCTCGCCTGGCCCGCGGCCGACCGCCCGCGCCGCGCCGGGGTGTCCGCCTTCGGCATCGGCGGCACCAACGCCCACGCCGTCCTCGAAGAGGCACCCGCTCAACAGTCCGTCACAGAACCGGAGTTGACGGCACCGACGCCCGAACCGGCCCGGAACGTGGACCCGCCGGTGACGCCCTGGGTGCTCTCCGGCGACTCCGCCGCCGCCCTGCGCGACCAGGCCGCCCGACTCCACACCCACCTCACCGACCACGCCGACACCACCCCGTCCGACATCGGCTTCTCCCTGGCCACCACCCGCGCCGCGCTCACCCACCGCGCCGTCGTCACCGGCCCGGACCGCGCCCGACTGCTCGACGGCGTCGCCGCGCTCGCCGCCGGCCGACCCGCCGCCGACGTCGTCACCGGCACCGCCGCCGACCGCGGCCGGCTCGCGGTGCTGTTCTCCGGCCAGGGCGCCCAACGCCCCGGCATGGGCCGCGAACTCGCCGCCGCCCACCCGCTGTTCGCCGACGAGCTCGACGCGGTGTGCGCCCGGCTCGACCAACACCTCGACCGGCCGCTCCGCGACGTGATGTGGACCGGCACCGCCGACGCACTCCACCAGACCGGCTACGCCCAGGCCGCCCTGTTCGCCGTCGAGGTCGCCCAGTACCGGCTGCTGGAGTCCTGGGGCATCACCGCCGACCTGCTGCTCGGCCACTCCATCGGCGAACTCACCGCCGCCCACCTCGCCGACGTGCTGACGCTCGACGACGCCGCCGCCCTCGTCGCCGCCCGCGGCCGACTGATGCAGGCCCTGCCGACCGGCGGCGCCATGCTCGCGGTGCAGGCCACCGCCGACGAGGTGAGCGGCGCGCTCGGACCGGAGTTGGAGATCGCCGCGGTGAACGGCCCCACCTCCGTCGTCGTCTCCGGCGCCGCCCCCGCCGTCGACGCCTGCGAGCGGCTATGGCGCGACCGCGGCCGCAAGACCCGCCGGCTGCGGGTCTCGCACGCCTTCCACTCCGCCCATATGGACGGCATGCTCAGCGAGTTCGCCGCGGCCGCCGCCTCAGTCACCTACCACCCGCCGCGCATCCCGGTCATCTCCAACGTCACCGGCGAACTCGCCGGCCCGGACGAACTGCGCACCCCCGACTACTGGGTGCGGCAGGTCCGCGGCGCCGTACGGTTCGCCGACGGCGTCCGAGCCGCCGCCCGGGCCGGCGCCGCCGCCTTCCTCGAACTCGGCCCCGACGCCGTGCTCACCGTGCCCGCCCGGGAAACCCTCGCGGACACCGCGGACACCGCGAACGGTGCCGAGCGCGACGAGCCGGTCCGCGCCCCGCTGATCGTCGCCGCCCAGCGCGCCGACCGACCGGAGCCCGCCACCCTCCTCCAGGCCGTCGGCCAACTCCACGCCCACGGCCACCCCGTGGACTGGGCCGCCCACTTCGCCCCCACCCACCCGCGCCGCGTCCCGCTGCCCACCTACGCCTTCCAACACCGCACCTTCTGGCCCGAACCCGCCACCACCCCCGCCGTCACACCGGCCCAGGACGCCACGGACGCCGGCTTCTGGACCGCCGTGGAGCAGCAGGACCCGGCCGCCGTCGCCGACCTCCTCGGCCTGGACAGCCCCGAGGCGCTCGAAACGGTCCTCCCCGCGATGGCCGCCCACCACCGCCGGCAACAGCAACACACCACCCTCAACCGGCTGCGCTACCGCATCGTCTGGCACCGCACCACCACACCCGACACCACCGGCCCACTGCCGGTGCCGGGCCGCTGGCTGCTGGTCCTGCCCGCCGACGACCACGGCGCCGCGCTCCGGCACGAGGCGGTGGACGCCGCCCGCCGCACCCTGGGCCCCGACACCACCGAACTCACCGTCACCGCCGCCCCGGACCGCGAGCAGCTCGCCAAGCGCCTCACCGAGGAGACCGCCACCGACCCCGTCCACGGCGTCCTCTCCCTCCTCGCCCTCGACGAACGGCCCGACCCGGTCGTCCCCGCCGGCGTCACCGCCACCCAGACCCTCATCCAGGCCCTCGGCGACGCCGGCGCCCACGCGCCGCTGTGGCTGGCCACCCAGGGCGCGGTGACCACCGGCCCGGACGACCCGGTCACCCACCCCGCCCAGGCCATGGTCTGGGGCCTGGGCCGCGCCCTCGGCCTGGAACACCCGGCCCGCTGGGGCGGATTGGTCGACCTCCCCACGACCGGCACCGACGGCGTCACCGAACGCCTCGCCGCGGCCCTGACCGGCGCCGACGACGAGGACCAACTCGCCGTACGCCCCGGTGGCACCTACGTGCGCCGCCTGCGCCGCGCGCCCCTCGACGCCCAACCGCCCACCGGCGACCAGCCCGACACCGCGCGCACCCGCGGCACCGCCCTGATCACCGGCGGCACCGGCGGCCTGGGCGCCGAGGTCGCCCGCTGGCTCGCCCGCACCGGCACCGCACACCTGGTGCTGACCAGCCGCAGCGGCCCCCAGGCACCCGGCGCCCCCGAACTCGCCGACGAACTCAGGACACTTGGCGCCGCGGTCACCCTCGCCGCCTGCGACGTCGCCGACCGCGACGCCCTCGCCGCGCTGCTCGCCGACCTGGAAACCGACCCCCACCCGCCGCTGCGCACCGTCGTGCACACCGCCGGCATCAGCCTCAACAACACCCTCGCCGCCACCGACCCGGCCGAACTCGCCGCCGTCGCCACCGCGAAGGTCGCCGGCGCCCGCCACCTCGACGCCCTGCTCCGCGACCACGAACTCGACGCCTTCGTCCTGTTCTCCTCCGTCTCCAGCACCTGGGGCAGCGGAGCCCAGGCCGGCTACGGCGCCGCCAACGCCTTCCTCGACGCCTTCGCCGCCTGGCGCCGCGCCCAGGGCCGCACCGCCACCTCGGTGGCCTGGGGTGCCTGGAGCGACATCGGCATGATCAACCTCGCCGGCAACGCGGAGGCGGCCCGCCGCGCCGGACTGCCGCTGATGCCCCCGCCCGTCGCGATCGCCGGACTGGCCCAGGCCCTACGGCACGACGAGACCACCCTCACCCTCGCCGACGTCGACTGGCCGACCTTCGCCCCCAGCTTCACCCTGGCCCGACGCCGCCCCCTGCTCGACGACGTCCCCGAGGTCCGCACCGCCCTGGCGACCACCGACACCCCCGAGGAAGCCGCCGACACCACCGCCCAACTCCGCGCCACACTGGCCGACTTGCCCGCACCGGAACGGCGCCGCACCCTCACCGAACTCACCAACGGCCACCTCGCCGCCGTCCTCGGCTACCCCTCCACCGACGCCCTCGACCCCGACCGCCCCTTCCGCGAACTGGGCATCGACTCCCTCACCGCCGTCGAACTCCACCACCAGATCAGCACCGCCACCGGACTGCGCCTGCCCACCACCCTGGTCTTCGACCACCCCACCCCCGCCGAACTGGCCGACTTCGTCCTCGACGAACTCACCCGCACCACCGACGGCACCACCACCGTGCTCGGCGACCTCGACCGCCTGGAAGCCGCCCTCGCCACCGAGCTCGAAGAGGACACCCGCGACGAACTCGCCCGGCGCCTGACGACGTTGCTGGCCAAACTCACCACCGGCGGCGACGCCGCAGCGACCGGAACCGACAGCCTGGCCGCGGCGACCGACGACGAACTGTTCGCGCTCGTCGACAACGACCTCGGGCTGGCCGACCGGCCCCACGACACCCGGGACTGAGCGGACCGGCGAGGGGACGGAAACCGATGAACAACGAAGACAAGCTGCGCGACTACCTCAAGCGCGTCATCGGGGAGTTGCAACAGGCACGCCAGGAGAACGCCGAACTGCGCGCCCGCCACCAGGAACCGGTGGCCATCGTCGGGATGAGCTGCCGCTACCCCGGCGAGGTCACCGACCCCGACGGCCTGTGGCAACTGGTCGCCTCCGGCCGGGACGGCATCGCCGGCCTCCCCACCGACCGCGGCTGGGACCTGGACGCCCTCTACCACCCGGACCCGGAGAACCCCGGCACCAGCTACGCCCGCGAGGCCGGATTCCTCTACGACGCCGCCGACTTCGACGCCGGCTTCTTCCGGATATCCCCGCGCGAGGCGATGTCCATGGACCCCCAACAACGCCTGCTCCTCGAAGGCGCCTGGACCGCACTGGAACACGCCCGCCTCGACCCCGCCGCCCTCCGCAAGAAGCCGGTCGGCGTCTACATGGGATGCAGCGGCGGCGACTACACCACCATCCTGCTGGGCTCCGACGAACCGACCGCCGGCCACCTCAACACCGGCAACGCCACCAGCCTGGTCTCCGGCCGGATCGCCTACGCCCTCGGCTTCGAGGGCCCCGCGGTCACCGTGGACGCCGCCTGCGCCTCCTCCCTCGTCAGCCTGCACCTCGCCGCCCAGGCACTGCGCGCGGGGGAGTGCGCACTGGCCCTCGCCGGCGGTGTGACGCTGATGTGCACGCCGATGGCGCTGCTGGAGTTCTCCCGCCAACGCGGACTGTCCGCCGGCGGCCGCTGCCGTTCCTTCGCCACCGCCGCCGACGGCACCGCCTTCGCCGAGGGCATGGGCATGCTCGTCCTCGAACGGCTCTCCGACGCCCGCCGCAACGGCCACCGCATCCTGGCCGTGGTCCGCGGCTCGGCCGTCAACCAGGACGGCGCCTCCAACGGACTGACCGCCCCCAACGGTCCGTCCCAACGCCGCGTGATCCGCCAGGCACTGGCCAACGCCGGCCTGTCCGCCGCCGACATCGACGCGGTGGAGGCCCACGGCACCGGCACCACCCTCGGCGACCCGATCGAGGCCCAGGCACTGCTCGCCACCTACGGCCAGGGCCGCCCCGAGGGCCGCCCGCTCTGGCTGGGCTCCATCAAGTCCAACATCGGCCACACCCAGGCCGCCGCCGGCGCCGCCGGCATCATCAAGATGGTCGCCGCCATGCAGCACGGACTGCTGCCGCAGACCCTGCACGTGGACGAACCGACCGTCCACGTCGACTGGTCCGCCGGCGCCGTGGAACTGCTCACCGAGTCCCGCCCCTGGCCGGAGACCGGCCACCCGCGCCGCGCGGCGGTCTCCTCCTTCGGCATCAGCGGCACCAACGCCCACGTCATCCTGGAACAGGCGCCGACCCCGGAACAGGTACCCCCCGAAGAGGCCCCGCCCGCAGGCGAGTTGCCGGCCTCCCGGCCCACCCTGCTGCCCTGGACGCTCGGCGCCCGCTCCGAGGAGGCCCTGCGCGCCCAGGCCGGCCGACTGGCCGCATCGATCCGCCAACGACCGGAACTCACCCCCCTGGACGTGGCCCACTCCCTCGCGACGACCCGCACCGCGTTCCCCCACCGCGCGACCGTCGTGGGCGCCGACCGCGCCCAACTCCTGGCCGCCCTGGCGGCGCTGGCCGACGCCACACCCTCCCCCGACGTGGTGCGGAGCCAGGCAACCGCGACCGGCGGTGGCCGAGTCGGCTTCCTCTTCTCCGGCCAGGGCGCTCAACGGCTGGGCATGGGACGCGAGTTGCATGCCCGCTTCCCGGTGTTCGCCGAGGCTTTCGACGCCTGTGTCGAGGGGCTGGAGCGGGCGTTGGGTGGGTCCCTGCGTGAGGTGGTGTGGGGCGCTGACGAGGCCGAGCTGAATCAGACCGTGCATGCCCAGACCGGGCTGTTCGCGTTCGAGGTGGCGTTGTTCCGGCTGCTGGAGTCCTTCGGGGTCGTTCCGGACGTGTTGATCGGGCATTCGGTTGGTGAGGTGGCGGCGGCGCAGGTGGCTGGGGTGCTGTCGCTGGAGGATGCCTGTGCTCTGGTTGCCGCCCGTGGTCGGTTGATGCAGGCGTTGCCGGAGGGTGGGGCGATGCTCGCCGTCCAGGCCCGCGAGGACGAAATCGCCGCGCATTTGGGTGAGTTGGTGTCGCTTGCGGCGGTCAACGGCCCGGGTGCGGTGGTGGTGTCCGGTGATGCTGAGGCCGTCGAGGCCGTGCGTGAGTGGGCTCGGGCGAACGGTCGGAAGGTCAACCGTCTGCGGGTGTCGCATGCCTTCCACTCCCACCGCATGGACGGCATGCTGGACGAGTTCGCTGCCGTCGCGGGCGAGTTGACGTACCGGGCGCCGAGCATTCCGGTGGTTTCGACGCTCACCGGCCAGGCAGCCTCCGCCGACGACCTCTGCTCGTCCGCGTACTGGGTGCGGCAGGTGCGCGAGGCGGTGCGGTTCGCCGACGCGGTGCGGAGCGCGTCCGACGCCGGTGTGACCCGGTTCGTGGAGGTCGGCCCGGACAGCGTGCTCACCGCCCTGGCCGCCGCCACCCTCGACGGCTCCGACGCCGTCTGCGTCGCCACCCAACGCGCCGACCGCGATCCGCTGCATGCACTGCTCACCGCCGTCGCCCGGCTCAACACCCACGGCATGGAGACCACTTGGGGCCCGCTGCTCGCCGGAGCCCGGACGATCGACCTCCCCACCTACGCCTTCCAGCGCCGGCGCTACTGGCCGCGACCCCGCACCCGAGGCGCGCCGGAGCCCACCGCGGTCGCCCCGGACCCCACCGCACCCGAGCGGCGCCCCGAGCCCGCCCCGCCGCACACCGCCCCGCTGGACAGCGAGGACGCCGTGCTGGACCTGGTGCGCGCGCTCACCGCCGAGGTCCTCGGCTACGACGGTCCCGAACTCATCGACACCGGCGCGCTGTTCACCGAATGCGGCATCGACTCACTCACCGCCACCGAGCTGCGCAACCGCCTCGGTGCCGCCACCGGCCTCCCGCTCCCCGTCGGTGTCGTCTTCGACCACCAGACACCCCGCGAGCTCGCCGCGCACCTCCACGGCGAACTGGGCGGGGCCACCGCGCCCGGTTCCGGCCGGGCCAGCGGCCCCGGAGCGCTGGGGGAGATGTACCGCGAGGCGGTGCACACCGACCGGGTACGGGAGTTCATGCTGGCCATGGCCGGCCTGTCCGCGTACCGCCCGGCCTACCACGGGCCGGACGGGGCAGGCGAGTTGCCGCCCCCCGTCCGCCTGGCCCGGGGCGGGGCGGGGCCGCTGCTGATCGGCTGTTGCGGATTCGTCGCCACGTCCGGCCCGCACGAGTTCGTGCGGTTCGCCGCGCCGCTGCGCGGCCGCCGGGACCTCTGGGCGCTCCCGGTGCCCGGCTACCGTGCCGGCGAACCGGTGGCCGCCGACCTCGACGCACTGCTGGAGGTCCAGGCGGACGCCGTCCAACGACTGGCCGACGGCCGGCCGTTCGTCCTCATGGGCCACTCCGGAGGCGCACTGATCGCCCAGGCGCTGGCCGGCCGCCTGGAGGAGCAGGGGAGCGGCCCGGGCGCCGTCGTGCTCAGCGACATGTACGAGCCACGGATCATGGACCGGCTCCTGACCTGGGAGAAGGAGCTCACCGAGGGGGTGCTCGACCGCGACGGCGCGTTCGTCGCCCTCGACGACACCCGGATCACCGCATCGGCCGCCCACTCGAAACTGTTCGCCGACTGGCGGCCGCAACCGACCGCCGCGCCCACCCTGTTGCTGCGGGCCACCGAACCCTTGGGTGCCTGGTCCGGCGCAGACGACTGGCAGGCCACCCTGGAGTTCCCGCACACCGCGATCGACGTACCGGGCAACCACTTCACGATGATGCGCGACCACGCGGAGGAAGCGGCGCGGGCAGTCGACGACTGGATCGCCTCAGGGCGCATGGCGAGCGCATAACCGTCCACAACACAGTCACCAGGCATCTGGGGGAAAGCACATGGCCAAACACGCACTCATCACCGGAATCACCGGGCAGGACGGCTCCTACCTCTCCGAGCACCTGCTCAACGAGGGCTACCAGGTCTGGGGCCTGATACGCGGTCAGGCGAACCCGCACCGGCCCCGCATCAACCGGCTACTGCCCGACGTGAAGCTCGTCGACGGCGACCTGCTCGACCAGAGCAGCCTGGTCAAGGCCCTCGACTTCGCCCAGCCCGACGAGGTCTACAACCTCGGCGCCATCTCCTACGTCCCGCTGTCCTGGCAGCAGACCGAACTCACCGGCGGCGTCACCGGACTGGGCGTGCTGCGCATGCTGGAGGCGATCCGCATGTTCAGCGGCTTCAACGGCTCCACCTCGGCACCCCGCGGTCAACAGATCCGCTTCTACCAGGCGTCGTCCTCCGAGATGTTCGGCAAGGTCACCGAGACCCCGCAGCACGAGACGACCCACTTCCACCCCCGCAGCCCCTACGGCGTCGCCAAGACCTACGGCCACTTCATCACCAAGAACTACCGCGAGTCGTTCGGCATGTTCGGCGTCTCCGGCATCCTGTTCAACCACGAATCGCCGCGCCGCGGCACCGAGTTCGTCACCCGCAAGATCACCCTCGCGGCGGCCAGGATCAAGCTGGGCCTGCAGTCCAAGCTGCCGCTGGGCAACCTCGACGCCCGACGCGACTGGGGCTATGCCGCGGACTACGTCCAGGCCATGCACCTGATGCTGCAACGCGACGAGCCCCAGGACTACGTCATCGGCACCGGCGTGATGCACTCGGTCCGCGACGTGCTCCAAATCGCCTTCGACGCCGTCGGGTTGGACTGGAACGAGTACGTCTACCTCGACCCGGCGCTGGTCCGCCCGGCCGAGGTCGACACCCTCTGCGCCAACCCCGCCAAGGCCGAGGCGGAGCTCGGCTGGCAGCCCAAGGTCAACTTCCGGGAACTGATCGAGCTGATGGTGGAGGCGGACCTGCGCCGCCAGGCCCAACCCAACCGCGAGGAGTACCTGTTCAGCGAATGGTGAGCCACCACCCCCCGTTACCCGACGGCCCCCGGCACCAGCGGGCGCCCCGCCCGGGACCCGCCCCGGCCCCGCGCCCGGCGACCCCGACCCCGGGCGCGGCCCCGCGCCGCTCCCGCCCACCACCCTGACCGTCACCCCCCTGACGACACCGAGGAGCACTCCGTGCCCGAGCCGTCCGCGCCGCGCCTGACCGAACGCCTCACCGCCGCGCTGGCGGCCCCGGCCACCGACGACGCCTTCGACCCGCACCGCGAACTCGCCGACATCCTCGCCGGAATCGACATGACGCCCGACGAGACCGGCGGCACCCTCACCTTCCGCGGCGCCGACCCGATCGTCCCCAGCCCGCTGCGGCTGGGCGCCGCCTCGGCGCTCGCCCTCGTCACCAAGTCCGCGGTGGCGGCCGCGATCTGGCGCGACCGCGGCGGCGCCGGCCAGGACATCACCATGGACCTGCGCCGCGGCCCCCGCCGCCTCGCCCCCATCTCCGAGCCCGGCCGCTGGGAACGCCTCAACGGCTACCCGCCCGCCACCCCCGCGATCGTCGGCGACGGCGTCACCATCGGCTTCTACCGCACCGCCGACGACCGCTGGATCATGCCGGCCAACTTCTACCCCAAGCTCAGTCTGGCCGCCACGAAACTCCTCGGCATCCCCGACGACGCCTCCGCCGCCGCGGCGGCCATCGCCACCTGGCGCGCCACCGACCTCGAAGCGGCCGCCGAGGAGGCCGGCACCGTCCTGCCCATGGTCCGCACCACCGCGGAACTGATGGCCGAAGCCCAATACCAGGACGTGCTCGCCGAGTTGCCGCTCATCGAGATCGAGAAGATCGGCGACAGCGAGCCCGAACCCTTCCCCGCGGGCGCCGCCCAACCCCTCGACGGCATCCGCGCCCTCGGCATGGCCCACGTCATCGCCGGCGCCGGCGCCGGCCGCGCCCTCGCCCTGCACGGCGCCGACGTCCTCAACCTCTGGCGCCCCTTCGAGCTGGAGCACGACACCCTCTACTGCACCGCCAACGTCGGCATGCGCCAGGCCACCCTCGACCCCTACGGGACCGAAGGCGCCGCCGCCGTCCGGGAGTTGCTGCGCGGCGCCGACGTGTTCTTCGCCAACCGCCGCCCCGGCTACCTGGCCAAGATCGGCCTGACCGCCGAAGAGGCGGCCGCCCTGCGCCCCGGCATCGTCCACGCCACGGTCTCCCTGCACGGCCGCACCGGACCGTGGGCCGGCCGGATCGGCTTCGACCAAGTGGCCGGCGCCGTCTCCGGGATGCTGATGTTGGAGGGCGACGAGGGCCGGCCCGCGCTGCCGCCGATCGGCGTCATCAACGACAACATCTGCGGCTGGCTGCTGGCCGCCGGCATCGGCCGCGCCCTCAGGCGCCGCGCCGTCGAGGGCGGCAGCTACCGCGTCCACATCTCCCTGACCCGCGTCGCCCTCTGGGCGGTGAGCATGGGCGTCTTCGACAAGAACTACGCCCGCGAAAGGGCCGGCACGCCCGGCCCGCACGAGAACCACCCGCTGGAGACCTTCACCGCCGACACCCCCATGGGCCACTACCAGGGCGTCACGGACCAGGTCGTCATGTCCGCCACCCCCGGCCGCTACCGCACCGTCCTCAGCCACCGCGGCGCCGACCGCCCCGCCTGGCTGCCCCGCCCCTGACCGCCCGGCCCGCGGCCGGCCCCCACCGGCCGCGGTGCGCCCCTACGGCACCCGCGTCAGCCACTCCCGAGAACTGAACTTCCCCGCCGCCAACTCCTCGGCCCGCGCCAGCTCCTGCGCCGACACCGACCCCATCGCCCCGCCGTACCGGGCCCGGAACGACGCGATCATCCGCGCGATGACCTCGTCCCGCGGCAGCCCCGTCTGCCGACGCAGCGGATCCACCCGCTTCTTCGCGCTGGTGGTGCCCTTGTCCGACAGCTTCTCCCTGCCGATCCGCAGCACCTGCACCATCTTCTCCGCATCGATGTCGTAGGACATCGTCACGTGGTGCAGCACCGCACCGCCCGCCCGTCGCCCGTCACCGCCCCGAGCCGAAGCGCTGCGCTCTGCCCCTACTGGACTGACCATCCGCTTCTGCGCCGCCCCCGCGATCTTCCCGGCCTCCGTCGCGATGTCGTTCAGCGGCTTGTACCACGCCTTGATGCCCATGTCGCCGAGCGCCCCCAGCACCCAGTCGTCCAGATAGGCATAGCTCTCCGCGAACGTCAGGCCCTGCACCAGGGAGTTGGGCACGCACAGCGAGTAGGTGATGGTGTTGCCCGGCTCCACGAACATCGCCCCGCCGCCGGAGATCCGCCGGACCACCGTGACGCCGTGCCGCTCCGCGCCCTGCGCATCGACCTCGTTGCGCAACGACTGGAAGCTGCCGATGATCACCGCCGGGCGGTCCCACTCCCACACCCGCAGCGTCGGCGGCCGCCGCCCCGCCGCGACCTCGGCCGTCAGCACCTCGTCCAGCGCCATGTGCAACGCCGGCGGCTGCGGCCCCTCGTGGATGATCTGCCAGTCGAAGTCCGTCCACTCCTGGGCGCCCGCGACCGCCCGCCGCACCGTGACGCCCACCGCCTCGCTGCTGAACCCGAACAACACCGCACCCGCCGGCAACGCCGCGTCGATCCGGGCCGCCAACCCCCGCGCATCGGTCTCCGCCGGCGCGCCCTCCAACGCACCGTTGATGGCGTCCAGCGCCTCGTCCGGCTCCAGGAAGAAATCCCCGGCCACCCGCACGTCGCGCAGCGCCCCGTCCACCACATCGAGGTCGACGACCACCAGCTTGCCGCCCGGCACCTTGTACTCACCGTGGTGCTTGCCCTGCACGGCCCTACCGCCCTTCCACAACCGGCTGCCCGTTCCCCCGCACGGCGCGCGGCCGGCAGCGGCGTCAACCGTAACGCGACCACCAGCATTCCCGGCAAAAGGGACCGGACTGCCCCGGCGTCAGCCCAGCGCCCCCAACAGCCGCGGCAGCGCCGTCCCGATCGGCTCCCGCACCACCTCCGCGGCCACGCCGTCGTACGGCGTCGGCTCGGCATTGACGATCACCAGCCGCGCACCGTGCTCCGCCGCCACCCCCACCAGCGACGCCGCCGGCTGCACCTGGAGCGTGGTCCCCACCGCGAAGAACACCTCCGCCGCCTTCGCCACCCCCACCGCCTCGCCCAACACCCGCGGATCCAACCGCTCCCCGAACATCACCGTCGCCGACTTCAAGATCCCCCCGCACACCAGGCACGCCGGATCCACCTCGCCCGCCGCCACCCGCTCCAGCGCCTCCGCCATCGACGACCGGACATGACACCGCGTGCACGCCACCTCCCGCGCCGTGCCGTGCAGTTCCAACACCTTGCGGGCCGGCATCCCGGCGAGCTGATGCAGACCGTCCACGTTCTGCGTGATCACCCGCACCGGCACCCCCGACCGCTCCAAACGGGCCACCGCCTCGTGCGCCGCATTCGGCCGCGCCCGCAACGCCGGACTCTCCCGCCGCATCCGCCACGCCCGCCGCCGGATCTCCGGATCCGCCATGTACGTCTCGTAGGTGACCACCTTCTCGGCCTCCGGATCGCGCCGCCACAACCCCTGCGGACCGCGGTAGTCGGGAATCCCGGAATCGGTGGAGATCCCGGCACCGCTCAGGATCGCCACCAAAGGACGGCGCACGGACCCGCCGTCCACACTGCTCGGGGCGTCGGCACTGGTCATGGAACGAGCCTACGGAACGCGGAAGAACCGGGCGAGCGCGCATCCCGGGTGAGAATCCGGGCCACACGGGGAGGCTACGACTGATCGGAACGCCACCACCGCCCACGCACCCGGTGGAACACCCCACGACCCCGAGGAGCCGCCCGTGTTCACCACCCGCCCCACCCTCCAAGGCACCTTCGGCATGGCCGCCACCACCCACTGGCTGGCCTCCCAATCCGCGATGGCCGTCCTGGAGGACGGCGGCAACGCCTTCGACGCCGCCGTCGCCGCCGGATTCGCCCTGCACGTCGTCGAACCGCACCTCAACGGACCGGCCGGCGAGGTCCCCCTCATCCTGGCCCCCGCCGACGGACCGGTGCAGGTGCTCTGCGGCCAGGGCCCGGCCCCCGCCGGCGCGACCGTCGCCCACTACACCTCCCTCGGCCTCGACCTGGTGCCCGGCACCGGACCGCTCGCCGCCGCCGTCCCCGGCGCCTTCGACGCCTGGATGCTGCTGCTGCGCGACCACGGCACCAAGTCCCTGGCCGACGTGCTCCGTTACGCCATCGGCTACGCCGAACACGGCCACCCCGCCGTCGAAGGCATAGGGCAGACGATCGCCACCGTCCGCGACCTCTTCACCACCGAGTGGACCACCTCCGCCGAGCTCTACCTCCGCGGCGGCCAACCCGTCCGCCCCGGCGAACTCCTCACCAACCGCCCCCTGGCCGCCACTTGGCGCCGCCTCCTCACCGAGGTCGAGGCCGCCGCCACCGACCGCCAAACGCAGATCGAGGCCGCCCGCCGCATCTGGCGCGAGGGCTTCATCGGCGAGGCGCTCGCCGCCTTCGCCGCCCGCCCCGCCATGGACACCTCCGGCGAACGCCACGCCGGCACCCTCACCGGCGACGACCTCACCGCCTACGCCGCCACCTACGAGCAACCAGTAACCCACGACTGGCACGGCTGGACCGTCGCCAAGGCCGCCGCCTGGACCCAGGGCCCCGCCTTCCTCCAACAACTCGCCCTGCTCCCCGAGGAGTTGCCCGCCCACGCCGGCCCCGACTACGTCCACCTGCTCATCGAGGGCTGCAAACTGGCCATGGCCGACCGCGAAGCCTGGTACGGCGACGCCACCGACGACGTCCCGCTCACCACCCTCCTCAGCGCCGACTACAACACCGCCCGCCGCGCCCTCATCGGCCACCGCGCCTCCCCCGCACTACGGCCCGGCAGCCCCGACGGCCGCACCCCGCGCCTGAGCAAACACGCCCTCGCGGTGGCCACCGGCGCCCGCGGCCTCGACCCGTTGGCCACCCCCGCGACCGGCGCCGGCGAACCGACCGTGGCCCGCGACGGCGCCACCCGCGGCGACACCTGCCACATCGACATCGTCGACCGCTGGGGCAACCTCGTCTCCGCCACCCCCTCCGGCGGCTGGCTCCAGTCCAACCCGGTCATCCCCGAACTCGGCTTCCCCCTCGGCACCCGCCTCCAGATGACCTGGCTCGAAACCGGCCTGCCCAACTCCCTCACCCCCGGCCGCCGCCCCCGCACCACCCTCACCCCCTCCCTCGCCCTGCGCGACGGCGTCCCCGTCATGGCGTTCGGCACCCCCGGCGGCGACCAACAGGACCAATGGCAGCTCAACTTCTTCCTGTCCGTGGCGCTGCGCCCACAGGTCCGCGGCGGACTCGACCTCCAAGGCGCCATCGACGCCCCCAACTGGCACACCGACTCCTTCCCCAGCTCCTTCTACCCGCGCGCCATGCGCCCCGGCAGCGTCACCGTCGAATCCCGGATCGGCCAGCCCGTCATCGACGGACTGCGCAGCCGAGGCCATGACGTCACGATCGGCGGCGCCTGGACGGAGGGACGGCTGTGCGCCGTCGCCCGCGACCCCCACACCGGAGTGCTGTCGGCCGCCGCCAACCCCCGCGGCATGCAGGGATACGCGGTCGGCCGCTGACCCACAACGGCCGGGCCCGCTCCGCAGGACGCGGCCGGACCCACGTCGTACCGCTCCGTCATCCGCCCCCCACCCGTGGTGACACCCGCAGGTCGGGGGCGGACGAACGACCCCACTCCGGCCGCCGCCGCACCCTCCGGTAGCCCGCACAGCACCCGGAGTTCACCGGGAGGCCGTCCGGAGTGTCAGTGGAGCGTGGTTCGATGGATGCATGATCGAAGCACTGAAGACCCACACCGCGGGAGACACCACGGAGCTCACCGACGTCGTCACCCTCAGCACCACCCCGGACCTCTCCGGGCTGGACCTCGCCGCCGTCGAGGCCACCATCCGGCAGGCCGCCGCCGACGAGATCATGCCCCGCTTCCGGCAGCTCGCCGCCGAGGACATCGTCGAGAAGAACGGCCCGCACGACCTCGTCACCATCGCCGACCGGCGCGCCGAAGAGCACCTCACCGCCGCCCTCACCGCGCTCCTGCCCGGCTCCCTCGTCGTCGGCGAAGAGGCCGTGCACGCCGACCCCACCGTCCTCGACGCCCTCCACGGCGACGCCCTGGTCTGGATCGTCGACCCGGTCGACGGCACCCGCCAATTCGTCCACGGCGACCCCGGCTTCGCGACCCTCGTCGCCCTCGCCCACCGCGGCGAGGTCCTCGCCTCCTGGACGTACGCGCCCGCCCTCGACCAGATGGCCACCGCCCGCCGCGGCGCCGGCGCCCGCCTCAACGGCACGCCCCTCACCACTGGCCACCCCGCGCCCGACGCCCCCCTCGAAGTCGCCACCTCCCACCCCGACTTCACCAACGACGACCAAAAGCGCGCCCTGGCCACCCTCAACACCCCCGGCGTCGCCCCCCGCCCCTGCGGCTCGGCCGGCCTCGAATACCTCCACATAGCCCAGGGCCGGCTCGACGCCACCGCCTTCAGCTGGGAGAACTCCTGGGACCACGCCGCCGGACTCCTCCTCGTCCACGAAGCCGGCGGCGCCAGCGGCACGGTCGCCGGCGAACCCTTCCGCATCGAGGGCGGCAACGCACTCCCCTTCACCGCGGCACGGGACGCCGCAACGGCGCGGCGTATCCTCGGACTGCTGGCAGCCGCCAACTGACCCTCACCGACGAGGGTCGGACACGAGGGGAGTGGCGCAGGTGCCGACGATGCTCGACGCCGTGGTGATCGGATCGGGACCCAACGGCCTGACAGCGGCGGTCGAACTCGCCCGCCGCGGCATGTCCGTGGAGGTCTTCGAGGCCCGCGACGGAATCGGCGGCGGCGCCCGCACCGAAGAACTCACCCTCCCCGGCTTCCGCCACGACCCCTGCTCCGCGGTCCACCCGCTCGCCGCCGGCTCACCCGCCTTCCGCGCCATGCCCCTGGAACGGCACGGCCTCAAATGGCTCCACCCCGACCTCCCGATGGCGCACCCCTTCCCCGACGGCACCGCCGCCGTCCTCGCGCACTCCGTCGGCGAGACCGCGATGTCCTTCGGGCCGCACGACGCCGGCACCTACCGCCGGCTCATCGCCCCCTTCATCGGCAAGTGGGACGCCATGGCCCACGACTTCCTCCGCACCCAATGGCTCGGCCTGCCCCAAGACCCGGTGACCTACGCCCGCTTCGGCCTGGTCGCCATGCAGCCCGTCACCCTCCTCAACCGCCGCTTCCAGGACGAGAAGGCCCGCGGCCTGCTGGCCGGCCTCGCCGCGCACGCCATCGCCCCGCTCCGCGGCCTCGGCACCAGCGGCCTGGCCCTGATGTTCGCCCTCGCCGCCCACGCCAACGGCTGGCCGGTGCCCCGCGGCGGCTCCCAGGCCATCTCCGACGCCCTGGCCGGCCTGCTCCGCACCCACGGCGGCGCCCTGCACACCGACTTCGAGGTCAAGCGCCTGGACGACCTCCCGCCCGCCCGCGCCTACGTCTTCGACACCTCCCCGACCGCGCTCGCCCGCATCGCCGGCCTGGGCAACGCCTACCGCAACGTCGTCTACGGCCCCAGCGTCTTCAAGATCGACTACGCGCTCTCCGGCCCCGTCCCCTGGACCGCCGCCGACGCCCACCGCGCCGGCACCGTCCACATCGGCCCCACCAGCGGCGAAATCTCCGCCGCCCTGGACGCCGCCGTCCAAGGCCGCGACCCCTCCGTCCCCTTCCTCATCACCGCCCAACCCAGCCTCATCGACCCCACCCGCGCCCCCGAGGGCAAACACACCTTCTGGGCCTACGGCCACGTCCCCAACGGCTGGGAGGGCGACGCCACCGACGCCGTCGAGCGACAGATCGAACGATTCGCCCCCGGCTTCCGCGACCTGATCCTGGCCCGCGCCGTCGCCGGCCCCCCACAACTCGCCGCCCGCAACGCCAACTACGTCGGCGGCGACACCGCCACCGGCTCCGCCGCCGGCCTCCGCCTCCTCATCCGCCCCAAACTCACCCGCGTCCCCTACGAGACCGCCCACCCCGCCGTCTTCCTCTGCTCCCAGGCCACCCCACCCGGCCCCGGCGTCCACGGCATGTCCGGCCACTACGCCGCCAAGGCCGTCTGGCGCCGCCTGTGCACCACCGGCCACTGACCTCCCCACCGGCCAGCCCCTACCCTCACCCCATGAGCACCACCCTCACCCTCATCCAGGGCGACATCACCGAACAGACCGTCGACGCCGTCGTCAACGCCGCCAACTCCTCCCTCCTCGGCGGCGGAGGCGTGGACGGAGCCATCCACCGCCGCGGCGGCCCCGACATCCTCGACGCGTGCCGCGCCCTGCGCGCCGGCCACTACGGCCGCGGCCTGCCCACCGGCCAGGCCGTCGCCACCACCGCCGGCCGACTCCCCGCCCGCTGGGTGATCCACACCGTCGGCCCGGTCCACTCCAGCACCGAGGACCGCAGCGCCCTCCTGGCCTCCTGCTACACCGAGTCGCTGCGCGCCGCCGCCCAACTCGGCGCCCGCACCGTCGCGTTCCCCGCCATCTCCACCGGCGTCTACCGCTGGCCGCTCGCCGACGCCGCCCGCACCGCCGTCGCCACCGTCCGCGCCGCCCTCGCCACCACCCCCGACGCCTTCGACGAGATCCGCTTCGTGGTCTTCGACGACCGCGCCCGCACCGCCTACGAGGCCGCCCTCGCCGAGGACTGAACACCCTGACGCCACCGGCTGACTTCCCGGAAGCACCTCCGCGGCCGCTCAGCCCCGCAGACGGGGGAGTGGGAACGGGAGTCGGGCAACGGGGACGCCGGGTGTTCGGCCCGGACTGACGGCCCACGGGCCGCACAGACAGCGACGCGGCAGGCGACGAACCAGCTCATGGACCAGCTCATGGACCAGACAACAGGGCAGGCAACGGCACAGCCGCCAACCGAGGTGACGAGGGGAACTGGCGTCCGCCCTGATGAGCCAAGGTCGATGTCGGATTTCCGCCAGCGCCGCCCCCGCGACTGAGCAATCCTGAAGACATGCACACCGACACCGAGCGCTGTATCCGCGCCGTGCAGTCCAAGGACGCCCGCTTCGACGGCTGGTTCTACACCGCCGTCCGCACCACCGGCATCTACTGCCGGCCCAGTTGCCCGGTCGTGCCCCCCAAGCCCGAGAACATGACGTTCTACCCCAGCGCGGCGGCCGCCCAGCAAGCCGGCTACCGCGCCTGCAAACGCTGCCGCCCCGACGCCAGCCCCGGCTCCCCGCAATGGGACGAGCGAGCCGACCTCGTCGCCCGCGCCATGCGACTGATCGCCGACGGCGTCGTCGACCGCGCGGGCGTCCCGGGCCTGGCCGCCCAACTCGGCTACAGCCCCCGGCAGATCGAACGCCAACTCCTCGCCGAACTCGGCGCCGGCCCCCTCGCCCTGGCCCGCGCCCAACGCGCCCAAACCGCCCGGCTCCTGATCGAGACCACCGCACTGCCCATGGCCGAGATCACCTTCGCCGCCGGATTCGCCAGCATCCGCACCTTCAACGACACCGTCCGCGAGGTCTTCGGCCTCTCCCCGACCGAACTCCGCACCCGCACCGGCCCCGGGCCCCACACCACCGCCCCCGGCACCCTCGCCCTACGCCTCCCCTTCCGCCAACCCCTCAACCCCGACAACCTCTTCGGACACCTCGCGGCCACCGCCGTCCCCGGCGTCGAGGAATGGCGGAACGGCGCCTACCGCCGCACCCTCGACCTCCCCTACGGCCACGGCATCGTCGCCCTCACCCCCCGCCCCGACCACATCGACTGCCGCCTCTCCCTCACCGACCTCCGCGACCTCGCCGGCGCCATCGCCCGCTGCCGCCGGATGCTCGACCTCGACGCCGACCCCGAGGCCGTCGACGGACTCCTGCGCACCGACCCCCAACTCGCGCCACTGGTCGACAAGGCCCCCGGCCGCCGCGTGCCGCGCACCGCCGACGCCGACGAGTTCGCGGTCCGCGCCGTCCTCGGGCAACAGGTCTCCACCGCCGCCGCCCGCACCCACGCCGGCCGCCTGGTCCTCGCCCACGGCGAACCCATCGACGACCCCGGCGGCGGCCTCACCCACCTCTTCCCCCGCGCCACCGCCCTCGCCCAACTCGACCCCGAGACCCTCGCGATGCCCCGCACCCGGCGCACCACGCTCACCGGCCTCATCGCCGTCCTCGCCGACGGAACCCTCCAACTCGGCGTCGGCAGCGACCGGGACGAGGCCCGCGCCCGACTCGCCGCACTCCCCGGCATCGGTCCCTGGACCGTCGAATCCATCGCCATGCGCGCCCTGGGCGACCCCGATGCCTTCACCCCCACCGACCTCGGCCTCCGCCGCGCCGCCGCCGACCTCGGCATGCCCGCGACGCCCGCCGCCCTGATCCGCCACTCCGCCCGCTGGCGCCCCTGGCGCGCCTACGCCGTCCAGTACCTCTGGGCCACCGGCGACCACCCCATCAACTACCTCCCGACGAATTGAGCCCCACCATGCCCACCCCCACCTCCAACACCACAACACCCACCGGTCCCACATCCCCTACCAGCGCTACGAAACCCACTGGTCCCATCACCCACATCGTCCTCGACGACACCCCCGTCGGCCCGCTCACCCTCGTCGCCGACGGCACCGCCCTCAGCGGCCTCTACATGACCGACCAGCGCCACCGCCCGCCCCAAGAGACCTTCGGCACCCCGGCCGACCCCACCGAACCGCCCTTCGCCGAGACCATTGCCCAACTCCACGCCTACTTCCGGGGCGAGTTGACCACCTTCGACCTGCCGCTCGCCCTGCACGGCACCCCGTTCCAACGCCGCGTCTGGGCCGCCCTGTGCACCATCCCGTACGGCCGGACCGTCTCCTACGGCCAACTCGCCGAACGGCTCGGCAACCCGACCGCGTCCCGCGCCGTCGGCCTCGCCAACGGCCGCAACCCGATCAGCATCGTCGTCCCCTGCCACCGCGTCGTCGGCGCCAACGGCAGCCTCACCGGCTACGGCGGCGGCCTCGACCGCAAGCGCCGCCTCCTCGCCTTCGAAAGCACCACCGACGGCCTTTTCCCCACGGAGGCTTTCGCCTGACCCACCACTGGACCGCCCACATCGACGGACCGGCTCACCAATCCGGACCGGTTCACCAGTCCAGACCGGGCCGCCGGTCTGGACTGGTCTGTCGGTCTGGACTGGTCTGTCGGTCTGGACTGGTCTGTCGGTCTGGACTGGTTTGCCGTGGGCGGGTCTGCCGAGCTGGGCCGGTCCGCCGACCTGGACTGGTCCGCCGATGCGGGCCGGCCTGTTGGTCTGGACCGGTCTGCCGGTCTGGGTTGGTCCGTCGACGTGGGCCGGTCCGCATGTGTGGCACGGACCAGCTGATCTGGGCGGGAGCGCGGCCCGAGACGAGACCCTGGGGCCTCACACCCCCTCGCCCCCGCCCCCCGCCCTCCTCCCACCCCCCTCTCCCGCCCCGCCCCCGCCCCCACCCCCTCCCACCCCACCCCGCGCAGCCGTCCCCCGCATCGGCTCTATCGGGTACGCCGATCGGATCGGCCATGCCCCTGTATCAGCAACGCCGGCCGTGCCGTCACATGCCCGGTCATGCCGTGGCATGCCGGCTGTGTGGCCACGCCCACCGGCTGTGCGGCCACGCGCCCGCAGTGCCGTCACACGCCCCCAGGGCTGCGCCGCACCTGCCGTGCCGTCATGCACCCGCCATCCCGTCATGCCCGCGCTACGACCACCTCCCGCACTTCGGCCACCAGGCGCTCGGCTAGAGCGAGCGAGTGGCGCAACTGGTCGCTGGTGCGGCCGAGTTCGCCGAGGAGCGTGATGGCGTGCGGGGCGAAGTCCGGTGGTGTGTGGGGGAGGGTGGCCACCGTGGACAGCGCGCCCTTCTCGTTGAGGCACCACACGCCGTGGTGGGCGTGTAGGGCCTGGACGAGCGCACCCACCGCACGGGAGAGGCACAGGGAAGTGTGCAGGACGTCCGAGGTCGCGGACGACTTGGCCGCCATCGCGACCGAGAAACCCGCGTCCCAGACGGCGGCGCTCGTCAGCGCCTTGCGCAGCGGCTCCGGGTAGGTCCCGGCCTCCTCCTTGAGGCGGCTCAACTCCCCGGAGTCGTCGGCCAGGACGCGGCCCAGGGCCACTTCGCCGGGATAGGTGGGAGACCAGAAGCCCAGTGGGTGCCCTGCCTGTATGCCGGTCTCGAAGCGGCCGGCGCGGCAGTCTTCCCACACGCGTCGCACCCGGTCGAGGTCCCGGAAGATCCAGTCGACATGGCTGCCGTCGGGCAGGACCAGCCACGCCCCGCCGTTGACCCAGGGCCCCCAGGCGCCCGGCGGATGTATCTCGACGGGGTCGCCGGTCACTTCCGCGGCCAGTGCCGCCAGCGCGGAGAGGTCCAGTGTGCCTCGGTAGTAGATCCCCAAGTCCCAGTCGGAATCGGGGCGGTTGGTTCCTCGTGCGCGGCTGCCCCCGAGCATCACCCCGACGACACCCGGCACCCGCGCGATGCGTGCCGTGATCTCTTTCATGGGAATGAGGCTACGGCGCGGGTGGGGGGAGGGAATCAACCTACGGTTCTCATGCTGGGGTACTACGCGACGGGAGCTGTGCACGGCCGAACCCCAACGGTCGCCCCGATCACCCCAACTGACCAGAACGGTCCGACCACTTCAACAACTCCAACAACCCCCACGACCCCGATCGCCCCGTCAGCCCCAGCCTGGCCTGCCGGCCCGGTCAGCCTCGCCCATCTACCGACTGCCCGAGCCAGCCCGGTCCCGTCGACCCCACCGTCCCCTCAAACCAGCACGCGTGCCCGCCCCAGCCCGCGCGGCTCACTCCCGTCCGTGCCGCCCGTCCGGCGCGAGTCCGTCCTCCAGTTCCGCCGGGCCGCGGCCGTGTTCCAAGGCGTCCAGGGCGGCGCGGATGCGCAGCCGCAGGTCCTTGGCGAGCAGCGGCTCGGCCTCGGTCCAGTGGACCAGGCGCCAGGACAGCAGTTCCTCCTCCTGCACCCGGATCGTCGCGAACTGCTCCGGGGTCAGCACCCCGCCGTCGAAGAGGTACGACACCAGCGGCGGCCGCGCCGCGCTGCGCACCCAGTCGACGGCGAGTAGCGGGCCCAACTCGACGTCCAGGCCGATCTCTTCGACGGTTTCCCGGTGGGCGGCCTCGCGCGGGGTCTCGCCGGTGTCCGACTCGATGGTGCCGCCCGGCAGGACCCAGGTGTCGCGGTAGTTGGGCTCGACCAGCAGGAGGCGTCCTTCCGCGTCACGGAAGATGACCCCCGCGCCCGCGAGGACGCGTGGCAGGCCGGCGAGGTAAGAGGCGTAGTCGTCGTCCATGGTCGTCACGGCGCGAGCCTAGGGGCTGGCCGGAGGGAGGAGAAGCGCGGGCCTGAGATGTGCGGGGAGGCAGGGGCGGTGGATGGAGACGGGGGAGGGGAGGGAAGCAGGTGAGGGCGGGTGGCTGGGGCGCGGTGATCTTCTTCCGGTCTGTTCGTGGGGGCGTCGGGCGGATAGGGTCGCAGCGGCGCGACTGCCAGTTCGAAAGCAAGGGGAAACACGGTGGCGGACGCAGCAAGGACAAACACAGCACAGGTGCTGATCGCCGCGGACAAGTTCAAGGGCTCGCTCACGGCCGTGCAGGTCGCCGAGCACGTCACGGCCGGTCTGCGGCGCGTGCTCCCCGGCCTGGACGTGGCGGCGGTCCCGGTCGCGGACGGCGGCGACGGGACGACCGCGGCGGCGCTGGCGGCCGGTTTCACCCGGCACGAGGCGCGGGTCACCGGCCCGACGGGCGAGCCGGTGACGGCCATCTTCGCGTTGCGCGAGGACGGCACGGCGGTGGTGGAGATGGCCGAGGCGTCCGGCCTCCAGCACCTCCCGCGCGGCGTCTTCGCGCCGCTCACCGCCACCACGTACGGCACCGGCGAGCTGCTGCTGGCGGCGCTGGACGCGGGGGCGACCTCGATCGTGTTCGGCGTCGGGGGCAGCGCCACCACGGACGGCGGCGCGGGCATGTTGGCGGCCCTGGGCGCGCGGTTCCTGGCCGCCGACGGGACGCCGGTCGGTCCGGGCGGCGGGGGCCTGCGGGAGCTGGCCACGGCCGATCTCTCAGGGCTCGACCCGCGGCTGGCGGCCACGGACATCGTGCTCGCCAGCGACGTCGACAATCCGCTGACCGGCCCCAAGGGCGCGCCGGCGGTCTACGGGCCGCAGAAGGGCGCGACCGAGGAGGACGTCGCCATCCTGGACGCGGCCCTGGCGCACTACGCCGAGGTGCTGGAGCGAGCCGTCGGCCCGAAGGCCGCGGAGCACGCGCTGGCACCGGGGGCCGGTGCCGCGGGCGGGATCGGATACGGCGCGCTGGTCGGGCTGGACGCCGTGTTCCGGCCGGGGATCGACGTGATGCTGGAGGTGCTGGGCTTCGCCCCGGCGCTGGCCCGGGCGACGTTCGTGATCACGGGTGAGGGGTCGCTCGACGCGCAGACCCTGCACGGCAAGGCGCCGGCCGGGGTCGCCGCGGCGGCGCGGGCGGCGGGCATCGACGTGGCCGCGGTCTGCGGACGGTTGCAGTTGTCCCAGGAGGCGCTGGCCGCGGCCGGCATCCGGCGGGCGTACGCGCTGACGGACCTGGAGCCCGACCCGGCCCGCTGCATGGCCGAGGCGGGGCCGCTGCTGGAACGCGCGGCCGAGCAGTTGGCGCGGGACTTCCTGGCCTGAGCCGGGGCGGCCCACGGCACCCGCGGCACGAGAAGAGGCCCCGAGCGGATGGTTCCGCTCGGGGCCTCTTCCCGTGCTCGGTGGGGCGCCGCCGCCCCGACCCGTCAGGGCTGGTGCGCGGCGTGCGATTCGGCGCGCGACTCGCGGCGGTTGTCGCGGAAGGTGTTGACCCTCCGGGCCGTCGCGAAGACCGGGATCATCGCGCCCAGGACGATCTGCAGGGCGCAGCCGGTCTGGAGCAGCAGCTGGCCGTTGGGGGCGTCCAGGGCCCAGGCGGCGAGCATGCCCATGCTGAGCACGATCCAGCTCAGCATCGCCACCGCGAGCCGGCCCCGCGGCTTGGGGTACTCGACCCGGCTCACCATCAGCCAGGCCACCCCGATGATCGCCAGCAGCGTCGGCAGGAACGGCAGCTCCAGCAGGACGATGGCGACGACGGTCAGGGCGCCGAACGGGCTCGGCATCCCCTGGAAGATGCCGTCGCGGATCGTGACGCAGGAGAAGCGCGCGAGCCGGAGCACCACCGCCAGGAGGACCACCACCGCCGCGACCACCGACACCTTCTGGTGCGCGTCCTGGGCGACCATGCCCCAGGTCACGACGAAGTACGCGGGTGCCAGCCCGAAGCTGATCAGGTCGGAGAGGTTGTCGAGCTCGGCCCCCATCGCCGAGGCCCGCAGCTTGCGCGCCACCAGCCCGTCGAAGAGGTCGAAGACCGATGCCAGCAGCATCAGGATCACAGCCATCGCCGCGCTGTGCCGCGCCATCCCGCCGTCCTCGGTCCCCGTGAGGTGCGGGATGAGCACGCCGGTGGTGGTGAAGTACACGGCCATGAAGCCGCAGATGGCGTTGCCGAGCGTCAGGGTGTCCGCTATTGACAACCGCGTCGACAACGGCATGTCGTCGACCTCGTCGTCGTTCTCCGGCGCCCAGCTCGCCTGTGTCTCGGGATCAATCACGGTCAAGGCGAGTCACCCCCGCGGTAGTGGCCTGGCCGACCTCGACCGCCGGTTCGACGCCTTCCGGGAGGTAGACGTCCACCCGCGAGCCGAAGCGGATCAGCCCGACGCGCTCGCCCTGCTCGACCTTGGCGCCCTGGGGCACGTACGGCACGATGCGGCGGGCGACCGCGCCGGCGATCTGCACCATCTCGACGTCGCCCAGCTCGGTGTCGAAGTGCCAGACGACCCGCTCGTTGTTCTCGCTCTCCTTGTTGAACGCCGGGACGAAGCCGCCGGGGATGTGCTCCACGGACGTCACCGTGCCGGCCAGCGGCGCGCGGTTGACGTGGACGTTCAACGGGCTCATGAAGATCGCGACGCGGGTGCGCCCGTCCTTCCACGGCATGATGCTCTGCACCACGCCGTCGGCCGGAGAGATGACGCGTCCCGACGCGATCTCTCGCTCGGGGTCGCGGAAGAACCACAGCATGCCCGCCGCGAGTGCGGTGGTGGGCACGGCGACGGCGGCCCAGCGTCCCGACCGGCGGGAGCGGGCCAGGCTGACCGCTGCCGTTGCCACGGTCGGGAGGAGCCACGGCGACGCTCCGCGCGCGAGGCGGACGCGACCGCGAGGTGCAGAGGATTGGCTGTGGGGCATGAATGACCTTCGTAGCGGAGGATGCCGCATATGGATACGGGGGACGGCGGCTTTCCTGGGATGCTATCGGTTGCGAGCGGCAACTGGCCAAGAGCCAGAGCCAATCCATGGCCGAAGAACGATGACACGGTGTGATCTTTATCTACCGGAAAATGACCCAAAGGGGACGTTCACCCCTGGATTCGGTACTCCTCAAGTAGCCGGCGGCCGATGATCATTTTCTGGATCTCGGCCGTGCCCTCGCCGATCAGGAGCATCGGGGCCTCCCGGTAGAGGCGCTCGATCTCGTACTCCTTGGAGAAGCCGTAGCCGCCGTGGATGCGGAAGGCGTCCTCGACCACCTCCTTGCAGTACTCGGAGGCCAGGTACTTCGCCATGCCCGCTTCAAGGTCGTTTCGTTGCCCGGAGTCCTTTTTGCGTGCGGCATTAACCATCATGGCATGGGCGGCCTCTACCTTTGTCGCCATTTCCGCCAGCTTGAACTGAATGGCCTGGTGCTGGGCGATCGGCTTGCCGAACGTCCGTCGCTGCTGGGCGTAGGACACGCCGAGTTCGAAGGCGCGCTGGGCGACGCCGCAGCCGCGCGCGGCCACGTTGACCCGGCCCACCTCGACGCCGTCCATCATGTGATAGAAGCCACGCCCGCTCTCGCCGCCGAGGATCCGGTCCGCCGGAACGCGCAGACCATCCATGATCAACTCGGTGGTGTCGACGCCCTTGTAGCCCATCTTCTCGATCTTGCCGGGGATGGTCAGGCCCGGGCGCACCTCGCCGAAGCCGGCCTCCTTCTCCACCAGGAAGGTCGTCATCGACTTGTGCGGAGCGGTGCCCTCCGGGTGCCCCTCGTCGGTCCGGCACAACACCGCCACCAGCGTCGACGAACCGCCGTTGGTGAGCCACATCTTCTGGCCGTTGAGGACGTAATCGTCGCCGTCCCGTACACCCTTGGAGGAAATGGCCGAGACGTCGGAACCCAGCGCCGGCTCCGACATCGAGAAGGCGCCCCGGATCTCGCCGGCCGCCATCTTCGGCAGGAAATGGTCCTTCTGTTCCTGTGTGCCGTGCTGCTTGAGCATGTACGCCACGATGAAGTGGGTGTTGATGATGCCCGACACGCTCATCCAGCCGCGGGCGATCTCCTCGACCGTCAACGCATAGGTGAGCAACGACTCGCCGAGGCCGCCGTATTCCTCCGGAATCATCAGCCCGAACACGCCGAGTTCCTTCAGGCCCTCGACGATCTGCGTGGGGTATTCGTCGCGGTGCTCCAACTCGGTGGCGACCGGGATGATCTCCTTGTCCACGAAATCCCGGACGGTGGAGAGGATTTCCCGCTGGATGTCGGTCAGGCCCTCGGTCTGTGCGAGACGCGCCATGGGTCACTTCTCCTTACGGGTCGCGGGGGCCTTGAGCTCGGGGCGGCCGGGCTGTTCGCCGCCGCGCTCCTTGATGTAGGTCGCCGTGGGGACCATCACCTTGCGCCGGAAGACGCAGACCAGGGTGCCGTCCTGCTTGTAGCCCTTGGTCTCGACGTGCACGATGCCGCGGTCGGACTTGGACTTCGACGGCGTCTTGTCGAGCACCGTCGTCTCGCCGTAGAGCGTGTCACCGTGGAACGTCGGCGCCACGTGCTTCAGCGACTCGATCTCCAGATTGGCGATCGCCTTTCCGGAGACGTCCGGTACCGACATGCCCAGCAGGAGGGAGTAGATGTAATTGCCGACGACGACGTTCTTTCCGAAGTCGGTGGTCTGTTCGGCGTAGTTGCTGTCCATGTGCAGCGGATGGTGGTTCATGGTCAGCAGGCAGAACAGGTGGTCGTCGTATTCGGTCACCGTCTTGCCCGGCCAGTGCTTGTAGACGTCGCCGATGGTGAACTCTTCGTAAGTGCGGCCGAACTGCATCGCGCTCATGCCTCCGGGGCTTCGAAAGTGCTCTTGCGGGTCATGCCGGCGGCCCGGCCCTTTCCGGCGATCACCAGCGCCATTTTGCGGCTCGCCTCGTCGATCATCTCGTCGCCGAGCATCGCCGAACCCTTCTTCCCGCCCGCCTCGGACGTGCACCACTCGTACGCGTCCAGGATCAACTCGGCGTGGTCGTAGTCCTCCTGGGACGGTGAGAAGACCTCGTTGGCCGCCTCCACCTGGCCCGGGTGCAGCACCCACTTGCCGTCGAAGCCGAGCGCGGCGGCGCGGCCGGCGACCTCGCGGTAGCCGTCGACGTTCTTGATCTGGAGGTAAGGGCCGTCGATGGCCTGGAGGTTGTGGGTGCGGGCCGCCATCAGGATGCGCATCAGGATGTAGTGGTAGGCGTCCGCCGGGTAGCCGGGCGGCTGTTCGCCGACCACCAGGGACTTCATGTTGATGGACGCCATGAAGTCGGCCGGGCCGAAGATGATGGTCTCCAGACGGGGCGAGGCGGCGGCGATCGCGTCGACGTTCACCAGGCCCTTGGCGTTCTCGATCTGCGCCTCGATGCCGATCCGGCCGACCTCCAGGCCCATCGTCTTCTCGATCTGCGTCAACAGCAGGTCCAGGGCCGTCACCTGCGCGGCGTCCTGCACCTTCGGCAGCATGATGCAGTCGAGGTTCGCCCCGGCGCCCTCGACGACCGTGACGACGTCCCGGTAAGTCCACTCGGTGGTCCAGTCGTTGACCCGCACCACCCGCGTCTTGCCCGTCCAGTCGCCCTCGTTGAGGAACGTGACGATGGTGTGCCGGGCCTCCGGCTTGGCCAGCGGCGCGCAGGCGTCCTCCAGGTCCAGGAACACCTGGTCGGCCGGCAGGCCCTGGGCCTTCTCCAGGAAACGGGGGTTGCTGCCGGGCACCGCCAGGCAGGAACGGCGCGGACGCAGGCGCTGCACGGCAGAAGAGGCAGGAGCGAGGGGGGCACCCCCGGACGGGGTCTGGGGGAGGCTTCCCGCCGGGGCGGTGGCGGGCGACGGGCGGGCGGTCATGCGAGGACCTCCATGGGGTCGAGTTTGTTCGCGGTGCGGATCTCGTCGACGATACGGCCGATGATCTCCGTGATCCCGAAGTCCTTCGGGGTGAAGACGGCGGCGACACCCGCCTCGCGCAGCGCGGCCGCGTCCGCGGACGGGATGATGCCGCCCACGATGACCGGCAGTTCGGGCGCTCCGGCCCGGCGCAGCCGCGCCAACACGTCCGGCACCAGCGCGGCGTGCGACCCCGACAGGATCGACAGCCCCACGCAGTGCACGTCCTCGGCGACCGCCGCCGCCACGATCTGCTCCGGGGTGAGCCGGATGCCTTGGTATACCACCTCGAAACCGGCGTCCCTGGCCCGCACGGCGATCTGCTCGGCGCCGTTGCTGTGCCCGTCCAGGCCGGGCTTGCCGACCAGCAGCCGCAGTCGCCCACCGCCGAGTTCGGCCGCGGTCCTCGCGACCTTCTCGCGGACCGCCGCCAGCGGCGTGCCGGCCTCCGCGGTGACCGCCACCGGTGCGCCCGAGACGCCCGTCGGAGCCCGGAACTCGCCGAAGACGTCCCGCAGCGCCCAGGCCCACTCGCCGGTCGTCACGCCGGCCCGTGCGCACTCCAGCGTCGCCGGGAAGAGGTTGGCGGTGCCCGCCGCGGTCTTCTTCAGCGCCGAGAGCGCCTCCTGCGCCCGCAGTTCGTCCCGGTTGTCCCGCCAGTCGTGCAGGGCCCGTACGACGCGCTCCTCGTTGGCCGGGTCCACCGTCAGGATCGCGGATTCGCCGGATTCGCCGCCGGCGGTGAGCGGGTTGGGCTCGGTCGACTCGAAGCAGTTGACGCCGACGATCTTCTCCTCGCCGGACTCGATCCGGGCCCGCCGCTCGGCGTGCGCCGACACCAACTGCGACTTCAGATAGCCGGATTCCACGGCCGCCATCGCGCCGCCCATCTCCTGGATCCGGTCGATCTCGGCCAGGCAGTCGGCCACCAGAGCTTCCACCTTGGCCTCGATGACGTGCGACCCGGCGAAGATGTCCTCGTACTCCAACAGGTCCGACTCGTGCGCCAGCACCTGCTGGATGCGCAGCGACCACTGCTGGTCCCACGGGCGGGGCAGGCCCAACGCCTCGTTCCAGGCCGGCAGTTGGACGGCGCGGGCGCGGGCGTCCTTGGAGAGCGTGACGGCCAGCATCTCCAGGACGATCCGCTGGACGTTGTTCT
The DNA here is from genome assembly GCF_028898845.1 of Streptomyces sp. WZ-12. Taxonomy (NCBI): domain Bacteria; kingdom Bacillati; phylum Actinomycetota; class Actinomycetes; order Kitasatosporales; family Streptomycetaceae; genus Streptomyces; species Streptomyces sp. WZ-12. The sequence continues at coordinate 2,134,112 of NZ_CP118574.1, read as the reverse complement.
CCGGCTGCGCCTCGGTCAATCCCAGGGAGTTGACCTGGACGCCGTAACGGAAGCGGCGCTGCTTGGGGTTCTCGATGCCGTAGCGCTCGTGCGTGATCCTGTCCCAGATCTGCGTGAACGCCCGCATCTTGCACATCTCTTCGACGAACCGGACGCCCGCGTTGACGAAGAACGAAATGCGCGCGACCACCTCACCCTTGCGGTCCTCGGGGACCTGGCCGGACGCGAACACCGCGTCCAACACGGCGATCGCGGTGGACATCGCGTAGGAGATCTCCTGGACCGGAGTGGCTCCCGCCTCCTGCAGGTGGTAGCTGCAGATGTTGATCGGGTTCCACTTCGGGATGTTGTTGACCGTGTACGTGATCATGTCGGTGGTCAGCCGCAGCGAGGGACCCGGCGGGAAGACGTGCGTCCCGCGCGAGAGGTACTCCTTGACGATGTCGTTCTGCGTGGTTCCCGCCAACTTGCCGGTGTCGGCGCCCTGTTCCTCGGCGACCACTTCGTAGAGCGCCAGCAGCCACATGGCGGTGGCGTTGATGGTCATCGAGGTGTTCATCTGCTCCAGCGGGATGTCCTGGAACAGCCGCCGCATGTCGCCCAGATGGGACACCGGGACCCCGACCCGACCGACCTCGCCGCGGGCCAGGACGTGGTCGGGGTCGTATCCGGTCTGCGTCGGGAGGTCGAACGCGACCGACAGGCCGGTCTGGCCCTTGGCGAGGTTACGCCGGTACAGCTCGTTGGACGCCTCGGCGGTGGAGTGCCCGGCGTACGTCCGCATCAGCCACGGACGATCCTTCTGACGCTCAGTCATGTGATCCCGATTCTCAGGCGTTCCGCCCGGAGGCGCCGGCGTGCTGCCCCGGCGCGTCGTTGCGGAACAGATTGATCGCGTCGATGTGCTTGGCGCGCTTCTCCTCGTCGCGCACGCCCATGCCCTCCTCGGGGGCCAGGCACAACACGCCGACCTTGCCCTGGTGGATGTTGCGGTGGACGTCGTGCGCTGCCTGGCCGGTCTCGTCCAGGCGGTAGGTCTTGGAGAGCGTGGGGTGGATCTTGCCCTTGGCGATCAGGCGGTTGGCCTCCCATGCCTCCCGGTAGTTGGCGAAGTGCGAGCCGACGATCCGCTTCAGCGACATCCACAGGTAGCGGTTGTCGTACTCGTGCTGGTAACCGGAGGTCGAGGCGCAGGTAACGATGGTGCCGCCCTTGCGGGTGACGTAGACCGAGGCACCGAAGGTCTCCCGGCCCGGGTGCTCGAAGACGATGTCCACGTCCTCGCCGTCGGTCAGTTCGCGGATCCGCTTGCCGAACCGCTTCCACTCCCTGGGGTCCTGGTTGTGCTCGTCCTTCCAGAACTTGTACCCCTCGGCGCTCCGGTCGATGATCGCCTCGGCGCCCATCTTCCGGCAGATCTCCGCCTTTTGGTCGTTGGAGACCACACAGATCGGGTTGGCGCCGCCGGCCAGCGCGAACTGCGTGGCGTACGAGCCGAGGCCGCCGCTGGCGCCCCAGATCAGGACGTTGTCGCCCTGCTTCATCGCCGCGCCGTTCTGCGAGACCAACTGCCGGTAGGCGGTGGAGTTCACCAGCCCCGGGGCCGCCGCCTCCTCCCAGCTCAGGTGCCGCGGCTTGGGCATCAACTGGTTGGACTTGACCAGCGCGATCTCCGCCAGGCCGCCGAAGTTGGTCTCGAAGCCCCAGATCCGCTGCTCGGGGTCGAGCATGGTGTCGTTGTGGCCGTCGGAGGACTCCAACTCCACGGACAGGCAGTGCGCGACCACCTCGTCGCCGGGGTGCCAGGCGTTGACGCCGGGGCCGGTGCGCAGCACCACGCCGGCCAGGTCCGACCCGATGACGTGGTAGGGCAGGTCGTGCCGCTTGGCCAGCGGCGAGAGCCGCCCGTAGCGCTCCAGGAAGCCGAAGGTCGACAGCGGCTCGAAGATCGAGGTCCACACGGAGTTGTAGTTCACCGAGGAGGCCATCACGGCCACCAGGGCCTCGCCGGGGCCGAGTTCGGGCACCGGCACGTCCTCGACGTGCAGGGACTTGCGGGGGTCCTTCTCGCGGGTGGACAGGCCGGCGAACATGTCGGCCTCGTCCTTGTGCACGGTGACCGCGCGGTACGACTCGGGGAGGAGAAGGGCGGCGAAGTCCTCGCGGGTACTGTCGGGCGCGAGGATCGCGTCGAGTATCTGGTTCACGGTATGCCTCCGGCGAAGCACGTATGGAACGGCTTGAGGGAACGTCGGGGGTGGTGCGGGGCGGTGCCGTCGGTTCGGCCGGTGGTGCTCGGCATGGCGCGGGTGAGCGCGGGTCCAGCGGTAGCTGGGAGGTGCCTGTGACGCAGGCGTCCGGGCGCGCGAAGTACTTGCGGGGACAGTCGGCGCACCGGGGTTGATCGGTGTGCCGGCCGCCCGGACACCAACAACGTATGACACCGCGTGCCAGCCCGCAAGACACTGAGTGCCATGAATTTCTCGGTTGAGTAAACCGGGCTTCAGATGAGCGATGATCGCTCAACTGCGCCCGCGTCGGCGCCGATTGGGGCGCCCGCGGCCGGAATGGGGACCGCCCCGCCCGCGTCCGCCATGGGAAGACGGCGGACGCGAACGGGGCGGGTGGTGGGATGCGTTACGGATCTTGCCCGGGCCCGGGCCCGGGCCCGGAGCCGCGGGCTCGGGTCAGTGGTGTTCCTTGAGGGCCTTGCGGATGGTGCGCATGACCTCGTCGAGGGGGGCGTCGGTGCGGGCGACCGCGACCAGTACCTCGCCCTCCCGGGAGACGGCGGCCGGCGGCGCCTCCGCGGAGGTGGCCCGGCCCGCGCCGATGCCCGCGCCGAACGTCTCCCGGACGATCTCGAAGGCGTGGTCCAACTGGGTCTCCACATCGCCCTCCGCGCCGGCCCGCAGCCAGCGGCGCAGCACGTGGTTGTGCGCGGTGACCACGGCGGACGCGGCGACCTCGGCGAGCAACGGGTCGTCGTCGCCCTCGCGGTGCGCGCCCTCGTCGAAGTGGCCCAGCAGATAGCGGGTGAACAGCCGCTCGTAGCGGGCCACCGAGGCGATCTCGGCCTCCCGGAGGGTGGGTACCTCACGGGTGAGGCGGTAACGGGCCACCGACACCGCGGGCGCGGACGCGTACATCCGCATGACTTCCTTGATGCCGCGGCAGACCGTGTCGAGGGGGTTCTCGTGCGGCGGGGCGGCGTCCAGGACGGCCTCGGCGCGCACCAGGGTGTCGTCGTGGTCGGGGAAGATCGCCTCTTCCTTGGAGCGGAAGTGGCGGAAGAAGGTGCGCCGGGCGACGCCCGCGGCGGCCGCGATCTCGTCGACCGTGGTCGCCTCGTATCCCTTCGTCGCGAACAGCTCCATGGCGGCGGCCGAGAGTTCCCGGCGCATCTTGAGGCGTTGGGCGGCCGCCCGGCGGGTGCCGGGAGTGGGGGAGTCGGAGGCGTCGGAGGAGTGCGGGCGAGCGGGCTGGGACATGTGGGGAAGGTACTGCATATTCCTGCGTCCTGCGGCATGAGGTGCCGCTCCGACCCGCGTGACCTGGGGCGGGCCGCCGGCCGAGGGCTCCAGCAGTCCGCCCCACCCGCCCCCGCTCCGGGGGCGCCGCCGCGGGTCAGCGCCGGGCGTACTCACGGAAGCCGCGGCCGGTCTTCCGGCCGAGGCAGCCCGCCGCGACCAGGTGCTCCAGCAGCGGCGCCGGTGCCAGTCCCGGGTCGCGGAACGCGGCGTGCAGCACCTTCTCGATGGCGAGGGAGACATCCAGACCGACCACGTCCAACAGCTCGAACGGGCCCATCGGGTAGCCGCCGCCCAGCTTCATCGCGGCGTCGATGTCGTCCGGCGACGCGTAGTGCTCCTGGACCATCTTGACCGCGTTGTTCAAGTACGGGAACAGCAGCGCGTTGACGATGAACCCGGCCCGGTCGCCGCAGTCCACCGGGTGCTTGCGGACCTTCGCGCAGACCGCGCGCACCGTGGCGTGCACGTCGTCGGCGGTGAGGACGGTGCGGACCACCTCGACCAGCTTCATGGCCGGCGCCGGGTTGAAGAAGTGCATCCCGATGACGTCCTGGGGGCGCGAGGTGGCGCGGGCGCAGGCGACGACCGGCAGCGAGGAGGTGGTGGTGGCCAGCACGGCGCCCGGCTTGCAGACCGTGTCCAGGGTGCGGAACAACTGCTGTTTGACGGCCAGTTCCTCGGCCACCGCCTCCACCGCCAGGTCGACGTCGGCGAACGCGTCCAGCGACCCGGACGGGGTGATCGCCGCCAGCGCCGCGTCGCGCGCCTCGGCGGTCAGCCGGCCCTTGTCCACCGAGCGGCCCAGCGACGCGGCGATCCGGGCCTTGGCCCGCTCCGCCTTCTCCTGGCTGCGGGCGGCCAGCACCACCGCGAAGCCCGCCTTGGCGAAGACCTCGGCGATGCCGCTGGCCATCGTGCCGGAGCCGGCGACGCCGACGCTGCGGACCGGACGGCCGGCCGCCCGGCCGTCGGCGTCGGTGCCGGCCGGCGTGAGGTCGTCCGGCACGACGGTCGCGGAACCGGGCGCCTCATAGGTGTAGAAGCCGCGGCCCGCCTTGCGGCCGGTCAGCCCGGCGTCCGCGAGCTGGCCGAGGATCGGCGCGGGCGCGTGCAGCCGGTCGCGGGACTCGGCGTACATCGCCTCCAGGACCGTACGGGCGGTATCCACGCCGATCAGGTCGAGCAGGGCCAGCGGCCCCATCGGCAGGCCGCAGCCGAGCCGCATCGCGGCGTCGATGTCCTCGCGGGTGGCGTACCGCGACTCGTACATCGCGGCGGCCTGATTGAGATAGCCGAACAGCAGCCCGTCGGCGACGAATCCCGGGCGGTCGCCGACCGCGATCGGGTCCTTGCCCAACTCGCGGGCGAGGTCGGTGACGGCGGCGACCGCGGTCGGCGCGGTCAGCACCGAGGAGACCACCTCGACCAGCTTCATGGCCGGCGCCGGGTTGAAGAAGTGGACGCCGAGCACCCGCTCGGGGCGCTGGGAATCGGCGGCGAGCCGGGTCACCGACAGCGCGTTGGTGCCGGTGGCCAGGATGGTGTCCGGGCGCACGATGCCGTCCAGCGCGGCGAAGATCTCCCGCTTGAGGTCGTAGTCCTCCGGCACCACCTCGATGACGAGATCGGCGTCGGCGGCGGCCCGCAGATCGCCGGCGGTGCGGAAGCGGGACAGCGCGTCCTGCCGCTCCCGTTCGGTGATCCGCTCCCGCTGCACGGCGCGGGCGGTGGCGGTTTCGAGGGCGGCCCGGGCCCGCCGGATCGCGGACTCGTCGGTGTCGATGCCGATGACCGTGCGGCCGGCGCGGGTCAACACCTGGGCGATGCCGGTGCCCATGGTGCCCAGGCCGACGACGGCGACGGTGGACAGGGACAGCGCGGAGCGGACGGTGGAGAGATCAGGGGTGGACTGAGGGCCCATCACGAGACTCCTGAGGGTGTTCCCCTTGTAAGGGCAAGGGGAGAACGTGACGACTGAAGGGGCTGGCGCACGGCGCGGAACACTGCGGCAACGCGCGGTCTACCGGCGGCGGTTGGGCCGCGGGAGCCACGGCACCGCGGGCGGCGCCTACTGTGGAGGAGCGCGGCGGACCCTGTCCCGAGGCCGCGCTGCTTCCCCCCTGAGGGGCGTGCTGTGTGGATGCCGCGCGCGGGGCTGTCGTGCCCGCGCACGCGTGGTGCTGTTGCGGTGTGCCGAACCGACGTCACACTCCGGCGGCTGCGTCACCAGGCCGCCCGAGCAGGGGTGCTGCTCGTTGAAGCAGGTTAACCGGTGGGTAACCGAAGCGCCAGGGGTAATGCGGGGCATGAGGTTGTGGTGCGGGCCACGCCGGGAGAGCCGGCCCGGCCAGCGGGAGGGGAGCGGTAAATGGAAGACGAATTCCATGAGTTGACGGACCGGGTGCGGGCCGAACTCCGCTCCCCGCAGGATCTGGTCGCCTACGAGCGGCTGCTCGGGCTGGCCCGCAAGAACACCCCGGCCGGCCGCGAGGAACTCGCCCGGATACTGACCGCGGTGGAACGCCCCCTGTGGGCACGGGAGATCGCCGCCTTCATCCTGGGCTGCGCCGGCGACAAACGCGCCTTCGAGACCCTGGTCCTGCTGCTCAACTACCGCGAACCGGTCCGCTGCGCCACCGCCGCCCACGCCCTGGGCAAGCTGGGCGACCCGCGCACCGCCCGGGCCGCGGCGGCCCTGGCCACCAACCCGCTGCGCACCGCCTACGCCCTGCACCCCGTCCGCCTGCTCGCCGAACTCCGCGCCCCGCAGTCCGTCCCGGCACTGATCGCCACCCTGGAACGGCTGTTGACCCCGCACAACCCGTACTGGCGGGTCGCGTTGGCCTGCGTGGAGGGGCTGGGCGCGCTCGGCGACAAGCGGGCCGTGCCGGCGCTGCGGGCGGCCGCCGCCCATCCCCGGCTGGCCGCGGCCGCCTCGGCATCCCTGGCCCGCCTCGGCGTCCACGAGGACCCACCGGGGGTGGTCAGCGGCTGGGCCGCCGACAGGGCGCCAGGAGAGGCCGGCCGTGCCGGCCCGGTCGCCTAGGGGCACGGGGCCACCGCCCTACGGGAGCGGGCGCCGGTAGCGCAGCTCCGGAACGCGCCAACCGGCCACGTCGTCGGACCGCTCCGCCCCGTCCGGTGCGAACCCGGCCCGCTCGTAGAAGCGTTGGGCACGGGCGTTGCCGCGCACCACCCACAGGGACAGCGCGCCGAAGCCCCGGGCCCGCGCCCGGGCCGTCCCGGCGGCCAACAGCGCCCGGCCGACGCCCGTCCCGATGAGCGGCGGCGCCACGTAGAGGGCCAGCAGCTCGGCCGCGGGCGAGCGGCCGGACAACTCCCCGCCGCCCGGCGCGAGATCGGGATCCCGGGCCGGTCCGGCGGCCAGCCAACCGACGACCTTGCCGGACCGCTCGGCCACCAGCTCCCACGCCTCGGGCCGGCGGCGCGCGAACCACTCCCGCCGCCGCTCGGCGTCCTCCGCCACGCTCAGCGCCGCCAGGTACGCCGGTGGCATCAGCCCCCGGTACGCCGACCGCCAACCACGGACCCGTACTTCCGCGACCGCGTCGACATCGGCCTCCGCCATCTCGCGTACCCGCAACCCCCGCTCCGGCCGCACCGCCATCCCCTCATCAGCCCCATCCGTCCCCCGCATCGCGGTCTCCACGACATCCGCCTCCCCGTCCGGCACATTCCGTCGAGGGTCCGGTCCGTCGTGGACGCCGGTCAATCCGATTTCGGTCCGCCCGGCCACTCCTGGGGAACGCCTCCTGGACACCGCACGTGACCTTGCCCCTGGGGTCAGGGTCCGAGGCTTCCGGCATGGCACTCACACCTCTGGAGACCGCCGGGGCGCCGCGCACCGGGCACGGCCGCCAGGGACCGCCTGGCGCGCGCCCTGGACGCCGCCGGTCCCTGAAAGTCGCGCCGGGCCCGCCCGGGCGCGCAGGGGCCCGTCCGGCGCCTCACAGCAGCGTCAACTGCGTGGCCTCAGGCGTCGGTTCGTCCGTCTCGGCAGGCGGTGCGGGCTCCGGCCGGATCCGCCGCGCCTGACCCGGCCGGAACGGCCCGAGGCCGTACTCGGCCGCCAACTCGTGCACCTGCCGGGTGATCCGGCGCTGGTACCACCTGGGCGCGTACGCGCCGCCGGCGTAGAGCGCCTCGTAGCGGCGCACCAGGTGCGGATGGTGACGGCCCAACCAGGACAGGAACCACTCGCGGGCGCCCGGCCGCAGATGCAGCACCAGCGGCGTGACCGAGTCGGCGCCCGCCTCGGCGACGGCCCGGACGGTGGCCCGCAGTTGCTCCGGGGTGTCGGACAGGAACGGGATCACCGGGGCCATCAGCACTCCGCAGGGGATGCCGTGGGCGGTGAGGGTGCGCACCACGTCCAGGCGGCGCCCGGGGGCGGGCGTGCCCGGTTCGACGGTGCGCCACAACTCGCCGTCGAGGAAGCCGACGGAGACCGAGATGCCCACGTCGGTGACGCCGGCGGCCTGCCGCAACAGTTCCAGATCGCGCAGGATCAGGGTGCCCTTGGTGAGGATCGAGAACGGGTTGGCGCGGTCCCGCAGCGCCGCGATGATGCCGGGCATCAGGGCGTAGCGGCCCTCCGCCCGTTGGTAGCAGTCGACGTTGGTGCCCATCGCGAGGTGGTCGCCGCGCCAACGGGGTGCGGCCAGCTCCCGGCGCAGCAGTTCGGGGCCGTTGACCTTGACCACGATCTGGGTGTCGAAGCCGAGGCCGGTGTCCAGGTCGAGGTAGCCGTGGGTGCTCCGCGCGAAGCAGTAGACGCAGGCGTGGCTGCACCCGCGGTACGGGTTCACGGTCCATTCGAACGGCATCCGGGAGGCGCCCGGGACGCGGTTCACCAGGGAGCGGGCGCGCACCTCGTGGAAGGTGATGCCGCGGAACTCGGGGGTGTCCACCGTTCGGGTGACGACATCCGTGCCGAACAGCGCGGATGGGCTTTCGCCCAGATTGTCCCAGCGCATCGGGCCTCCTGTTGCGATCCTGCCGAGCCCCCGGGTCGATAATAGAACACACATTCGCTTCCGGGGTGTCAACCCGGATTTGGGCCCGCTGCCCAGTGGTGGTTGGCTTGGCCGCGCACCGCAGGTTGGCGGCGCACGCAGGTCCGGCAGCCGACTACTGGAGGAAGGCACACATGGGGCAGGTAGAGGCCACCACGCAGCGCGAGATCGCGGCGGATCCGGAGGATGTGTTCGACGCGCTCGCCGACTACAGCGGCACGCGCCGGCAACTGCTGCCCGAGCAGTTCAGCGAGTACGAGGTCCGTGAGGGCGGCGACGGCAAGGGCACCCTCGTCCACTGGAAGCTCCAGGCCACCAGCAAGCGGGTGCGCGACTGCCTGCTGGAGGTCGACGAGCCGACCGACGGCCAGTTGGTGGAGAAGGACCGCAACTCCTCGATGGTGACCACCTGGGTCGTCACCCCGGCCGGCGAGAACCGCGCCAAGGTCGTCGTCACCACCACCTGGCAGGGCGCCACCGGCATCGGCGGCTTCTTCGAGCGGACCTTCGCCCCCAAGGGACTTGGCCGGATCTACGACGCGATCCTCGCCAACCTCGCGGCCCACATGGAGAAGTGAGGGCGGCTCCCGCCGTAACCCGTTCGGGGAGCGGTCATGCTCACCGGTTCGGGTGGTTTCCCTCGGGCGGCGTCGTCCGTGCTTTCGGCCGGCCCGTCGGCGGAAACCCCAGATGGGAGCCCAAGAGGCGCCCCAGATGCGGCACTTGACGTCCGTTCCCGCCCCTCCTGTTCCGATTCTCCTCGCTTGATCGTTGTTGTCGCCGGTGCGAGAAATGGGCGCCCGCAGCAGCGTGACGAGGGGAGCAGGACGTGGGCGGGACCACCCTGAGCGAGCGGGACCGGCCGGACGGGCCGACCGCCGCCGAGGCGACCGCGGACCCGGCGCCGCAACCGGCCGAGCCGGCGAACGCCGGGCCACCCAAGGCCCTCTCCGGCCCCCGGCCGCCGAGGGCGCCCCTCCCGGTGCTGCTGGCGCTGGTGCTGCCCGCGGCCCTCGGCCAGACCGCCGTCGTCCCCGCGCTCCCGGCCCTCACCGCCGAACTGCCCGGCCACCCAACGGCGTTCTGGGTGGTGACCACCTGCCTCCTGGCCACGGCCGTCGGCCTGCCCCTGGGAGGCAAGCTGGGCGACCTGCTCGGCAAGAAGGGCGCCCTGCTCCTCGCGCTGCTGGTCTTCACCGTCGGTGCGGGGCTGGCCGGGGCGACGCACGCGCCGCCCCAACTGCTCGCGTTCCGGGCCCTCCAGGGCCTCGGCGCCGGCGGCCTGCTGAGCGGGGTCCACGCGACCCTCGCCGAGACCACGCCGCACCAGGGGCCGGGCCGGGGCCGGAGCACGGCCGTCGCCGTCACCTACGCCGTGGGGCTGCTCGTCGGCCCGTTGGTCGGCGGATACTGCGCCGACCACGGTGCCTGGCGCTGGAGCCTCACTCTCAACGTGCCGCTCGGCCTGCTGCTCCTCCCCGTTGCCGCGGCCGCGCTACGGCTGTCCCGGCCTACCGGCCGCCGCCCCCGCCCCGACCTCGTCGGCGCGCTGCTCCTCGCCGCCCTCGCCATCTGCCTGACCCTGCTGGCCAGTTGGGGCGGCACCCGCTACCCCTGGGACGCGCCGCTGGTCCTCGGCCTGGGAGGCGGCGCACTGGCCGCCGCGGCACTCTTCCCCGTCGTCGAGTGCCTCGTCACCGCGCCGCTGATCCCGCCCCGGCTGCTCCGGGAGGTGCTCTTCGGACGCACCGGCCTGGTTGCCGCGGCCCTCGGCCTCGCCCTCTACGGGGCGCTCCGCCACCTCCCGGCCGCCCTGCCGCCGGCCGGCGGCCCCACCGCCACCGCGTCCGCGCTGTCGATGCTGCCCCTGCCGGGCGCGCTGCTGCTGGCCTGGTTCACCGCCGACCGGATCATCCGCCGCACCAGCCACGTCATGGTCTTCCCGTTCCTGGGCTGCGCGGCGGCAGCGGCGGGCAGTTGGCTCCTGGGCCACCCGCGCCCGGGCGCCTCCCGGATGGCCCTCGGCCTGTGGGCCGGCCTCCTGGGCCTCGGACTCGGGCTGGTGTTGCCGGTGCTGGTGCGCGCCGTCCGCGCCCGCGTGCCCGACCCCGACCCGGCCGGCGCCCTCGTCTGCCTCCGGCGGCTCGGCGGTGGCATCGGCGCGGCCCTCGCCGCCGCGCTGCTCGTCGACCGCCTCGGCGCCCAACTTCCGCTCCCCGGCGGGCTCGTGGGCCCGCACCTGCCACACGCCCTGCCCGCCGCGCTGCGGGACGGCTACGGCGCCCTCGCCGCCTACGCCGAGGCCGTGCCCGGCAGCCTCCTCTTCCTCGCCCCGGCCCTCGTCCTGGGCATCCTGCTCGCCCTCTTCCGGAAAGAGAACACCCTGGTGTCCCACGTCCCACAGACCTCACCGACCACATTCCCGCCGTACGGCGACCCCGCGGACCCCGCCGTCCCACCGGCCCGCTCCGCGGCCGACACCCCGGCCAACCCCGCGGCCAACGGGGACGGTTACCCGACCGGCCGCCCGGCGTACGCCGGGGCGCCCGCGCCCGCGACGGCCGGCGTCCCGATGTGCGGCACCGTCCAGCACCACGACGGCAGCATCGTGCCGCGCGCCGCGCTCACCCTCATCGACGTCGCCGGCCGGCAGATCGGCCGCGGCGCCACCGGGGAGGACGGCCGGTACGCCCTGAGCACCCCGGGGGCCGGCGCCTACGTGCTGATCGCGGCCGCCGGCGGCCACCAGCCGCAGGCCGTCACCGTGACCGTCGGCGAGCGCCCGGTGGAGCTGGACGTGGTGCTCGGCGGCGCCGGACGGCTCGCCGGCACGGTCACCACCGCCGACGGCACCCCCGTCCGCGACGCCATGGTCACCCTCACCGACGTCCGCGGCGAGGTGGTGGCCACCACCCGCAGCGGCCGCGAAGGCGGCTATGTCATCGGGGAGTTGGTGGCCGGGGAGTACACCCTGGCCTCCAGCGCCCCGGCGTTCCGCCCGGCCGCGCTCCCGGTCAGCGTCCAGGCGTCCCGCGAAACCCGCCAGGACATCGAACTGGCCGGCGGCGCCGTGCTGCGCGGCACCGTACGGGCCGGCGACGGGCGCCCGGTGGAGGACGCCCGGGTCACCCTCCTCGATGCCGCCGGCAACGTCGTGGACACCGCGACCACCGGCCCCGACGGGCTGTTCCGCTTCGTCGACCTCTCGGCCGGCGAGTACACCGTGATCGCCGCCGGATACCCGCCGGTCGCCACCGTGCTGCGGGTCGCGGGGGGCGGCCGGACGGAGCGGGACCTCCAACTGGGGCACGAGGACTGACGCGACGTCCTCACTCGCGCATGCGCCCGCGCACGCCCTCTTCGCGGAATGCCACCCGCCGCATCCGCCCGCGGTCGTACCTTGGTGTCGGTGGTGCAAGATCGGTGCATACGAAGGAGCAACCGCCCATGGAGCGTGGCCAGGCGCGAGGCGATGACCACTCCGACCCGGTGCCCGAGGTGCCCGCGCCACGGGCGGCGATCCCGGGCCGGATCCCGCTCGCCGTCGTCGTGGTGGACGCCGACGGGTTGATCTCCCACTGGAGCACCGGCGCACGCCGGCTGTTCGGCGCCGCCAAGGAGGACGCGGTGGGCGCCCCCGCCGTCGACCTGCTACCGGTCAGCGGTGCCCTCGGCACCAAGGAGTGGGACGGCCCCGGGGCCGATCCGGCCGATCTCGGCGACCCGTTGGGGGAGTTGCCGGAGGCACACGGGCTCGCGGCGTACCTCGGGGGCGGCGCCACGTACCCCACGGCGGGCCGGGCCCGGATGGCCGCCGGGGCCGGCCTGGTGGACCTGTTGTGGTGGGCCTACCCCCTGGCCGGCCCCGGGCCCGAGCGGCTGCTCGTCCTCGCCGCGGACGCCGCCCGGCTGCCGGGCGCCGACGATCCCGGCGACCACGGGGCCGACCGGCGCCGCCATGCGCCCGGCTTCGCGCTCCACACCGACTTCCCCGGGGCCGGGGAACTGGCCCGGCGGCTGCCCGACATCCTGCCGAGCATGAACCCCCGAGAGAGCGCCCGGATCGTCGCCCGGGTACTCGAACTCGGCTATCCCGTACTGGAGATCAGCCAGCGGGAGCGGGTCCCGGTGACGCCGGACTGGGGCGTGCCCCGTCGGGTCGAGCGGCGCGCCCGACTCCAACGGGCGGCGGAGACCGAGCGGAAGCCGGCGGGCGCCGCCGAACTGGAGCCGGACCTCGAACACGCGGCGGTCCGCGAACGCCTGGAATTCCTCAACGAGGTCAGCGGCCGGATCGGCTCCTCGCTCGACCTGACCCGCACCATCGAGGAGGTCAGCCAGGCCGTCGTGCCCCGCTTCACCGACGTCGCCGGCACCTACCTGCGCGAACAGGTCGTGGCCGGCGAGGGGTTCCCCGACGGCCCGCCCGATGCCACCACCCTGTGGCACCGCGTCGCCGTCGAGCACAACGACGAGCCGGGCCGCTGGGACGACGTCGTCCCGGTCGGCGAGTCGATGCCGTTCCCCGTCCACACCCCGTTCTTCCAGTGCATGACCACCGGGCAGCCGGTGTTGATCCCGCGGATCACCGAGGAGTTGGCCAACGCCATCGCCGCGCAGTTCGAGAAGCGCGACATCAGCCCGCTGATCAACGGCCGGTCGCTGCTGGTCGTCCCCCTCAAGGCGCGCACCGTGGTGCTCGGCTTCATGATCCTGCTGCGGCACCCGGCGCGCACGGAGTTCAACGACATGGACCGGGTAACGGGAGCCGAACTCGCCGCCCGCGCCGGCCTCGTACTGGACAACGCCCGGATGTACACCCTCCAGGAGAACGTCGCCGAGACGCTCCAGAACAGCATGCTGCCGCAGATCGTGCCCCGTATGCCGGGCTGCGACACCGCCACCCGTTACCTGCCCGGCACCCACCTCGGCCGGGTCGGCGGCGACTGGTTCGACACCATCAAGCTGCCCGGCTCCCGCACCGCGCTGGTGGTCGGCGACGTCATGGGCCACGGCCTGAACTCCGCAGCGATGATGGGCCAGTTGAGGACCGCGGTACAGACCATGGCCGCCATCGACATGCCGCCGGCCCAGCTCCTGCGCGGCCTCGACGACCTCGCCCAGCGGCTCGGCGACACCTACCTGGCCACCTGCCTCTACGCGGTCTACGACCCGATCGGCCAGCGGCTGACCCTCGCCAACGCCGGGCACGTCCCGCCGGTACTGGTCCGCGCCGCGGACGGCCGCAGCGAACTCCTCCGGCTGCCCACCGGCGCGCCCATCGGCGTCGGCGGGGTGCCCTTCGAGGCGATGACGGTCCCGGTGGCGCCCGGCGACCGTCTGGTGCTGTGCACCGACGGGCTGGTGGAGGTGCGCGGCGAGGACATCGGCGTGGGGCTGGCCGCGCTGGCGGAGTCCGCGGCGCACCCCGCCGCCTCGATGGACGACGCGTGCGACGCCATCATCCGGGCGCTGAACGTCACCGACGACCGCAAGGACGACGTGGCGCTGCTGATGGCCCGACTCAACGGCATCCCGCCGGAGTCGGTCGCCGAATGGCGGCTGCGGCTGGACCCGCGGGAGGCCGGCCGGGCCCGTCGGCTGGTCGCCGGGCAACTCACCGCCTGGGGCCTGCCGTCGGCCGTCGAGACCGCCCAACTCCTGGTCAGTGAGGTCGTCACCAACGCCGTCCAACACGCGCACACCGAGCGGTTGGTGCTGCGCCTGGTACACGCCGACGCCCTGCTGTGCGAGGTCTCGGACGACGACCACGCCCTGCCGCAGTTGCTGGACGCGGAGGCCGACGCCGAATTCGGGCGCGGCCTGAGGGTGGTGAGCCGGCTGGCCCGGGAATGGGGGACGAGCCGCACCACGACCGGCAAGACGGTCTGGTTCGAACAGTCGCTCCCCGGGGCGACGCGGCGCGGACGGCACTGAACGGGCGGTCCGGGAGAAGCCCTGGCGAACACGGGGCGGACGGTGCCCTGATCGAACCGCCTTCGCAGGGGGTGGTGGCCGGGTGAGCGAGGCCCCAGGGGGCTAGCGGTCGTCCCCTGGAGCCCACCGGGCGGCCCGTTCCCCTGGGTCGCCCCGCGCCCCTTCTGCGCCTGCCCCGCCCGGCTACTACTACTGCCGGGCGGCGAGGATCGCGGCCAACTCCTTGCCGATGAACGCCTCGGCGGCCGCCTTGTTGACGCCGAGACCGGTGAGCGGACCGGAGCCGTTCTCCAACTCCAGCAGCGCCAGCAGCAGATGCTCGGTGCCGACGTAGTTGTGGCCCAGGAGCAGGGCCTCGCGGAAGGTGAGTTCGAGCGCCTTGCGGGACTGGACGTCGAACGGCGTGAGGGCGGGCAGCGTGTCGACCGCGGGCGGCAGCGTCGCGGTCGCCGCCTCGCGCAGCGCCTCGGCGGTCACGCCCTGCGCGACCAGGGCCCGGAACGCCAGCCCCTCGGGCTCGCGGAGCAGCCCGAGCACCAGGTGCTCGGGGCGGATCTCGGTGTTGCCGGCCTCGTGGGCCTCGTTCTGCGCGGCCACCACCACGTTCCGGGCCCGGTCGGTGTACCGGTTGAAGCCCTGACTGACGTCGAAGTCGGAGCCGCCGGCCGGTCCCTTGGGGACGAAGCGCTTCTGCGCGGCCTGCTTGCTGACGCCCATGCTCTGGCCGATGTCGGTCCAGGACGCGCCCGAGCGGCGGGCCTGGTCCACGAAGTGCCCGATGAGGTGGTCCGCCACCTCGCCGAGGTGATCCGCCGTCAGCACGGCGTCGGAGAGCTGCTCCAGTACGTCCGAGCGGTTCTTCTTGATGGCCTCGATCAGATCGTCGAGGCGAACGGGATGCGTCATGCCTACGGGTTCCGTCATGCGTCAACCATAGGTTGACGATCAGGCACCCGTCAACCGTTGGTTGACGATTTTCGCGTCGTGCCCCGGTGGCCGACCGCCGCCGGCCAGGTCCCGGTGGATGACCTTGGCGGCCGCCTCCACGGTGGCCACCCCGTCACGCATGGTGTCGTTGCCGCTGGAGAGGACGGCCATGGCGTAGTCGTTGCCGTTGCCGTCGAACGAGCCGATGCTGTGCACCCGCCAGCCGTCCTGGGGGCGCGGCAGCCAGCCGTTCTTGAGGTGGGCGGTCGTGGAGGCGGGTGCCCCGGCGGGGACGCCCCAGCGCTGGTCCGGGGCGACCTTCCGCATGAGGTCGAGTGCGTAGCCCCGGGACGCCGGGTCGAGCACCGCGTTGTCCGTCGACAGCAGCCGCATCAGGGTGAGTTGATCGTTGGCGGTGATCTGGGTGAGGCCCCAGGCGCCGTCCGCACCGGGCACGGTGTGACGCATGCCGGCCAGGTCCAGGAAGTGCTGGATGCCGGCCCGGCCGATCCGGTGCCACAGGGCGTTGGTCGAGGCGTTGTCCGACTCGGTGATCATGGCGGTGGTCAACTCGACCTCGTGCGGCGTCAACCCGCGGTGCGCCTCCGCCGCCTGCCGCAGCAGCGCCCCCAGGACCGTGACCTTGATGATGCTCGCGGAGTCGAAGTGGGTGCCGGCCTGGAACTCGCAGTCGGTCCCGGAGGGGCGGTCGTAGAGGGCCAGCGCCGAGGTGCCGCCGCGCCCGTGGAGCGCGCCGGCGATGTCACGGGAGAGGGCGTCGGCCAGGCCCGGCCGGTCGGAGGTGCAGACGACCTTGGCGCCGTCCACGGTGTCGCCGCCGGTGCCCGCCGAAGCGGGCCCCGCCGCGCCCAGCACGGTGAGCGTCGCCGCGGCGGCCACCAGGGCGGCCAATCCGCGACGCGCGCGCCACGTCAAACGCGTCCAGAGCCTTCCGAACACCCAACGTGTCCGACGCGAGCGATGGGTGATGCGTGATCCGTGCATGGGCGTAGGTCCTGTCCCACTGGGTGCGCCGCCCGCCTGGCCTCCCTACGGGAGGCCCGCCCGGTATCCCACCAGCAGTGGCGAGGAAGCGACGCCGGTGCCCTGGAAGCGGGCACTCCGCAAGCGTGCGGGCCGGCGGTCCGCATTGAGAAGGGCGACCGCGTGTGACATTCGCCAAACGGACATGGCGGGCAGGGCGCCGGCAGAGGGGGGCGGGGGCCGGCACCTCACCCCCCGCCCCCGTTCCCGCCCTGCTCCGCCCCGTCGCCCGCCTACGGGAGCAACGGCTGGGCCGGGTCCATCCACCACGCGGCCGTGGCCCCCGGGAGCGTTCCCGCCGGGCAGTCACCACTGGCCAGCAGCGGCGTCCCGGTCACCGGGGCCGGCACCGGCTCCGTCCCGAAGTTGATCGCACAGACCAGCCCCTCGCCCCGGACGAACGTCAACACCTGCGGCTCCGACTCCAACCAGCGCAGCGTGCCGTCGCCGAGCTGCGGCAGGCCCCGGCGCAACTGGAGCGCCTCGCGGTACAGATGCCAGAACGACCCCGTGTCGGCCACCGCCCGGTCCGCGGTGTGCGCCGCGAACGACGCGGGCTGCGGCAGCCAGCTCCGCGCCCCCTCGGCCGGGCTGAAGCCGTACGGGGCCGCCTCTCCCGACCAGGGCAGCGGCACCCGACAGCCGTCCCGGATGTGCTGCCGGCTGCCCGTCCGGTGGAAGATCGGGTCGGTGAGCACCTCGTCCGGCAGGTCGTCGACCTCCGGCAGGCCCAACTCCTCGCCCTGGTAGACGTACGCGGCCCCCGGGAGGGCCAGCATCAGCAGCGCCGCGGCACGGGCCCGGGCCGGGCCCAACGCGGCCTCCGGAGTGCCCGGTTCGCCCGCGTAACGGGTGACGGTCCGCACCTGGTCGTGGTTGTTGAGCACCCAGGTGACGGTCGACCCCGTGTTGGCGATGTCGGTCAACGCCTCGGTGATGACCTTCCGGAAGAGGTCGACGTCCCACCGCGCGGTCAACAGGTGGAAGAAGAACGCCTGGTGCAGCTCATCGGGGCGGACGTACGCGGCCTGCTCCATCGGGGTGCGCACCGAAACCTCGCCCACCAGGAGCCGGTCGTGACCGTCCCGGGCGGTGTACTCCTCGCACAGCGCCCGCCAGTCACGCCATACCTGGTGCACCTCGGGTTGGTTCCAGGCCAGCGGGTTGACCGAGTCGCGGGTGCGTTCGTCGGCCGACGGGTCGGGGGAGTCGGGGAGTTCGGGGTGCTTGAACAGCCCCGCCGCCACGTCGATCCGGAAGCCGTCCACCCCACGGTCCAGCCAGAAGCGCAGCACCTTGTCGAAGTCGGCCGCCACCTCGGGGTTGCGCCAGTTCAGGTCGGGCTGCTCGGGCGTGAACATGTGGAGGTACCACTGCCCGGGGGTGCCGTCCTCCTCGGTGATGCGGGACCAGGCGGGCCCGCCGAACATCGCCCGCCAGTTGTTGGGCGGCAGCTCCCCGGCCTCCCCGCGTCCGTCCGCGAAGTGGAACAGGGAACGCGCCGGTCCGCCCGGCCCCTCCTCCAACGCCTCCCGGAACCACGGGTGTTCACTGGAGCAGTGGTTGGGGACGATGTCCAGCAGCACCTTCAGCCCGAGCCGGTGCGCGTCGGCCACCAGCCGGTCGAACTCGTTGAGGTCGCCGTACGCCGGCTCCACGTCGCGGTAGTCGGCCACGTCGTAACCGTGGTCGTGCTGCGGCGACGGGAAGAACGGGCTGAGCCACACCCCGTCCACGCCCAGCTTCTTGAGGTACGGCAGTCCGCCGCGGACCCCGGCCAGGTCGCCGATGCCGTCTCCCGTGGTGTCGCGGAAGCTGCGTACGTAGACCTGGTAGATGACCGCATCGCGCCACCAGCGCTGGGCCGTGTCCTGGGCGGGGGTCGGGTGGCCGCGATCTGCGGTGGCTGTGAGCATCTGCCGGGATCCACTTCTTACGGTGCAAGTCGGCGCGGCAACTTGCGAGTTGCTGTGATGCATGCATGTTAGGTAGCCGCATCTTTTCGGTGTCAACGGAATGACGGAAGTCGAACGATACGTGCCCGGATTTGTGGCGTATGGCGCCCAACTCCACTGCCAAATCACACCCGATGGGATGTTGGTTTCTTCCGTTCATCCTCAACTCCCGTATACAGCAGGCGAGTAGAGGGTGGCGGTGCGTGATGGGAGGGGTGGGGTGTGGTCAGGGGAGCGGGGTGGGGTGTTGGGTATCGGGCGCTGGGGTGAGGGGGCGAGGTTCGAGGCGGGCGTTCGGGATGTGAGAACCGGGGGCTGGAGGGAGGGAGTTGGGGTGGTGGGGTGGCGCATGTCGGGATGGGTGTGCCGGATGGCGGGAAGCGGTGGGGTGGGCACCGGGGCGGATATGGAGGAGCGACGAGGGGCGGTGCACCGCGCCCGGCGGGAGGAGGGCGCGCCCAGGGGCCGGCGGAGCTCGTCGACAACGCGCGTGTATACCTGTTGCCCACAGGGGACGGACAGTAGGAGCCGAAAAACTTAAAGAAAGACCTCCGGGTCGTGGCCCTCAGGGCAAGTCTTCCTGGGGGAGACCTCCCAAACGGGACGCTGGCCTGCCGGCCCCTCCGGGGCGAACGGCCGCCAGTAGGGCCTCCGCCGGACGGGACCGGGCTACGGTCGGACGATTGACACGGTCAACAAGGGCACAGGGAGAGGGAAAGCGTGCGGCTGCCACTCCTGGCACTGCTGGTCAACGGGCCCGCGCACGGTTACGAACTCAAGCACGCCCTGGAGGCGCTCCTGGGCGCGGGCTATCCCCAGCCGAACGTCGGCCAGATCTACGTCACCTTGGGGCGGTTGGAGAAGGCGGGCCTCATCGTGGGCGAGGAGGTCGAGCAACTGGACCGTCCGAACAAGCGCATCTACCGGATCACCGAGGCCGGTCGGGAGGCGGTGCGCGCGTGGTTTGGCGACGCCACGGTTGCACCACGGGTCCGCGACGAGTTCTTCATCAAGCTCGCGCTCGCCTCCCGCGCCGGGGCCGCCAGCCAGATAGCCCTGATCAACAAGCAGCGCCGGCACTACCTCAAGACCATGCGGGAACTCTCCCGTCTGGCGGCCTCCGAAGACCGGGGTAACCGGGTCGCGCACCTGCTGATAGAGGGCGCGCTCCTGCACCTCCAGGCAGACCTGGAGTGGCTGGACCGCTGCCAGGAGGAACTGGAGTGAACCGCGCCCCCTCCGCGCGTCACGGCAGCCCCTGACGCGGGGTGGTGGGTGCTGAGGCGTTTCCCGCCGGTCGACTTGGTGCGCCTCCTTCCGGGCTTCCTTGCTGCGCTTCTTTCCGGGCCTCCTGCTGCACTGCGTGCCACACATCCTGCTGCGCTCCCGGCCGTGCGTGCTGCTGCGCACTTTGTCGCGCTTCCCGCTGTGCCCCCCTGTGGCGGTTTCCGCTGCGCCCTGTCGCGCTTCCCGCTGTGCCCCCTGTCGCGGTTTCCGCTGCGCTCCCTGCCGTGCGTCCTGCCGCGACCCTGCCGCGACCCTGCCTAAGGTTTGTTTTTTCCCCGCCGCCCACCCCCCTTCGGGGGGTGGGCGGGTCTGGAGGGGCGGGTGGGCGGGCCGGACGCGACACGCGAACGCGCGCCCCGCCGAACACCCCCACCCAGCCCCGCAGTTGGTCTCCAGTGGTGTAGACCTCCGGAGTTATCCACAGCCCTGGCACGGGTGTTCGTGGCCGCGTAACGTGATCGTTCAAGAGCTGAGCGCACGGCCTCTCACCTGCGATGGGACTGATAGACGTGAAGATCCTGATCTCCGCGGACATGGAGGGTGCCACGGGCGTGACGTGGCCCGCCGATGTACTGCCGGGCACGCCGCAGTGGGAGCGCTGCCGTCACATGTTCACTTCGGACGTCAACGCCGCCATCGCGGGGTTCTTCGAGGGCGGGGCCGACGAGGTCCTCGTCAACGAGGCCCACTGGACGATGCGTAATCTCCCGCTGGAGCAGCTCGACGAGCGCGCCGAAATGCTGACGGGACGTCATAAGGCGCTGAGCATGGTCGAGGGCGTCCAGTACGGCGACGTCGACGGCATCGCCTTCGTCGGCTACCACGCCGGCGCCGGGACGGAGGGCGTGCTGGCCCACACCTACCTCGCCAACACGCTCACCGGCGTCTGGGTCAACGGCACGCGGGCCAGCGAGGGTTACCTCAACTCTCTGGTCGTGGCCGAGTACGGCGTGCCCGTGGTGCTGGTGACGGGAGACGACCGGACCTGTGTGGACGCTCAGGGGTACGCCCCAAGGGCACCTGCCGTGGCGGTCAAGGACTACGTGTCGCGTTACGCGGCGGTGTGCCGGCCGCCGGCCCGTACGGCGGCCGAGATACGGGTCGCGGCCCGCGAGGGCGTGGCGCTCGCGGTGCGTCACGAGCCGGTCCACGGCGGCCCGTTCCGTTTCGAGTTGGAGTTCGACGCGGAGCATCTGGTGGGGGCGGCGACATGCGTGCCCGGCGTGGAGCGCAGTGCTGAGCGCCGCGCCGCGTATACCAGTCAGGACATGTACGAAGCCATCCGGTGTTTCAAGGCGGTCACCACCGTCGTCTCGTCCGCCGTGGAGGAACAATATGGCTGAGAAAGAGCTGGCGGAGCACGGGACCGACCCGGATTCCGGGGCGGTCGATCAGCAGGCGCTCGACGAGGTGGTCCGGTTCACCTCGGAGCTGATCCGGATCGACACCAGCAATGCCGGCGACGGCAGTTGCCGGGAGCGTCCGGCCGCCGAGTACGTCGCCGAGCAGTTGACCGACGCGGGCATCGAGCCGGTCCTACTGGAGCGCACCCCGGGGCGCACGAACGTCGTCGCCCGCATCGAGGGCAGCGATCCGTCCGCCGACGCGATGCTGGTGCACGGGCACCTGGACGTGGTCCCGGCCGAGGCCGCCGACTGGCAGGTCCACCCCTTCTCGGGAGAGGTCCGCGACGGCGTGGTCTGGGGCCGCGGCGCCGTCGACATGAAGGACATGGACGCCATGATGCTCGCGGTCGTCCGGCAGTGGGCCCGCAGTGGAGTGCGTCCCCGGCGCGACATCGTGCTGGCGTTCACCGCCGACGAGGAGGCCAGCGCCGAGGACGGCTCGGGGTTCCTGGCCGACCACCACGCGGCCCTCTTCGAAGGCTGCACCGAAGGCATCAGCGAGTCGGGGGCGTTCACCTTCCACGCCGGCGGCGGGATGCGGATCTATCCGATCGCGGCCGGGGAGCGTGGCACCGCCTGGTTGAAGCTGACGGCCCACGGCCGGGCCGGACACGGCTCGAAGGTCAACCGCGACAACGCGGTCAGTCGGCTGGCCGACGCGGTGTCCCGGATCGGCGCGCACGACTGGCCGGTGCGGCTCACCCCCACCGTCCGCGCCGCCCTGCGCGAACTCGCTGCGCTGCACGACCTCGACATCGACCCCGAGCGGGCCGACGTGGACGTCGATGCCCTGCTCGCCAAGCTGGGGCCGTCCGCCAAGCTGGTCGAGCCCACGGTCCGCAACAGCGCCAACCCGACGATGCTGACGGCCGGTTACAAGGTCAATGTGATCCCGGGGTCCGCCGTCGCCTACGTGGACGGCAGGGTCGTCCCTGGGGGCGAGGCCGAGTTCCGCACCACCATGGACGAACTCACCGGCCCCGACGTCACCTGGGACTACCACCACGGCGAGGTCGCGCTCCAGGCCCCGGTGGACTCCCCGACGTTCGCCGCGATGCGGGCCGGCATCGAGCGGTTCGATCCGCATGGCCACACCGTGCCGTTCTGCATGTCGGGGGGTACGGACGCCAAGCAGTTCTCCCGCCTGGGCATCGTCGGCTATGGCTTCTCACCGCTGAAGCTGCCCGAGGGTTTCGACTATCAGGAGATGTTCCACGGCGTGGACGAACGGGTTCCCGTGGAGGGCCTGCACTTCGGTGTCCGCGTGCTGGATCACTTCCTACGCGGAGTGCCGGGAAGCGGAGGTGCGACCGTCTGACGACGGGGCCGGCCGGCCCGCCCAACGGCCCGGCCGGCCCACGATCGGCCGCTCCACCCGCGGCCTTTCCAACACCCTCCCCGCCCGGAGTTTCACCCCATCTCCGCACCCAGGGAGCTGAACTGACGTCCTATCACCGACGCATGCCGTGAGCGTTGACTTGCCCGTTGCTTGTGTCACACCATGAGCCCGCCGTTACCGACTGGTTGGTACGACGTGCCCATTTGGAGGTCTGCGTGCCCAACGTGTCCCGAGTCGCGTTCCGCCCCGTGGTCCGCACCTCCCTCGCCCTGTTGGCCGGTACGGCCCTCACCGCGCCCCTCGCCCTGAGCGCCCCCGCCGCCGTGGCGGGTGGCGCCGCCGCGCCGTATGACGTCACCGCGCTGAAGGTGTCGGTGCGGGCCGGTGACCGCACCTGTGAGGTGGACGCGGACCTCTACCGCCCGCTGGGTGTCGACGCCGCGCACCCGGCTCCGGCCGTGATGACCACCAACGGCTTCGGCGGCAGCAAGGCCGACGGTTCGACCGACGCCATCGCGCGGGCGTTCGCCGCCCGCGGCTATGTCGTGCTCGCCTACTCCGGCCTGGGCTTCGGCAAGACGGGCTGCCCGATCTCCCTCGACGACCCGGAGATCGACGGCAAGGCGGCCAGTCAACTCGTCGACCTGCTCGCCGGCACCCGCGCCGCCAACGACGGCACCCGCGTCGACTTCGTCACCAAGGACAAGCCCGGCGACCCCCGGGTCGGTATGATCGGCGGGTCGTACGGTGGGGCGATCCAGATGGCCACCGCCGCGGTCGACCACCGCATCGACGCACTGGTCCCGCTGGTCACCTGGAACGACCTGTCCTACTCCCTCGACCCGAACAACGCCGACCGCACGCAAGGCGTCAGCGACCCCCTGCCCGGTGCGTACAAGTACCAATGGACGAACGCGTTCTTCCTCCTCGGGGAGGCGCAGGGGCTGCTCCACCCGGGACTGAGCCTGTCGCGCGCCGGCAGCGCCGGCTGTCTGCACTTCGTCGCGTCGGCCTGCCGCACCAAGCGCCTGCTGGATTCCCACCAGTACCCGGCCGACAGGACCCGGGCAGTGCTCCAGTACGCGCGCAGCGTCTCCCCGGTCGCCTATCTGAAGTCCGTGCAGGCGCCCACGCTGCTCGTCCAGGGCCAGGCCGACACCCTCTTCAACCTCAACGAGGCCGCGGCCACCTACCGCACCCTCGCCGACCAGGGCACTCCGGTCAAGATGATCTGGCAGTCCTGGGGCCACAGCGGCGGGATGAAGGACCCGGCCGGGGGCGAACTCGACCTGGCCAAGGGCAATTTGGAGACCAGCTACGTCGGCCAGCGGATCCTCTCCTGGTTCGACCGCTATCTCCGCCACCAGGCGGCCGCCGCCACCGGGCCGGCCTTCGCGTACTACCGGGACTGGATGACCAACGGCCCCGCCTACGCCACCTCGTCCGCCTTCCCCGCGGGCGGCAGCCGCCGGCTCTACCTGTCCGGGGACGGCAAGCTGGTCGACGACCGCGGCGAGGTGGTCCGCGACAGCGGTGAGTACCGCAACCTGCGGGTGCCCACCAGTCATTCGGAAAACTCGCTCGCCGGCATGGTCGGCTTCCCTGACCCGGAGCCGTACGACATCGAGGGCACCTACCTGGCCTGGACCTCGGCGCCGGTTCAGGGACGACCGCTGGAAGTGGTGGGCGCACCGAAGCTGACGCTGCGGGTGGTCTCGCCGCAGGCCGAGCGGGTGCAGAACTCCTCGGACGCGGCCAATAAGTTGGTGCTCTTCGCCAAGCTCTATGACATCGCGCCGGACGGGGAGAAGACGCTGGTGCACCGGCTGGTGGCCCCGGCCCGGGTGCCCGATGTGACCCGGCGGTTCACCGTGGAACTCCCGGGCATCGTGCACCGTTACCAACCGGGGCACCGGCTGCGGCTGGTGATCGCCGCGAGCGACTCCGCCTACGTGGGCAACCGCGGGGCGAAGCGGGTGACGGTCACCAGTGCGCCGGGGGACACCGGGATGCTCGAACTCCCCGTCACCCAGGGGGCCGTGCCGTAGCGGAAGGGATGGCTGGCGTACGTGGCGGAGTCAGCGGCGGTACGCGTCCGGCGGGCCGCGGTCGCCCGGCACCGCGGGGCGATTGGGGGCGCGGCCGTTCGTCGACGCGGTTCGCGGACGGTCGTGCGGCGTCAGTCCTCCGTGACCTCGATGGCCTGCACGGGGCAGGCGCGGGCGGCCTCCCGAACGAGCGGGTCGCCCCCGCCGTCCTCGCGGCCCGGCAGCAGCGCGCTGAATCCGTCGTCGTCCTGGGTGAACACCGACGGCGCGGTGAGGGCGCACTGGCCGGAGCCGATACAGACGTCCTTGTCGATGGTGATCCGCATGACCGGACCCCTTTCGTTGACGAGCCACCCCCGGTGGTGCCGATCGGCGCTACCAGGCGAGCGGCAGTTCGACCATTCCTTGGAGAGTGTCTCCCGGCTTGAAGGGAATCTCGGCAGCCGGCACGGCGAGTCGCAGATCGGGGATTCGCCTGAAGAGGGAGGGTAGCGCGATCTCCATCTCGGCGCGGGCCAGATTCTGGCCGAGGCACTGGTGGATGCCGAAGCCGAACGCGAGATGGTGGCGCGCCGAGCGCCCCAGATCCAGTTCGTCCGGCGACGGATAGGCCGTCTCGTCGCGGTTGATCAGCGACGTCGGGAACAGCACGCCGTCGCCGGCGCGGATGGTCTGGCCGGCCATCTCGATGTCGGAGGTCGCCACCCGCACCATGCCGTCGGCTATGGACAAGAAACGCAGCAACTCCTCGACGGTGCCCGGGATCAGGCTGTCGTCGGCCCGCAACTGGGCCAGCGCGTCGGGGTGTTCGAGCAGGGTGAAGGTGCCGAGGGAGATCATGTTGGCGGTGGTCTCGTGGCCGGCGATCAGCAACACCATGGCCAGGCGGACCAGTTCCTGGTGTTCCAGCGCTCCGGCCCGGAGCTGGTTGTCGATCAGCTCGTCCAGGAGTCCGTCGCCCGGTTCCGCCTCCTTACGGGCGATCAAGTCGGCCAAGTACCCTTCCAGTTCGCATCGGGCCTGCTCGCCCTCCTCGGCCGTACGCCCGCGCAGAAGGCGGTGGGACCGCTCCTCGAAGAACTCGTGGTCCGCGTACGGGACGCCGAGCAGCGCGCAGATCACCATCGACGGGACGGGCAGCGCGAACGCGGAGACCAACTCGGCGGGCGGGCCCTGCGCCAGCATCCGATCCAGCAGGTCGTCCACGATGCGTTGGATCTCCGGCCGGAGCGCGGCGGTCCGCTTGAGACTGAAGGTGGGGATCAGCATCCGCCGCTGGGTGTTGTGCTCCGGGTCGTCCACGCCGATCAGCGGGGTCCGCACCCGCCGGATGTTCGCGAAGCGCTCGATCAGGACGGGGAACGCCGGGTTCTGCCGGTCGGCCGACAGTCGTTGATCGCTCAGCAGGACCCGCGCCTGCGTGTGACCCGTCACCGCCCAGACGGTGCGGCCGTCGAAGAGGGAAACGTGGGAGAGCGGGCCGTCTTCGCTCAACGGTCGGTAGGCGGCCGGCGGGTGGTAGGGACAGGTGCGGTCCTGGGGGAAGGGGATGGTTTCGCTCACGGTTTCTCCCGTGCGGGTGAGGTGATGCGCTCACCAGGGGGACGTCACCGACGGACGTCGCGTGACGTGCCGTCCCCCGTGCGAGTGTGAGGGGCCGCGCTGATCTCCAGGGTGTGCGGTGGACGGGGGGCGGCTCCGCGCCGGTCGATCAACGCGGCGCGCATGTGGTCCCGTTGGGTGCTCGAATGCGCTCTCATCCCCTCTCGGCGGTGGTCTCCGTCGCTCGGTGCTGAGGCTTCGATGGTTGAACGTCCGAAACTGTCCCCGGCGTTCCCGCTGGACGCAACAGAGTTTCCAGAACCGCGTCCACGTGACGCTCGCGCGCGGCGCCGTCGGGGAGGGACCGCGGCACGGCATGGCTGAGCTGGGTGTGCCCCAGATACGTGGTGTAGGCGAGCAGGCCCCGACGGTGCGCCTCGTCCTCGGGGAAGCCCAACTCGGCGAAGAGGGCGGCGATATGGCCGATCCGGCGGTCGGCCACCCGGGCAAGCGCGGCCGCCACCCGTGGGTCCGCGGCGGAGGCCAGCAGTGAGACCTCCAGAGGGTCGCCGGGCGCCCGGCGGGTCGCCCGCCGGAACAGCACGCGGAGTCGCTCGCCCGGATCCCGCTCGTCCGCCAGCTCGGCGATCGCGGCCTCGGTGCGGGCCTGCGCCCAGCGGTCCAGGGCGGCCTCGATCAGTGCGTCTCGGTTGGCGAAGTGCCAGTAGAAGCTGCCCTTGGTGGTGCCCAACCGGGACGCCAACGGCTCCACGGCGACCGCCGCCAGTCCGCCCTCGCCCATCGCGGCCAGGGCCGCGTCGGCCCAGTCCCGCGCGGTCAACCGCTGCCGTGCGGCACCGTCGTTGGTCCCCTTCGCCCGTTTTCGTACCATGACCATACGCTAGCGTACGGTCACTCCGTGCGCCATCGTGCGACGACGTCCTGTGGATGACGCGCGATGCCCCAACTCCCGCCGGCGGTAAGGCGGAGCGATGAAGGTCATCGGGTTGCGTGGAGTGGACGGGTGGTGCGCCAGGCTGGCACGCGGTGCCGTGTCGGCGTGCCTGTCCGGAGTGCGTCGACCGTCGCCGTGCAGGCCCCCGTTCACGCGCGTCGCCTCCGTGTTCGTCATCGGCAACTTCCCGCAGTCCGGCGTCCCGAGGGGTCACCCTCTGGTCAAGGATGACACTCAGTGCCAGACTCGGTTTATGGCGCAACGCGATGACACGGGACGGCGACGGACTCTCGGTACGGACCAGGCTTGGGCCGCGCTCGACGGCGATCCCGGGCTGACGGAACGGATCTCCTACACCAAGCCGCCCGGCCTGCTGGCGGCCCGACTCCCGGCCATGGACCTGGCCCGCGCCACCGTCGCCGCCTGCGCCCTGGCCGCGGCCGAACTGGCCGCCGCGCGCGACGGAGGCCCGCTGCGCGCCGTACGGGTCGACGACGGCGCGGTGGCCACCGCCTTCGTCAGCGAGCGGCACCTGCGCATCGACGGTCGCGCCCCCTCGACCTTCGCGCCGCTCTCCCGCTTCTGGCGCGCCTCCGACGGCTGGCTCCGCACCCACGCCAACTACCCGCACCACCGCGCCCGTTTGCTCCGCACACTGGGCCTCCCGGATACCGCCGAGCCCGCGGATGTCGAGGCCGTGATCGCCGGCCTGCGGGCCGAGGAGGTCGAGGACGCCGTCTACGCGGCCGGCGGACTGGCGATCGCCGCCCGCACCCCCGAGGAGTGGTCCGCCCACCCGCAGGGCACCGCCGTCGCCCGACACCCGCTGCTGACGCGGGAGACGCTCGGTTCCGGCGCCCCGCCGCGCTCGTTGCCGGCCCGCGCAGGCGACCCGGTGCTACCCGCCGCCGGGCTGCGCGTCCTGGATCTGACCCGGGTGATCGCCGGCCCGGTCGCCACCCGTACGCTCGCCCTCCTCGGCGCCGACGTCCTGCGCATCGACGCCCCGCAGCTCCCGGAGAGCCAGGACGCCCACCGCGACACCGGATTCGGCAAGCACTCTGCCGCGCTCGACCTGGGTTCGCCCAGCGGCCGCGCCTCCTTCGAGGCGCTGCTGGCCGAGGCGGACGTGGTGGTGACCGGCTACCGCCCCGGTGCCCTGGACCGCTTCGGGCTCGCCCCCGAGGCCCTCGCGGAGCGCCGCCCCGGGCTGGTCGTGGCGCGGCTCTCCGCCTGGGGCGACGACGGCCCTTGGGGCGGCCGGCGCGGCTTCGACAGCGTCGTCCAGGTGGCGACCGGCATCGCCGCCATCGAGGCGGACGGCGCCGGCACTCCGGGCGCGCTGCCCGCCCAGGTACTGGACCACGGCACCGGGTACCTCCTGGCCGCGGCGGTGCTGCGGACACTGACCGAGCAGTCCCGGACGGGCGGTTCGCACCTGGCGACGCTGGCGCTGGCCCGTACGGCACGCTGGCTCGTGCACGACCTGGGGAACAAGAGCGAACTGCCCACCCATGAGGGCGCGACGGCCCCCGCCCCCTCCCCGGGCTACGACCCCGACCGCTATCTCCGGGAAACCGACAGCCCCGTTGGGCGGCTGCGGCACGCCCTGCCCCCGGTGACCTTCGACGGCGGTCCGGTGAACTGGACGGCGCCGCCCGGACGTTGCGGGAGTGACGCGCCCGTGTGGCGCTGAACGATTCCGGCACGTTCCCGTTCGGCGCCGCACCGGCGCCGTCGGCCCGGGTGGCCCACGGCTAACCGGAGCCGACGGCCGGGCGGTGTGCCACCCGGAAGAGGGGACGGCTGGTCCGGTGCCACCGCCCCTCGTAGGATCTGCTGATGACGAGCACCGACCGCTATCTCGTGCGTGGCCCCAGGACGGGTATTCGCCCCTTCACCGCCGACGACCGCGAGGAGTTCACCGCCCTCGCCAGGCAGAGCGTCGACCTGCACCGCCCGTGGCTGTTCCCCCCGGCCACCGACGGCGCGTACGACGACTACCTGGCGCGGCTCCAGGAGCCGCTGCGCGAGGGCTACTTGATCTGCGAGCACAACACGGGGCGCATCGCGGGCTACCTGACCATCAACAACATCGTGCACGGCGCCTTCCGCTGCGGTGCCATCGGTTACGGGGCGTTCGCGCCCGCCGCCGGGCGCGGCCTGATGAGCGAGGGCCTGCGGCTGGTGCTCCGCCACGCCTTCGGGCCGCTCGGCCTGCACCGCCTGGAGGCCAACATCCAGCCGTCCAACAAGCAGTCCATCTCCCTGGTGGAGCGCGCGGGCTTCCGTCTGGAGGGCTTCTCGCCGGACTTCCTCTTCGTCGACGGCGCCTGGCGTGACCACGAACGCTGGGCCATCACCTGCGAGATGCTCCGGGAGGACACCGACGATCAGGCCGATCTGGACGGTAACCGGGCGGAACGGGACACCCCGAAGGGTGGCGAAGCGGAGTGAGTGGCTCCCGGGGCGCGCGGGCGGGAGCACCGCTTCGAGCCGGGAACGCCGCTCTCCACCCGGATCTCCCGCGACGGCCTGGTCCTCCACCCCTCGGAGCACCACGGCGACGCGCCCCGGTTCCACCATCCACGTCGAGCTGACCGGGGTTCGGGCCCTGCACGCCGAACTGCCCGCCAAGGACTACCCGTACCCTCGGCCCGGCCTGGAGGAGGACGAGTTCAGGACCTGCCTCACCTTGACCGCCCCGTTCGGCAACCCGGATCACGCCTCAACGAGTCGCTCCCCAAGGGGCGGCGGAGCCAGGGCACTTCTGACGGGGAGGCCGCTACCGGCCCTTTCGGTTGACCTTCATGGTGTCCATGTCGGTGGCGGTGGCCCGCAGTTCGCGGTGGCCCAGACCCGCCCCGCGGAGCGCGTCCTCCGCCTTCTCCTCGCCGAGCGCGGCAGCCATCGCCTCGCCGTACTCGGCGTCCGAGACGATGACGTAGCGGTAGCTGAAGGCGTGCAGCGCGCTGTCGTAGGCCAGCGAGCCCTCGGGGGTGAACTTCATCTGCGCCAGTCCGTGGTCATCGACCTCGGCGAGCAGCTTCGCTTGCGCCTCCTCGGTGAGGTTGTCCCACTTGCCGCGGACGATCACCCGGTACGTGTGCTGCGTGGCCATCTGCACCGCTTCCGTTCTTCCCGTTCCCAGTGTGCAGCAGTAGAGGCTATGCGCACGAGCCCGGCGCCGCCCGCGCATTTTCCCTGCAACCCCCTGCAACGACCGGCCGTTTGGACGCCGCCCGTTACGATCGCCGTATGCGCCGGAACGTGCTGATCGACGCCCCCTCCAACCTGGGACTGCGGCCACCCGCCCCCGGTGCCGTGCCCGGTTGCTACAAACTGGCCGGAGCGCTGCGGGAGCAGGGGCTGCTGCGGCGGCTCGGGGCCCAGGAGGGCGGGGTGGTGGTGCCGCCCCGGTACGGCCTGGGAGAGTGGCGCGAGGGAGACGGGGACTTCCACGCCGCGGCGCTCGCCCAGTACAGCGTGCGGCTCGCCCGACGGATCCAGGGCCACGTCCGCAACGGGGACTTCCCGGTCGTCCTCGGCGGCGACTGCAGCATCCTGCTGGGTTCGGTCCTCGCGCTGCGACGCCTGGGACGGTACGGCGTCGCCTACCTGGACGGGCACAGTGACTTCCGGCATCCGGGGAACACCGAGGTGTCCGGCCCCATTGGTGCCGCGGCCGGCGAGGGCGTCGCCCAGATCACCGGGCGCGGTCAACCCGATCTGACGGACATCGAGGGCCTGCGCCCGTACGTCCGGGACGAGGACGTGAGCCTCCTGGGAATCCGGGACGCGGACACCGACCAGGCAGAGCTGGCGCGGTTGGCCATCAGTTGCACCAACGTCGGCGAGATCCGGCGCCGCGGCCCGGAGACGGTCGCGCGGGCGGCGCTCGGGCACCTCCAGAACTCCCCGCTGGACGGCTTCTGGATCCATCTGGACGCGGACGTGCTGGACCCCTCCGTGATGCCGGCGGTGGACAGCCCCGACCCCGATGGCCTGTCCACCGGTGAACTGCGGGCGCTGCTCGGCCCGTTGGCGGCCTCCCCGCGCTGCGTGGGGATCGACGTGGCGATCTACGATCCGGACCGCGACCCCGACGGCTCCGGGGCCGTGCTGCTGGCCGACCTCCTTGAGGGCGTTTTTGCGCAACCCTGACCCCACCCGGTCTCCAGGGGCCCTGGTCAGACCGGCGATCACGTTGTTCCATGGTCAACAGGGGGCCGCCGCAGCCGAGGGGGCCCGGCACGATCTTGCGAGGCAGCCGTGGCCACGAGTGTGCGACGCACCACCCTGACCCTTCCCATGGCCGCCGTCGGCCCGGACAACCCCCTGCCCGCCCTGCACGACCCCGGCGACGTGCACCGCGTCGAGGTCCCCTCGGGAGCCGCCCCGCCGCCCGATATGGCGCGGCAGCTCCGCTACGAGCCGCTGCGTTCGATCCTGCCCACCCGAAGGCGCGACGGCTACGGCCGGGACCGCCGCAACACCGACCTCGATGCCCTGGTCATCGAGAACGACCGGCTGCGCGCCACCGTCCTGCCCGGCCTCGGCGGCCGGATCCACTCCCTCCACCACAAGCCCACCGGCCGTGAACTGCTCTACCGCAACCCGGTGGTGCAGCCCGCCGACTTCGCCCTCAACGGCGCGTGGTTCTCCGGTGGCATCGAATGGAACATCGGCGCCACCGGGCACACCACCCTCTCGTGCGCCCCACTGCACGCCGCCCGGGTGCCGGCCCCCGATGGCGGCGAGATGCTCCGGCTGTGGGAGTGGGAGCGACTGCGCGACCTGCCGTTCCAGGTCGACCTGTGGCTGCCCGAGGGCGCGGACTTCCTCTACGTGGGCGTGCGCATCCGCAATCCGCACCACCACACCGTCCCGGTGTACTGGTGGTCCAACACCGCCGTCCCCGAGGACGCGCACACCCGCGTACTGGCCCCGGCTGAGGACGCCTGGCACTTCGGATACCAGCGCACCCTGCGACGCGTCCCGGTACCGGAGTCCGACGGGGCCGACCGGACGTACCCGTTGGGCAGCGAGTTCCCCGCGGACTACTTCTACGACCTGCCCGAGGGCGCCCGCCCCTGGATCGCCTCCCTCGACCGTGAGGGCCGCGGTCTGGTGCAGACCTCCACGGACGGCCTGCCCGGCCGCAAACTCTTCGTGTGGGGCGCCGGGCGGGCCGGCCGGCGCTGGCAGCGGTGGCTCACCGAGCCCGGTACCGGCGGCTACGCGGAGATCCAAGCGGGCCTGGCCCGCACCCAGTTGGAACACGTGCCGCTCGATGCCGAAGGCGAGTTCTCCTGGCTGGAGGCATACGGGCCGCTGGCCGCCGATCCCGCGGCGGTGCACGGCGCCAACTGGGCGGCGGCGCGCGACGCCGTCGAGGGACGGCTGGCCGCGACGCTGCCCCGCGCCCAGGTCGAGGACGCCTACGCCGCCTGGCTCCCCCACGCCGACCAGGAACCGAAGGAACAACTGGCGACCGGCTCCGGCTGGGGCGCCCTTGAGGTGGCCCGCGCGGGGTGGGACCTTCCTGGGACGCCGTTCGCCACGGCCACGTTGGGCGCCGAGCAACGGCCCTGGCTGGCGCTGCTCAGGACCGGGGAACTGCCGGCCGCCGGCCCGGTACCGGGGCCCGCACCGGTCTCCGCAGCCTGGCGCGACCTCCTGGAGTCTGCGCATCCGGGGCCGGCCGCCGAATACCACCTCGGGCTCGCCCAGTGGCACGCCGGGGACCGAGCACAGGCCGTCCGCAGTTGGGAGCGTGCACTGGCGCACGGCGCCGGATGCCTGCCGCTGTACTGCCTGGCCGTCGCCGAGTCCGTCGCGGGCGAAACCGGGCACGCCGCCGACCGGTTCGCCGAGGGCTTCGCCTGCGTCGCGCGGTCGGCAGCGTCCGACGAACCGGCGACCGCCCGGGTCTGGCGAGAGGTCCTGCCGGCCTTCGCTCGGGAGGCGGTTCCCGCGCTGCTCGCGGCCGAACGCGCCGATGACGCCGGGGAGATGCTGGCGGCGCTGAGCCCGGCCGAGCGCGCGGGCGGGCGCTTCCGCCTGCTGGCGGCACAGGTGCTGCTCGCCCAGGGGCGGCCGCGGGAGGCCCGCGAGATCTTCGACGAGGGCTTCGAGATCGCCGATCTGCGGGAGGGCGACGAGGCGCTGAGCGACACCTGGTACGCCATCGCCGAACGGCTGGTGGCGGGGGACGGTCCGATCGACGCGGACACCGCCGCGCGGGCGCGGGCGGAGCATCCGCTGCCGGAACGCTACGAGTTCCGGATGCGACCGACGGACACGGCGTAGCGGTCGCGCGCTGGGTGGGGCGGGACGGGGCAGTGTCCCAACCCGGCCCGCCCCGCGCGCAATTGGCATATGCCAGTTGGAGAAGATCGCGACGGTGTGGAATCTTCGCTGATCGTCACGCGTTGTGACGGTCATGAAGGCAATTACCACGAACGGTTATGGCGGACCCGAGGTTCTCACCTACTCCGAGCAACCCGATCCCAAGGTGGCACCCGACTCGGTGCTGATCCGGGTGAAGGCGGCCGGCGTCAATCCGGTCGACTGGAAGATCGTCGCGGGCCATCTGGACGGTCTGATGTACGTCCACTTTCCGCTCGTCCCCGGCTGGGACGTGGCGGGAGTGGTCGAAGAGGTCGGCGTCGACGCCACCGAGTACGCGGTGGGCGACGAGGTCATGGGCTACGTCCGCAAGGACGAGGTCCAGCACGGCACTTTCGCCGAGTTGGTCGCCGCCCCGGTGCGGACCCTGGCGCGCAAGCCCGCATCGCTCAGTTGGCAGCAGGCCGCCGGGCTCCCACTAGCCGGACTGACGGCCTATCAATCCCTCAAGCGGGCCCGGGTGAGGGAGGGCGACCTGGTGCTGGTGCATGCCGCCGCCGGCGGGGTCGGTTCACTGGCGGTCCAGATCGCGGTCGCCGAGGGGGCCCGCGTGATCGGCACGGCCAGCGAGCGCAACCACGAGTTCCTGCGGTCCCTGGACGCCGAGCCGGTGACCTACGGCGACGGACTGGCGGAGCGGGTGCGGGCCCTGGCGCCCCAAGGCGTCGACGCCGCCATGGACTTCGTCGGCGGCGGGGCCGTGGACGTCTCCCAGGAGTTGCTGAAGGACCGCAGCAGAGTGGTGTCCATCACCGACGGCGACGTCAGAGCAAAGGGCGGCCACATGGTCTGGGTCAGACCGGACGCCGCCGATCTGAGCGCACTGGGCATCCTCGCCGACGCCGGAAAGCTCACCGTGCCGATCGACACGGTGCTTCCGCTACGGGAGGCCGCGGAGGCGTTCCGGCTCAGCATGGCGGGCCGAGCCCAAGGCAAGATCATTCTGGAGGTGTGAGGGGCGTGAGGGGCCCAAGAGGCGTGAGCTGCGCGAGCGGTGTGAGGAGGTGAGGGGAGTGAGTGGCGCGAGCGCACGAGGGTGAGGGGTGACGGATGCCGGCCGAGGGGCGGGCCCCATCGGATCGCGCCGTCATGTGGCTGACGCGGGCCCAGTGGGGCGCGCCGCAGGTGTGCCACTGCCTGGCGTGGGGAGCGGTGCTTAACCAACGCGAAGGAAGAAGCGCGGTGTTGGGTAAACACCCGCCCACCCGCCCACCCAGCACCGCACCTAAGCACCGTGCCCAACGGCGCGCCCGCAACGTCAGGGGACGCCGCACATCGCACGTCCGACAGTTTGGCTCAGGGCATGGCGAGGCTCGGGCACCCCTGTTGCGAGGCGTGGCGTAGTGCGGCGAACTGACGAACCGCGGGTGCTGGAAAGGGGGATGACGTGACGTGAGATGAGATGAGCCGGTCGGGTGGAGCGGGCCTTAGCTGATCTGGACGCGGTCGACGTACTCGAAGATCGACCCGTCGGGGTGGCGGGCAACCACGTTCCGGCCGATGGGGGTGGCCAGTGGTCCGGCGATGATGTCCGCGCCCACCGCGGTGAGGTCGTCCACCGCCGCGTCGACGTTCTTGACGGCGATGGTCGCGGTGATCTTCCGGAGCACCGACAGTTCCGCCTCGGGACCGCTCATCAGGAAGAAGCACCCGACCGCAGCTACCGCCACCCCGCCGCGCTGGAAACGGATCGCCTCGGTGCCGGTCAGTCGTTCGTAGACCGTGACCGCGGCATCGAGATCGCCGACACATACCCGAAGTGAGGTCCCCAGAATGTCCATATGAATCAGCCTAGTTGGGCGGCCCGCGGCTGCGCGAACCTTGGCGACGGTGTGACTGCGATGTGGTCGTGCCGTGGAGGCGGGGCGGTGGAGGCGTCGTGCTGACGTGGGTGGTTACGGCTGACGCCAGGCGCTTATGTCAGACCCGGCAGAGGAGTTCGCCGTGCAGCAGGGCGAACCATCCGTCCTCCTGGGCGCCCCACTCCCGCCAGGCCGCGGCGATGCGGGTCAGGTCGTCGTGGGTGGCGTGCCCGTTGTCGATGGCGATCTCGGCGTAGGAGGAGGCGACCGTGCGGTCCGCCCACAGCTCGGACCACCAGTTCCGCTCCTCGGCGGTCTGGTAACACCAGGCGCTCGCTGTCGCTTTGATGCTCTCCGGAGAGAAGCCGGCCTGGCGTGCCCAGGCGTGCAGTTGGCGTCCGGCGTCGGGCTCGCCACCGTTGGCGCGGGCCACCCGGTGGTACAGGTCCAGCCAGTCGGTCATGCCCTCGACCTCCGGGTACCAGGTCATGGTGGCGTAGTCCGAATCGCGGACGGCGACGATGCCGCCGGGCTTGGTGACGCGGCGCATCTCGCGCAGGGCCTGCACGGGATCGCCCACGTGCTGGAGGACTTGGTGGGCGTGCGTCACGCAGAAGGTGTCGTCCGGGAAGTCCAGGGCGTGGACGTCGCCGACCGTGAAGCGGACGTTCTCCACGCCGCGGGCGGCAGCCGTGGCGCGTGCCCGGTCCAGTACGGCGGGGGCGTACTCCAGGCCGGTGACCTGGCCGTCCGGCACCAGGGCCGCCAGGTCGGCGGTGATGGTGCCGGGGCCGCAGCCGATGTCCAGGATCTGCATGTGGGGGAGGAGTGAATCCAGCAGATATCCGGCGGAGTTGGCGGCGGTGCGCCAGTTGTGCGAGCGCAGTACGGACTCGTGGTGGCCGTGGGTGTATACGGCGGATTCCTGCGGCATGGACGGCTCCTTGGCGAACATCGGGGGCGGTCGCACGAGGCCATGGCGGACCACGGGCCGGGTGCGGATGCCCTGCGGCGTGCTGCACTCACACGGTACGCCGGCGTCTCGCATGACGAGAGATGCGTCTTGCGATGTGGACGATGGGGAGGAGGGGGGTCGGGAGGGGGGGGGTGGGGGAGGGAGGGGAGGCGGGGCCGGAGGGGGGGAGGAGGATGGGGAAGGGTGGGGGCTAGGAGGGGTAAATGGCCTGTCCTCCAAGGAAGTTGACCAGTCGAACCGCCCGTCAGTCGCGGAGGAGGCGGTATACCGTCAGGGCTTCGGTCTCCTTGTCCAGGGCCAACTCGCCTGTGAACTCGGCGACTTCGCCGTCGTAGGCGAGTGGTGTGCCGTCTCGGAGGCCGCTGAGGCGTAGGCGGGGGAGGCGGGCCTCGCGCAGGAGGGAGGAGCTGCGCGGGGTGCCGAGCAGGGCGGCGAGGAGGAGGCGGGTGCCGGCCAGGCGGCCGCCGTGCACCACCCGGACGTCGAGCACGCCGTCGGCCAGGTCGTGTCGGCGTACGGGGGCGGTGCCCAGGCCGCGGTACTGGCAGTTGCCGACGAACAGCAGCCAGATGCTGTGGCGTTCGCCGTTGACCTCGATGTTCAACGGCGCGGCGGAGCGCAGCACTTCCCACGCCGCGAGGACTCCCGCGGGCCAGGGCCCGATCCGGTGGGCCCACCGTTCGCGGATTCGTACCAACTCCGGGTAGACGCCGATGGAGAAGGTGTTGAGGAAGTGGTGGGCCTCCCGGTGCGGCTCGGCGCGGAAGCGGGCCACATCGACCGCGACGGCCTCGCCGCTCTCCACGGCGCGCGCCGCCTCCGCGTGGGTCTCGATCCCGAGGTCGTAGGCGAAGTGGTTGAGGGTGCCGCCTGGGAGGACAGCGAGCGGCAGGCCGTGCCGCATCGCGACCGCGGCCGCCGCGTTGACGGTGCCGTCGCCGCCGAGCACCCCCAGCGCGCCGCCCAGCGCCCCGGCCCGTGCGGCGGCCTCCGCCAACGCCTGGTCCACCGGCGGTCCGTCCGGGCCGCCGCACACCGTCACCTCGGCGTGCGGCAGCACCCCGTGCACCTCCGCGGCCCGGTCGGGACGCGGGCCCGAGCGCTGCCCGGAGGACGCGTTGGCGACCACGAACAGCCCGCGCCCGCCGGGCAGTGCGGGCGCCTCGGCGCGCGGCCGGGCGGGCGGGGCCAGTTGGGCGCGGGTCGGCGCGGCCCCGCGGACCGCGAAGGCCGCGCCCACGCCGAGCGCGGCGCCCGCCAGCACATCGCCCGGGTAGTGCACGCCGGTGTAGACCCGGGAGAACGCCACGGAGGCGGCGAGCGGGGCGAGCGTCAGTCCCCACCACTTGTTCTCGAAGGCGACGCCGGTGACGAAGGCGGCGGCGGAGGCCGCATGGCCGGACGGGAAGGAGGAGGTGAAGGGCTGGCGGCCGAGTTGGCGCACCACGGGGACGGCGTCCAGGAGGGGGCGGGCGCGGCGCACGGAGCGTTTGCCGAGGGTGTTCACGGTCGCGGAGGCCACGGCCAGGGAGGCCACCCCGCGCATGGCGGCGCGGCGCGCGGGTCGCCCGCCCCACGCCGCCGCCCCCGCCGCGATGCCGAACCACAACAGCCCGTGATTGGCGCTGCGGGTCAGTCGCGGCAGTACGCGCTGGGCGCCGGGCCAGTCGCGGGAGGCGATCCGGTCGAAGGCCCACCGGTCGAGGGTGCTGACGAGCGTTCGTGTGCGCATGGGGCACCTGTACCCCCGGAAGGGACGGGCAGGCTGGCCCGAGCGGGGTCTGGAGGGGAGTGGGTGGGTTGAGGGTGGGGCGGACGGGGTGGGTGGGGTGGGTGAGGCGAGGCAAGATGTATGGGTAGTTGGGCGTCAGGTGCATGGGTGGGTAGGGGGCGTGGGTGAGCGGGGCAGGCACAGGCACAGGCGCGGGGGCGTTGGGTGAACGGGCGCGCGGGGTGATCAGGAGGCGGTCGGATGTCGACCTCGATGCCTGTGTGGCGGTGCTCGCCGAGGTGCATGCGCACAGCGGCTACCCCCACCACTGGCCCGAGGAACCGGCGCGTTGGCTCACGCCTGACGGGCTGTCGGCCGCGTGGGTCGCCGAGGCGGGCGGGGCGGTGCTCGGCCATGCCGCGCTGTGCGGGCGGGAGGTCAGCCGGCTCTACGTCTCGCCCCGCGCCCGCGGGTGCGGCCTCGGCGCGCGGTTGCTGGCGGCCGTCGAGGCGGAGGCGGTGCTCCGTGGGGTGCGGCTCGTCCTGGAGGTGAAGACCTCCGACGCGTCGGCCGTCGCGCTGTACGAGCGGCGGGGCTGGGC
This sequence comes from Streptomyces sp. WZ-12, assembly GCF_028898845.1. Classification (NCBI taxonomy): domain Bacteria; kingdom Bacillati; phylum Actinomycetota; class Actinomycetes; order Kitasatosporales; family Streptomycetaceae; genus Streptomyces; species Streptomyces sp. WZ-12. Next base: position 2,095,602 of record NZ_CP118574.1, on the reverse strand, counting down.
GCGGTGCGGCGGCGAGCGGCAGGTGTGGGGTGCGGGAGGAGCGGCCGAGGAGGTGGAGGTGTACCGGTACGCGGCGCCGCCGCCGGCCGGGCGAGAGGCGGGAAGGTAGCGGGCGGGGAGAGAGGAGGGGAGGGGCGTCCGGTGGTGGTCGTCCCGTTTGGCTCGGTGTGGCGCGGTCACCCTCCGGGGACGTGTCGTCCGCCGTCGCCACCGCGGTGATCTGCGAAGGTGGTCGGGGCCGTTCATCATGTGATGGGCCCACGATCGACCGGCCGCCGTGGAGTGGAGGTACGGATGCAGCGGACCGCCCCGGATCCGCAGCGGGAGCCGGAGCCGGCCCCGCCGGTGGGGTTGCCGGTCCTCCCGGAGCTCGCCGCGCACCTCTCCGCCGCCGCCGACCGCACCGCCCCCGAACCCCCCGGTGGCTCCGCCTCGCTGCGCGCCGCCGCCTGCGGCTACTGGGAGCGCCGCGGTCTGCACACCCCCGACGACCGGGTGCTCGCCGGCCCGGGCGCGTCCGTCCTGCTGCTCGCCCTCTATGCCGCGGTGGACGGGGCGGTGTTGCTCCCCCGGCCCTGTTCGCCCTGGTACGCGCCGCCCGCCCGGTTGCTCGGGCGGGCGGTCCACCTGGCGCCGGTGCCGGCCGAATCGGGCGGGCTGCCGGACCCGTTCGCGCTGTTGGAGACGGTGCGGCGGGCCCGGATGCACGGCGACACCCCGCGCGTCCTGGTGCTGTCCGTCGCCGACGACCCCACCGGTACCTGCCCGCCCCCGGAACAACTGCACGAGGTGTGCGAGGCGGCGGCCGAGGAGGGGCTGTGGGTGATCAGCGACGAGTCGCGCCGGGATCTGCTGCACGATCCGCACGACACCGTGGTGCTCAGCCCGGCCGAGATGCTGCCCGGTGAGGTCGTGGTGCTGACCGACCTGCGAGCCGCGTTGGTGCCCGCCTCCTGGCCAGCGGCGCTGGCCCGTTTTCCGGGCACTCGACGGGGTGCCGTCCTCCGGGACGCGGTGCTGCACACGCTCGCCCGGCTGCGCACGCCGCTGCCTGGGCCGTTGGCCAGCGCGGTGACCCGGGCGCTCGGTGAGTCCGGCGCCGTACGGGAGCGGACCGCGGCCGCCGCCCGGGTATACGGGGCGCTCACCGGCGCGCTGTACCGCACGCTCACTGCGGCCGGCGCGCTGTGCCGCCCGCCGCACGCGGGCAGCGTCCTCTACGCCGACCTCGAACCGCTGCGGCGCCCGCTGGCCGCGCGTGGCATCGCCGGATCGGCGTCCCTGGAACGGGAGTTGGCGCCCTGGGCGGCCCGCGGCGGGCACCACTTCGAGGACGATCCGGACGCGTTGCGGGTGCGCCTGGGGGCGGATCCGCTGCTCGGCGTCGATACGGAGCAGCGGCAGTGCGTGCTGGATGCGGCGGATCCCTTGGAACTGTCGCACGTGCGGGACGGGTTGAGCGGTTTGGCGGGGGTGCTGGCCGAGCTGGGTGGGGTGGCGGGCGACGGCGGTGATCGGCCGGGGGCGGACGGGCCCGGCGGTACCGCGGGGGCGGCGGGGACGGGCGCCGCGGGTGGGGGCTGGCGCGCGGAAGGGGGCGAGGAACGCTGAGCGGCCGGGTGCGGGGTGTCGGGGCGGCGGGAGTGGGGCGCCGGGGCGTCTCGCCCCTCGTTGACCCCCGTTGGCGCTCCGATGCCCGGCTCCAGGGGAGGCCCCCTTCCTCCGTTCCTCCCTCTCTGCCCGCGCTGGTCCCGCTCCGCCACGACTCACCCGCCCGCCCCGTGACTCCGGTTCCGCCCGGCCATCGAATGGAGTTCCTGGATGACCGAACAGACCGAGCGCTCTCTCGCGGGGCGCTCCCTCGACGAGCCTCCCCGTACCGAAGCGTCCTGTACCGAAACGTCCCGTACCCCGTCTCGTGCCGAGCCGTCGTCGGCCGAGCCGTCTCGGACCGAGGGATGCCCCGCCGCCGAGGAGCGCGAGGACCCCAACAGCGGCCACCGGAACGGTGAGACGGGCGGTGAGCGGGACGCCGAGCCGGCCGGCCGCACCGCGACCGCACCGCTTCCGGACTCCGCACCGCTTCCGGACTCCGTACCGCTTCCGGACACCGCACCGCCCCCGTTGGCCGAGCCGCGCCCCCTGGCGGAGTTGCGCAGTTGGCCGCGCGACTTCACCGACCGGTTGACCGCGCCGCTGCCCGGTGTCCGGGCGTTGGCCCGGATCGCGCGGGAGGGCAAGCTCCGCCCGGTGCCCGAGACGCTCCGGCAGATCCAGCAACTGCCCTTCGAACCCGGGCCGTTGCCGGACGCCGGCCCCTCGACCATCGCGTTGACCTGGGCCGGGCACGCCAGTTGGGTCATCCGGATCGGCGGTCTGACCGTCCTCACCGACCCGGTCTGGTCACGCAAGATCCTGGGGACGCCGGCGCGGGTCACGCCCGTAGGGGTCCGCTGGGAGGACCTGCCCCCGGTGGACGCCGTCGTCATCAGCCACAACCACTACGACCACCTGGACGCGCCGACGCTGAAGCGGTTGCCGCGCGACACCCCGTTGCTGCTCCCCGCGGGGCTGGCGTCCTGGGCCCGGCGGCGCAGGTTCACCCGGGTCACCGACCTGGACTGGTGGGAGGCGGTGGAACTGCCCGGCCCCGGCGGCCCGGTGCGGTTCGACTTCGTGCCCGCGCACCACTGGAGCAAGCGGACGCTGACCGACACCTGCCGTTCCCTGTGGGGCGGTTGGGTGCTCACCGCTCCCGATGGGCGGCGGATCCACTTCGCCGGGGACACCGGTTACGGCCACTGGTTCGAGGAGATCGGCCGCCGCTACCGGGACATCGACCTGACGCTGCTGCCCATCGGCGCGTACGACCCGCGCTGGATGCTGCGCCCGGTGCACACCGACCCGGAGGAGGCCGTCCGGGCCTGTCAGGACCTGGGCGCGCGGTATCTGGCGCCGATGCACTGGTCGACGTTCCTGCTCTCGGCCGAGCCGCCGTTGGAGCCGCTGCACCGCATCCGGGCCGCCTGGGCGGCCACCGGACGTCCGACGTCGGACCTGTGGGACCTACCAGTGGGTGCGTCACGGGAGTTGGAGCCGAGGGCGACGGAGCCGGGAGCGGTCGAGGCCGGGGCGGTCGAGTCGCGGGCGACGGGGGAGTCGGGAGCGGGGGAGCCGGCGACGGCGGAGCCGCGGGTGGGGGAGGGGCGCTGAGGCAGCCGCCCCCTCGACCCCGGTCAACAGCCCCCGTCACCCCCGCCGGCCCGCCCAGCGCCCTCGCCCGAAGATGCCGGCCGGAGGCGGCGCCAGGCGGCCGGGGCGGCGGTGAAGAGGACCGTCAGGCCGATCGCCGCGGCCACGCCCTGCCAGGGTTCGCGGAACAGCGAGCCGCCGAGCAGGCCGATCAGTTGGTACGTCGCCGCCCAGGCCAGGCAGGCCGGGAGGTCGCCGCGGGCGAACCGGCGGGGCGGCATCGCGGCGAGCAGGCAGGCCAACATGACCGGTATCCGGCCGGCCGGTACCAGACGGGAGAGCACCAGTACCAGGACGCCGTGCTCCCGTAGTTGACGCTGCGAGTGGGCCAGACGCTCCGGTGTGGCGCGGTCCCGTAGGCGGGCCAGCCAGCGCGAGCCGTTACGGGAGTTGAGGCCGCGCCGCCCGAGCCAGTACAGGCCCAGGTCCCCGAGGAACGCGGCGCAGGACGCGACCACGAAGACGAACAGCACGGCCAGCGGCGAGCTGTGGTGGAAGGCGACGGCCGCGGCCGAGCTGACCACCGCGCCAGTAGGGACGACGGGCACCAGCGAGCCGAGCACCACCAGGAGGAACAGCGAGGGGTAGCCCACCGCCTGTTGGGTGGATTCCGGCGGGGCGTGGGTGATCACCTGGTGGAGGCCGTCGGCCAGTGTCGTGGTGGGGGTCATCGGGTGGTCCTCGGGCGTACCGACTCGCCGTGGTCGGGGCGGTGGACGGTCACGTCCGGCGCGATCAGCGCGGCCTGTCGTGCGAACTCCTGGCCCGGCGCGTGGAATTCGTGCGGCCGGACGGCGTCCAGGCCGATCGGCCAGTAGGTGCCGTAGTGGATCGGGATGGCGCTGCACGGCGCCAGGACAGATGCTGCCTGCGCGGCCCGTCGGGCGTCCAGGTGGCCGGGGCCCAGGCACGGCCCCCAGCCGCCCACCGGGAGCAGCGCCACGTCGCACGGCCCGACCTCGTCCGGGAGCTCGGCGAACAGGCCGGTGTCGCCGGCGAAGTAGGTGCGGGCCGTGCCGTGGAGGACGTAGCCGAGGGCGGGGACGCGGTGCGGTCCGTACGGGAGCCGCCGGCCGTCGTGCGCCGCCGGTACCGCGCGGACGGTGGGGGCGAGGGGGCCCGGGGCGAGGCGGCACTCCTCGCCGGGGCGCAGCTCGGTGAGCGGCAGGCGGCGGGCCGCGGCGACCCGGCGCAGGCCCGGTACGGCGGCCGGTGCGCCGCGCGGCACGATCAGCCGGGTGCCGGGGGCGAGCCGGGCCAGCGACGGCGGGTGCAGGTGGTCGGCGTGCAGGTGGGAGATCAGGACCGCGTCGGCCCGGGCCGCGGCGGGCGGCGGCAGCGCGCCCCGGCGGCGGCGCAGGTGGGCGAGGCGCGCGACGAACAGCGGGTCGGTTAGCACCCGCACGCCGGCGTCCTCGATCGTCACCGTGGCATGTCCCCACCAGGTGATCTCCACCGTCATGTTCCGTCCGCCTTCCGGTCGGGTGGGGCGCCCGCGCCGGTCGCCCCGCCGGGTCCTCCGGGCCCCTTGCGCTGTCCTTCGATCCTCTCCCATCCCTGGCGCCCCTCCGTACGGAGGGGCGATGTCGGGCCCCTCCCGTTGCCGCGCCCCCGCGCGCACCGGCCCCAGGGGCCGCGCCCTTCCGCGGCGTCCGCCCGCTTTGTGACAGCCGGCCGCTTTGATGACACCCTTGGCCGGAATGCCTGCCCGGCTGGTGCGGCGGGCCGGAGCGCAGAGGACGGGACGGCGTGCGGACCCCGCGGTGGAAGGCGCTCGGTGGCGCGCTGCTGAGGGTGCTGGCCGTCTGGGCGGTCTCCAGCCTGACCCTGCTGGTGCTGGCCGTCGTGCTGCCCGACTTCCGGCTCCAGGCCGGCGGCGGGGACAGCCTGACCCGGACCGCGGTGACCGCCGCGCTGGGCGCCGGCGCGTTCGGCCTGCTCAGCGCGCTGGTGTGGCCACTGCTGGTGCGGGCGTTGCTGTTGGTGCCGGCGTTGGTGCTCGGGCTGTTGGTGTTCTTCCTCAACGGCTCGATGTTGTTGGTGGCGCTGAGCCTGATCCCGGCGGGGCGCGGGCAGACCACCCCGGAGACCGCGATGATCGTCGCCGCCGCGATGTCCGCGGCCTCCTCGGCGACCTCCACCTTCCTGGCGGTCCGCAACGACGAGGCGTACCGGCGGCGGCTGGTGCGGCTGGCCGGCCGACGGGGACGCCGGGCCGCCGCGGACCGCGTCCCGGCCACGCCGGGGACCGTCTTCCTCCAACTGGACGGCGTCGGCCACGACGTCCTCCTGGAGGCGACGAGCGGCGAGCGGCCCCTGATGGAGACCGTCGCCGGCTGGCTCGGCGGGAGCCACCGGGTCACCGAGTGGCACACCGACTGGTCCAGCCAGACCGGCGCCAGCCAACTCGCCATCCTGCACGGCAGCAACGAGGACCTGCCGGCGTTCCGCTGGTACGAGAAGGAGACCGGCGACCTCATCGTCAGCAACCGGCCCAGCAGCGCCGCGGAGCTCCAGCGCCGGGCCGTCGCGCGCACCGGCGACGACGGGCTGCTGGCCCGGGACGGCGCCAGCCGCGGCAACCTCTTCAGCGGCGGCGCCGACCAGGTCGCCCTGGTCATGTCGGTGGCCGCCCGGCGCGACCGGCGCAACCGCTCCCGGGCCGGCTACTTCGCCTACTTCTCCGACCCGGCCAACGCCACCCGCACCGCGGTCTCCTTCGTCGCCGAGGTCCTCCTGGAGATCGGGCAGGCGCTGCGCAGCCGCTGCCGCCGCGAGCGGCCGCGGGTCAAGCGCGGCGGGCTGTACCCGGTGATCCGGGCGTTCGCGACCGTCGTGGAGCGGGACGTGGTGGTCGCGGCGGTGGCCGGCGACATGCTGGCCGGTCGCACCGCGGTCTACGCCGACCTCGTCGCCTACGACGAGGTGGCGCACCACTCGGGCCCCGGGCACCGCGACACCCACCAGGTGCTGCGCCGCCTGGACCGCTCCCTCGCGCTGCTCGCCAAGGCCGCCCGGCACGCGCCCCGCCCGTACCGCATCGTGCTGCTCTCCGACCACGGGCAGAGCCCCGGCGCGACCTTCCGGGACCGCTACGGGCTGACCCTGGGCGACCTGGTCCGCGCCGGCTGCGGGCTGCCGGTGCGGCGGCGGGCCGGCCGCACCCCCAGTGGCGCCGAGGCGCGGGAGGCGGCGCGGGCGGCGCTCGGCCGGCCCGAGGGGACCGCGGACGGGGACCGGCGCGGGGCGCAGCCCGTCGTGCTGGCCTCCGGCAACCTCGGCCTGGTGTCGTTCCCGGACGTCCCCCACCGGATGACCCGCGAGGAACTGGACCGCCGGCACCCGGCGCTGCTCGGCACCCTCGCCGGCCACCCGGGCATCGGCTTCGTGCTGGTCCGCTCGGCGGCGGACGGCGCGGTGGCGCTGGGCCCGGAGGGCGGCGAGCACCACCTGGACACCGGACGGGTCATCGGCGCCGACCCGTTGGCGCCGTTCGGACCCGGCGCGGCCGACGCGGTCCGCCGCACCGACCGCTTCCCCCACGTCGCCGACCTCATGATCAACTCCGCCTGCGATCCGGCGACCGGCGCGGTGCACGCCTTCGAGGAGCAGATCGGCTCGCACGGCGGTCTGGGCGGCCCGCAGAGCCGACCGTTCCTGCTGTGGCCCGCGGAGCTGACCCCGCCGGCCCAAGACGGGGCCCCGCTGGTCGGCGCCGAGCAGATCCACCGGGTGCTGCGCCGCTGGCTGCGCGAGGCGGACGGCCCGGAAGTGCCCGTCGGCCCGCGCCCGCACCGGGTCGACCTGCCGGAGCGGCCGCTCTGAGGAAAGGCGGACGACCTGCGGCGAAGGGCCGGACCGCCGGAGGTTTTTTCCGTCGCACCCGCCCCCCGCGGGACAAAAGTCGGTGATTTTGCGGGGGCCCCCGGGTCACCGAACATGGCGTGTCCCGGCAAACCCGGGTGCACAGCACGATGAGAGGCCCACCACGCCATGCAAGACCGGCACACCCGCCGTTTCGGTCTGGGAACAGCCACCGCCCTGGTGATCGGGAACATCATCGGCGGCGGGATCTTCCTGCTGCCGGCCTCGGTCGCCCCCTTCGGCACCATCAGTCTGGTCGCCTTCGGCATCCTCACCGTGGGCGCGCTCTGCCTCGCCCTGGTCTTCGGCAAGCTGGCGCGGCGCCATCCGGACACCGGCGGGCCCTACATCTACGCCCGCGAGGCGTTCGGCGACTTCGCCGGCTTCCTCTCGGCCTGGTCGTACTGGACGATGTCCTGGGTCAGCAACGCCGCACTGGCGGTCGCCGCCGTCGGCTATGTGCACGTGCTCTTCCCCGGCCATGAGTCACCGACCACCGACCTCCTGGTGGCGCTGGCCGCGCTGTGGCTGCCGGCCCTCGCCAACTTCGCGGGCACCCGCTACGTCGGCGCGGTCCAACTGGTCTCCACGGTACTGAAGTTCGTGCCGCTGCTGCTCATCGCGGTCGCCGGGCTGTTCTTCTTCGACCCGAAGAACATCGGGGCGTTCCACGCCGGCAGCGGCAGCATGCTGGGCGGGCTCTCCGCGTCCGCCGCGATGCTGCTCTACAGCTACCTGGGCGTGGAGTCGGCCACGATGAGCGCCGGCGAGGTCCGCAACCCCGAGCGCAACGTCGGCCGGGCCACCGTCCTGGGCACCCTCGGCGCCGCCGTGGTCTACCTGCTGGGCACCCTCTCGGTCTTCGGTTCCGTCCCGCACGACAAGCTGGTCCACTCCAAGGCGCCGTTCTCGGACGCGGTGAACGCGATGTTCGGCGGCCACTGGGGCGGTGCGGTCATCGCGGCCGCCGCGGTGATCTCCATCCTCGGCGCGCTCAACGGCTGGACGCTGATGAGCGCCCAGTCCCCGTACGCCGCCGCCAAGGACGGCCTCTTCCCGGCGGTGTTCCTCAAGAAGCGGCGCGGGGTGCCGACCTTCGGCGTGCTGGCCGCCGCAGTGCTGGCCTCCGCCCTCACGGTGAACAACTACCTCGGCGGCGGCAGCGCCGGAGTCTTCGAGACCCTGGTGCTGATCACGACCTTCTCGGCCACCGTGCCCTACCTCCTCGCGGCCGCCGCGCAGATCTACTTCCTGTTTACCGACCGCCGCGACCGGGTCCGCCCCGGCCGCTTCGTCCGCGACCTGACCATCGCCCTGGCGGCCTTCGGCTTCACCTTCTGGCTGGTGGCCGGCGCCGGTTACCAGGCGATCTACCAGGGCGTGCTGTTCCTCTTCGCCGGCATCCTGGTCTACGCGCTGCTGGCGGCCCGCCGGGCGGGCCGCGGGCGCCGCTCGCCGGACGCGACCGAGGACGCGACCGAGAAGGCGACCGCTGACGCCCCGGCGGAGCCGGCCGTCGCGACCACCGGCCCGGCCGTGAACTAGCCGCCCCGCCCACCCCTCCGCCCCTGGCCGCACCTGCGACCAGGGGCATTACCTTGCGCGTAATCGACCCCCGCCCTCCGCTCCGGCAGAGTCAAGGCATCGGTTCACGGGCCGGCGCACTCCGGCCCGTGGATCGGTGCCGACGCGGTGCTGACGTTCCGTCAGTAGCCGGTCGGCCGGATCCGCGCCTCGACCCGCGCCGGATCCGTACCGGATGTCACGACGGATACCACCAGGAGTTCGAGATGTCGCAGCAGGTGCAGCAGGGCGCTTCCGGGCCGGCCATCGACCACGCGGCCGCCGCCGAGCGGTACTTCGAGGCGTGGAACGCCACCGAGGAGGGCGCGCGGGCCAAGGCCGTCGCCGCGGCGTTCGCCGAGGGGGTCACCTACACCGACCCGCTGGTCGAGGTCGCCGGGCACGACGGGCTCGGGGCGGCGATCGCCGGGGCGCACCAGCAGTTCCCCGGCTTCGCGTTCCGGCCGTTGGGCGCGGTGGACGGCCACCACGACATCGCGCGGTTCGGCTGGGAGTTGGTCGCACCGGACGGGTCGGCGCCGGTCGCCGGCTTCGACGTGGTGCGGCTGGCCGCGGACGGTCGGATCACCGCGGTGCTCGGCTTCCTGGACCGCGTCCCGACGGCCTGAGCCGGCCTCACCCGGCCACCTCGCGCAGATGGGCGGCCGTTTCGGGGTCGGCGGGCAGGAACGCCTCCAGTGCCAGCTCCGAAACGGTCACGTCCATCGGCGTGTTGAAGGTGGCGATGGTGGAGAGGAAGGACAGCACCGTGCCGCGGTGCTCGATCACCAACGGCAGGGCGAACGGCGGGTGTTCGGCCGAGGCGGCGCCCGCCCGTCCGCCGTCCGGCAGGGGATAGGCGCTGACCTCCTCGTGCAGAGCGCGCAGCGGGGCGGACCGCAACAGCGCCAACTGCCGGTCCAGTTGGGCGAAGAGATGCTCGCGCCACTCCAGGAAGTTGCGGATGCGGGGCGCCATGCCGCGCGGGTGGAGGGTGATCCGCATGGCGTTCATCGGCGGCCGCAGCAGCTCCGGATCGACGCCGTCCAGGAGTATCCCCATGCCCCGGTTGGCGGCCTGGACGTGGTACGTCCCATCGCACACCAGGGCGGGGTACGGCTCGTAGCCCGCCAACAGGCGCTCCATGCCGGCCCGTAGGGCGGACATCGACGGGTCGTCCAATGGGGTCTCGGGGAAGGCGGGGGCGTAACCGGCCGCGATCAACAGGGCGTTGCGCTCCCGGACGGGGACGTCGAGGTGCTCGGCCAGCCGCAGCACCATCTCCTGGCTGGGGCGGGCGCGGCCGGTCTCGATGAAGCTGATGTGGCGGGCGGAGGAGTCGGCGCGCAGCGCCAGTTCCAGTTGGCTGATCCGGCGCCGGTCGCGCCATTCCCGCAGCAGCGCGCCCACTCCCGTGGCTACCGGCGCGGACGCCGTGGCAGTCGTCATGACCGGACGGTAGCCGAACGAGCGGCATTACCGACGGTAACTTCGGGGATCGGGTGGGTGCGCGGCCCCGGCGCGCACCGCGGGCGGACGCGGAACCCCCGCAGCCGTGACAGGCTGGAAGGGCCGCCCCGGCGGCGGCGACCCGTACCCCGGCGGAAGGCGAGCGTGATGAGCGCACAGGTGGCACCACTCGACGCGTCGGAGATCCAGGACCGCCTCCTGGAGCTCCCCGACTGGACCGCCGACGGCGACCGGCTGCGCCGCAGCTACCGCTTCGACCGGCACTTCCAGGGCGCCGCGATGGTCGTCCACATCGCCCAGATCCAGGAGGAGTTGGGCCACCACGCCGAACTCACCCTCGGCTACAACCAACTGACCATCACGGTCAACACCCACAGCATCGGCGGCCGGATCACCTACCTCGACTTCGGCCTGGCCCGCCGCATCGAGGAGGTCGCCGCCGGGCACGGCGCCCGCTGACCGGCCGCCCCGCCGGCCCCGTCAGCTCGGACGGCGCGGCCGGACGACCCGCCCGGCGCGCGCCAACTCCACGTTGAACTGCGCCCCCGACAGCAGCGACAGATTCGAGAACCACAGCCAGATCAGGAACACCACCGACCCCGCCAGCGACCCGTACAGCCGGTTGAAGGTGCCCACGTACGACGCGTAGAAGGCGAAGCCCGCCGACGACACCAGCCACAGCAGCACCGCCACCACGCCCCCCGGCACGGCCCGGCGCACCCCACGGGAACTCGGCGGCCCGGACCGGAAGAGCACCATCGCCAACACCGTCGCCAACACCAGCAACAGCGGCCACTGCAGAACGTTCCACAGCGTCTCGCCCGTCTCGCCGAAGCTCAGCGCCCGCCCCAACGCCGACGCCACCGGCCCGCTCACCAGTAGCGCCACCGCACTGCTGATCAGCAGCGCCATCAGCAGCAGCGCGGTCACCAGGATGCGCGGCGCCTTCCGCCACGGCGGCCGGTCGTCCTTCACCCGGTGCATCGCGTGCAACGCCCGCCGGAACACCGCCAGATAACTGCACGACGACCACAGCGCGCTGACCGCGGCGCCGCCCACCACCACCCAGGCGGCCGCCCGTTGCTGCGCCATCACCACCAGCGCGTGCCGGACCGTCGCGCCCGACTCGGCCGGCGCGATCGAGCTCAGTCGATTGATCAACTGCTCGGTGCCGGCCGGATCGGCGAGCCCGATCAGCGAGATGGTGACGATCGCCGACGGCAGCAGCGCCAGCACCGAGTAGTACGTCAGGCTCGCCGCGTAGTCCGTCAGGTCGTCGTGCCAGACCGACAGCGGCGTGCGGCGCAGCGCCGTGCGGTACCGCTGCCAGGCCGTCCGACGGGCCGGCCGCTCCGGCCCGGTCCGCACCGGAGCGTCGGACGGTGCGGCCTTGGCCCCCGTGCCGGACCCCCGCCGCGCGACCCCCCGCATACCGCTCCCGCCCATGTCGCATCCGCCCTCAGTGCCGAACTGGCCCGGCATCGTCCCGGCCCTAGCCCCTGCATCATCCCCCGCGGCGGCGCCGACCCGCGACGAGACCGGAGCCCGGCCGCCCGCCGGCAACGGCGGGCCGCGGCATCAGCCGAGCGGCAGGGCCCGCCAGGGGGACGCCGGATCCTGCGTCAACACCCGGTGCAGGTGCACCGTTTCGGCGTACGCGGGCCCGAACCAGCCGTTGTCGAACGCCAACACCCGCCCCAGCGCATACCCCGCGGCGAACCCCTCCCACGAGCCGTAGACCTCCGCCGCCCGGGCCGACACCCGCGCCACCGCCTGCTCGGCCTGCGGCGGAGCGCACAGCCGCGCGCCCAGCCCCCAACGGACCAGGCCGACCGCGTGCGCCAGGTCCAACGCCACCACGGACGCCACCCGGCCGTCCGTCGGCAGCAGCCCGTCCGTCCGGAACCGTTCCTCGTACCGGCCCACCAACTCCGGTACCGCGGGCGCCTCCCCGCTGCCCGCCGGCCCGCCCCCGTCGGCCCCCGCGGCCCGGGCGCACAACGCCGCCTCCGCCTCCGCCGGCACGAACGACCCGCCCAGCATCTGCTCGAACCGCTGCTGCCAGCCCACCGGATCCGTCACCGACCACTGCGCGCGCAGCGTCTCCGCGTCCGCCGAGGAGTCCAGGAACGCGGTCCCCAACTCGTTCCACGGCACGCTGTGGTGCACCGCCAGCGGCGCCCCGCAGGCCAGCCCCTGCGCCAACGGGCCGTGCAGCGGCCCGCCGTAGTGCGTCACCAACAAGCCGCCCGGCCGCGCCCCGAGCTGTGTCCTCGTCTGCATCCAACGGCCGCGGTGCGCGGGCGTCGCGCGCAGGTACGCGGCGAACGGGGTGCCCGGATTGACCGCCAACTGCCACTTGTCGTTGGGCCAGTCCTGGGCGAACTCCTCGACCGTCACCCGGTCGAAAAACCGCTGCGGCTCCCACGCCGGCAGCATGCCGCGCGTCAGTACGGGAATGCACTTACCGGCCGCCACCGGATCGTCGTAGACGGGCAGCGGGTCCTGACCCTGTTGCGGGACCGCCAGATACAGATCCTCGCCGGCGATCGCCGCTATCTGACCGCCCTCGTCCCCACGTGCCGTTGCCTCGTACAGCCGCCGCTCGGTCTCCGTCGGCGGCATCCATCCCGGAGTAGCCACAGGCCAAGACCCTACGGCGGCCCCGACCCCGACCGTCACCAGGGGCGGTGGACGGGGCCACCGGCCCGGCCCGCCGCTTGCCGGAGCCCACCCCGTACCGGAGGCTCAATCCCATGAGCAGTCACGACCGCCCCGCGCCCCGGCACCACGCTAGCGACCACAGTGGCGCCACCATCGACTGGGAAGTGCTCGGCCCGTACCTCGAACGGGGCGCCGAGATCCAAGCCCCGCTCCACGAACAGGTCGCCGCCTGGCTGCGCGCACTGCTCTCCACCACCGGGCCTGACGACGGGTCAGCCGCGGTCGGCGCGCCGAGCCGGGCCGTGACCGTGCGGCGCGTCCTCGACGTCGGCAGCGGACCGGGGGTCGTCAGCTGCCTGCTGGCCCGGGCCTTCCCGGACGCCGAGGTGTGCGCGGTGGACGCCACCGAGGCGCTGCTGGCCCGCGCCCGGGCCCGCGCCGAACGGCTCGGCCTGGCCGACCGGATCCACACCCACTGCGCGGAGGTCCCGCACGGCCTCGACCCGCTCGGCGGCGCCGACCTCATCTGGTCGAGCAAGGCGCTGCACCACGTCGGTGACCAACGCGCCGTGGTCGCCGCCCTCGCCGGCCATCTGCGCCCCGGCGGCCTGCTGGCGATCGCCGAGGGCGGCCTCGCCCCGCGCTTCCTCCCCCGCGACCTCGGCATCGGCCGCCCGGGGCTCCAGGCCCGGCTGGACGCGGCCGCCGAGGACTGGTTCACCGAGATGCGGGCGGCGCTGCCCGACGCCACCGACACCCTGGAGGACTGGCCCGCCTTCCTGGCCAACGCCGGGCTGCGCACCCCGAGCACCCGCAGCTTCCTGCTGGACCTGCCGGCCCCGCTCCCCGACGACGCCCGCCGCCACCTCCAGGCCACCCTCGGCCGCGCCGTCGAGTCCCACCGCGAACGGCTGGACCCGGACGACCTCAGCACCCTCACCCGCCTCACCGACCCCCACGACCCCGCCGGCGTCACCCGCCGCCCGGACGTCTTCCTGCTCTCCGCCCAGACGGTGCACACCGCCCGCGCACCGGAGCAGTGAGCCGGCGCCCGACCGCTGGACCGCGTCAATCGGGCCGGGCCGCCGCCTCCTTGACGCACGGTGTTCCCAACTCGCCCCTCACTCCCCGGACTTGGGGTGGATCACCGCGAAGACCGCGCCCTGCGGGTCGGCCAGCACCGCGATCCGGCCGGCGAACATGTCGAACGGTTCGCGGACCACCCCGCCGCCGGCCTTGTCGGTCTTGGCGACCGCCGCATCGGCGTCCGTCACCGCGAAGTACGTCAGCCAGTGCGAGGGCGTATCGGCCGGCAGGTGCTCCGGCATCGGCTGCATGCCGCCCACGGGGTGGCCCGCCACCTGGAGCGTGTCGTAGTGTTCGACGCCCTCCGCCGCGGCGGGCTCGATGCCGAAGGCGGCCCGGTAGAAGGCGGAGGCGGCCGACCGGTCGGTGGTGTTGAGCTCGTTCCAGATCAGCGCGCCGGGTTCGTTGACGGCGCCGGCGCCCCGGAAGTCGACCGGCTGCCAGACACCGAAGACCGCCCCCGTCGGGTCGGCGGCGATGAACATCCGGCCCAGCGTCATCACGTCCATCACCGGCATCAGCACGGTGCCGCCGGCGGACTCCACCGACCGCTGGGCGGCCGCCGCGTCGGCGCAGGAGAGATAGGTGGTCCAGACCGTCGGTGGGGCGGGCTGGTCGCCCATCGCGATCGCCGCCATGATGCCGGCCACCGGTTTGCCGTTCAGCTGGCAGACCGCATAGCCGCCGGTCTCGGGCGGGCCGATCTCGCCGGTCCAGCCGAGGAGGTCGCAGTAGAAGCCGATGGCGGCTTGTTGGTCGGGGGCGGAGAGGTCGACCCAACAGGGCGTCCCGGGCGGGTAGGGAGTGGTGACGTCGGACATCGGTGGCCTCCTGGGGCGGAGTGGTGGCTGCTGCCCTGCGGCGGCCGTCCGCGACGGCCGGCACCGCCGGAGCCGCCTCCCTCTCCACGGTTCCCGCCGCCCGCCGAACCCGCCACTCGGGGGCGCCGCACCCCTTGCGCGCCGGCGCAACGCCCCACGGTGACGCCCCCGTTACGCAGCGGCGCCGCCCGCCCCGGACGGGACGGACGGCGCCGCACAGCACCACGGCGCCGGCTCGGCGCCGAACACCGCGGAACGGCACTCGGGCCGGCGTCATGCGGGGCCCGCGGGCCGACGCGCCGCTCAGACCACGTCGAACGTGGCCGGGTCGGGGCCGAGGCGGGTGCCGGAGTCCAGGCCGGCCAGCGCCGCCAGGTCGGCGTCGTCCAGCGCGAAGCCGAAGACGTCGAAGTTCTCCCGGATCCGCGAGGGGGTGGCGGACTTGGGGATGACCACGTTGCCGAGCTGGAGGTGCCAGCGCAGGACCACCTGGGCCGGGGTCTTGCCGTGCTTCTCGGCCAGCTTGGCGACCGTCGCGTCGGTCAGCAGGCCCTTGCCCTGGCCCAGCGGCGACCAGGCTTCGGTCGCGATGCCGTGCTTGGCGTGGAAGGCGCGGGACTCGGCCTGCTGGAGCTGCGGGTGCAGCTCGATCTGGTTGACCGCCGGGACGATGGAGGTCTCGCCGAGCAGCCGCTCCAGGTGGGCGGGGAGGAAGTTGGAGACGCCGATGGCCTTGGCGCGGCCGTCGGCGTGGATCTTCTCGAACGCCTTGTAGGTGTCGACGTACGTGTCACGGGCCGGCAGCGGCCAGTGGATCAGGTACAGGTCGACGTACTCCAGGCCCAGCTTGTCGAGCGAGGCGTCGAAGGCGCGGAGGGTGGCGTCGTAGCCCTGCTCGGAGTTCCACAGCTTGGTGGTGACGAAGAGCTCCTCGCGGGCGATGCCGGAGGAGGCGAGCGCCTTGCCGGTGCCCTCTTCGTTGCCGTAGATCGCGGCGGTGTCGATGCTGCGGTACCCGGCCTCCAGGGCGTGGCCGACGGCGGTGAACGCCTCCTCGTCGGGGATCTGCCAGACGCCGTAACCGAGCTGGGGCATCGTGACGTCGTTGTTGAGCGTGATGGACGGAACCGTGCTCACGGGGAATTCGATCCTTACGTCGGCGTTGCTTGTTCTCCGGCGACAACGATCATCCGCCGCCGGACATTCCCGTGCACGCCGACGAATTCCGCCCGCCCCGCCCGCCCCTCACGCCCGGTAGAGCGCGTCCACCTCCGCCGCGTACGCCGCCTCGATCGCCTTGCGCTTGAGCTTCAGCGACGGCGTCAGCAGGCCCTGCTCCTCGCTGAACTGGTTGGCCAGTATCCGGAACGTGCGGATCGACTCGGCCTGTGAGACCAGGGTGTTCGCCGCGACCACCGCCCGCCGGATCTCGGTCTCCAGATCGGGGTCGCGCACCAGGTCGCGCGGCGCCATCTCCGGCTTGCCGCGCATCGTCAGCCAGTGCGCGACCGCCTCCGGGTCCAGGGTGATCAGCGCCGAGATGAACGGCCGGTCGTTGCCGAGGACGATGCACTGGGCGACCAACGGGTGCGCCCGCACGCGCTCCTCCAACGGCACCGGCGAGACCGACTTGCCGCCCGAGGTGACCAGGATTTCCTTCTTCCGGCCGGTGATCGTCAGATAGCCGTCCTCGTCCAGGGCGCCGAGGTCCCCGGTGGCGAACCAGCCGTCGTGCAGCACCGCGTCGGTCGCCTTGACGTTGTTGTGGTAGCCCTGGAAGACCTGGCCCCCGTGGAGCCAGATCTCGCCGTCCTCGGCGATGTGGACGGTGGTGCCGGGGACCGGCGTGCCCACGGTGCCGAAGCGGGTCCGCTCGGGCGGGTTGGCGGTGGCCGCCGCGGTGCTCTCCGTCAGGCCGTAACCCTCGAAGATCCGGACGCCGGCGCCGGCGAAGAACAGGCCCAGTCGGCGCTCCATCGCCGAGCCGCCGGACATCGCGTGCCGCACCCGGCCGCCCAGCGCCTCGCGGACCTTGCTGTAGACCAGCTTGTCGAAGAGCTGGTGCTGCATCCGCAGCGCGGCGCCGGGACCGGGGCCGGTGCCGAACGCCTTGTGCTCCAGCGCCTCCGCGTGCCGGACCGCGACCTGGACGGCCTTGTCGAACGGGCCCTCCTTGCCCTCGACCTCGGCCTTCCGGCGGGCCGCGGCGAAGACCTTCTCGAAGATGTACGGCACCGCGAGGACGAAGGTGGGGCGGAACGCCTGGAGGTCCGGCAGCAGCGCGCGGGCCGACAACTCGGGCTGGTGGCCCAGCTTGACCCGGCCGCGGACCGCGGCGACCTGCACCATCCGCCCGAAGACGTGGGCCAGTGGCAGGAAGAGCAGGGTCGCTGCCTCGTCGCCGGGCTTGGAGCGGAAGACCTTGTCGTAGCGCTGCACGATGTTGTCGGCCTCGGCCATGAAGTTGGCGTGCGTGATCACGCAGCCCTTGGGGCGGCCGGTGGTGCCGGAGGTGTAGATGAGCGTCGCGACGGCTTCCGGGGTGATCGCCATCCGGTGCCGGTGCACCACCTCGTCGTCGATGTGCGCGCCGGCCGCGGTTAGTTCGGCGACCGGGTCGGCGTCCAACTGCCACAGCTTCCGCAGTTGGGGGAGCTTGCCGACGACCGAACCGACGGTCATCGCGTGGTCCTCGTGCTCCACCAGGCAGGCCGAGACGTCCGCGTTGTGCAGCATCCAGAAGACCTGCTCCGCCGACGAGGTCGGATAGAGGGGCACGGACTGGGCGCCGATGGACCACAGCGCATAGTCGAACAGGGTCCACTCATAGCGGGTGCGGGACATGATGCCGACCCGGTCGCCGAACCGGATGCCCTGCGCGAGCAGGCCCTTGGCGAGCCCGATGACCTCGTCCCGGAACTGTCCGGCGGAGACGTCCTGCCACTGCCCGGCGGCGTCCTTAACGGCGAGCGCGGTCCGTCCGGGATCGGAGTCCGCGTTGTCGTAGACCGAGTCGGCCAGCCCGCCGACCCGGGGCGCGGTCGCCAACGGCGGGACGGTGAACTCGCGCAATGACCCAGCTCCTCGTGGTGCTTCTCACAAGGCCGCGACCGTACCCCACGGGGACGGCGGGTGGGAGTGCGCTACCACGCCGGGCCGGCGGGGGAGTGCGAACTGGCCAGACAGGGAAATCGGGTTACTTGGGGTAACCGCGGACATTATCCGGCCGTTCCGCCGCTCGGCGAACACGGCGCCGGGACCGGATCTGCACCGAATCTCTGCATCTTTTGCGACGTTGAACCATGTCGGAGGCGTATTCCGGCGGACTGCGGCGATCTGCGGAAGGCTCCCGGGAGATCCCCCGACCGCCCGGCCGACCGTCGGCACCCGCTCCGGGCCGTGGCACGCCCCGGAGCGGTACGACGGATTCCGGCCGCCCGCGGCCGCGCCCCTACGGGAGGTGCAGCCGGTCGCCGCCCGCCAGGACCGCCCCCGCCAACGCCTCCGCCGGACCGCGCGCCGCCCCCACCCGCCGCCCGTGCAGCAGGACGAAGTCCACCCCGCCCAACTCCGGCAGCCCGGCCCGGGGCGGTATCCGCACCAGGCCCGGAGGGATCAGCCCCCGGGTGTGCGCCATCACCCCCAACCCCGCCCGGGTCGCCGCGATCAGCCCGTTGAGGCTCCCGCTGGTGCAGACGATCCGCCACTGCCGGCCCTGCTCCTCCAACGCCTCCAACGCCCGCGCCCGGGTCACCGCCGGCGGCGGGAAGACCACCAACGGGACCGGCCGCTGCGGATCCAGCCGCAGCCGCTCGCCGCCCACCCACACCAGCCGGTCCCGCCACACCAGTTGGCCCCGCGGCTCCTCCGGGCGCCGCTTGGCCAACACGAGGTCGAGCCGGCCGGCCGCCAGCAGCTCGTGCAGCGTGCCGGACAGCTCCACGGTCAGCTCCAGATCGACCTCCGGATGATCCCGCCGGAACCCCTCCAGGACCTCCGGCAGGCGCGTCAGCACGAAGTCCTCGGACGCGCCGAAGCGCAGCCGACCCCGCAGCCGGGTCCCGGCGAAGAAGCCGGCCGCCCGCTCGTTGGCCTCCAAGATGGTGCGCGCGAAACCCAGCATCGCCTCGCCGTCCTCGGTGAGATCCACGGCATGGGTGTCCCGCACGAACAACCGCCGCCCGGCGGCGTCTTCCAGCCGCCGCACGTGCTGGCTCACCGTCGACTGACGCAACCCCAACCGGTGCGCGGCCTGCGTGAAGCTCAGCGTCTGCGCCACCGCGAGGAAGGTGCGCAACTGCACCGGGTCGAACATCGGACGTCCCACGTGCTCCACCACTGGCCCCGCTCCACCCTCGGCATCCGACAGCTATCGCGATCCATGATGACAGTCACCATAGTAAGAGGGGTTCCCGATCGCCGGCCCGCCCGGCAGGCTGGGGAGGGCACCGTCCATGCCACCGCCCGTGAGCCGTCGACCCCGAAGAGAGACCATGCGCCGCCCTGTGTTCCGCCTGCCCTCCTGGCTCCCCGTGGACGGTTACCTCCTCGCGTTGCTCGGCACCGTCGGCCTGGCCGCCCTGCTGCCGGCCCGCGGCACCGCCGCCACCGTCGCCGACGGCGCCTCCACCGGGGCCGTCGCCCTCCTCTTCTTCCTCTACGGGGCCCGGCTCTCCACCCGGGAAGCAATGGACGGGCTGCGTCACTGGCGGCTCCATCTGACCACGCTGGCCTGCACGTTCGTGGCGTTCCCGGTGCTCGGCCTGGCCGCCGGCGGCCTGGTTCCCCACGTCCTGCCGCCCGCCCTCTACACGGGCCTGCTGTTCCTGTGCCTGGTGCCGTCGACGGTCCAGTCCTCCATCGCCTTCACCTCCATCGCCCGCGGCAACGTGGCGGCGGCGATCTGCGCCGGCTCGTTCTCCAGCATCGTCGGGATCGCCGTCACCCCGCTGCTCGCCGGGCTGGTGCTACACGGCAACGGCGGCGGCTTCTCCGCGCACTCCCTGGTCTCGATCGCCTGCCAACTGCTGCTCCCGTTCCTCGCCGGGCAACTGCTGCGCCGTTGGTGGAACAAGAGGGGTCGCGCGCAGCGCGCCGGGCAGGGTGGTGGTGGGCGACGGGAGGGCAGCTTCCTGGTCCGGCACAAGAAGGTCCTCGGCTACGTCGACCGCGGCTCGATCCTGCTGGTCGTCTACGCCGCGTTCAGCGCCGGCATGGTGCAGGGCATCTGGCACCAGGTCTCCCCGCTGCGACTGTTGTGCCTGTTGGGCGTCGAGGCGCTGCTGCTGACGGCCATGCTGACGCTCACCTCGTACGGGTCGCGGAAGCTGGGCTTCAACCGGGCCGACCGGATCGCGATCACCTTCGCCGGCTCGAAGAAGAGCCTGGCCGCCGGGCTGCCGATGGCCAGCGTCCTGTTCGGCGCCCAGGCCGGGTTGGCGGTGCTACCACTGATGGTCTTCCACCAGATGCAGCTCATGGTGTGCGCGGTGCTCGCCAAGCGGTACGCGGCCCAAGCGGACGCCGAGGAGGAGCCGCCGGCGGCTCCCGACGGCTCCGGGCCCCAACCGTCCGATCAGCGGCCGCCGTTCACCCTGTCCAAGGGGAGCCCGAGCACCAACGGGCCGGGCACCGAGGCACTGCCCCCGCGCACCCGCTCCAGCTCGGCGTCGGTCAACGCCCGCCCGTAGACCCGGACCTGGGAGAGCGCACCGGTCAACCGCGCCCGCCCGTCCGGCTGCTGGCCCAGGAACGCGCCGAACACCGAGGTGCGGCTGACCGTTCCGGGCGCGTCGGCGGTGGACGCGGTCGCGGCGCCGTCCACGGTCAGCCGCAGCCGACCGCCGGCGCGACGCAGCGCGAGGTGGTGCCAGCGGCCGTCGTTGTAGGCGCCGGCGCTGGCGAGGCGGACCGTCGCCGGCGGCCGGGCACCGTCAACGGCCGTCAGGTGCGCGGTGATCCGGTCGTGCGCCGGGTCGCCGCTCACCGCGACCTGCGGGGAGGCGCTGCCCATCCCGCCCATCCACAGCAGCGGCTGCGCACCCCGGGCGGCGCGGTAGCGGAACCACAGGGAGCAGGTGAACTCCCGGCTCCCCAGGGGGAGCGAGTCGCGGTAGGGGAGGCGCACGGCGTCGTCGGTGCCGTCGAAGGACAGCGCGCGGCCGAAGGGGCCGTCGGTGAGCCGGGCGCCGCCGAGGACCGCCGCCGGCCGGGCGCCGCGGGCCAGGTCGGGGGTGGTGGGGTCGGGGCCGCGGCGCGGTCCGAGCCACGCCTCGGTGAAGCGGGCGAAGCGGATCTCGTCCCGGGCGTCGGCGGCGCCGCCCTCGTAGAGCAGGCCGGTGACGGTGGGGGAGACGGCGACCAGGTCCGAGTAGCCGGACCAGTCGGCGGTGACCCGGGCGCCCCGGTCCACGCCCTCCCAGGTGCGGCCCTGGTCATAGGAGGACCGGAGGGTCATGACGCGGCGGCGGTCGGGGTCGGCGGGCGCGGCGAGCAGGGTGCGGGTGCCGCCGCCGGCGGCCGACGAGCGCGGCAGCAGCAGCGCCGACGCCTGCACCATCGGGGCGGAGAAGTCGGGCAGGGCGCGGAACGGGGCGGCGAAGGAGTCGCCGCCGTCCCGGCTGACGGCGGCGGTGCGGTTGCCCAGGTCCGTGCCGTCCTGTTCGCGGCCGTTGACGTAGATCGAGCCGTCGGTGCGCTCCAGGAGGGCCATCTCGGACGGCTTCTGGCGGAAGGTGCCGTCGGGCGCGACCGGCCAGGTGTCGAGCGCGCCGATCCGCCAGGTGGCCCCGCCGTCGTCGCTGTGGACCAGGGCGGCGTGGTTGGCGGTGACCCGATGGCCCGCGTAGCTCTCGGCGTTGACCCCGAAGACCAGCCGGCCCGCGTGCCTCCCGTGGGCGAGCTGGATGCCGTGCAACGGGCCGGTGGCGTACCAGGAGTTCCACCGCCGGGGGCGGATGCTGCGGGTCAGGTCGCGGGGCACGGACCAGGTGGCGCCGTCGTCGTCGCTGTACTGGAGGTGCGGGGTGCGGTCGCAGGGCACGTCACAACTGAGGCCGTCGGTACGGCCCTTGTTGTAGGTCTCGGCGAGGACGATCCGGCCGGTGCGGCGGTCCACGAGGGGCACCGGGTTGCCGTGGGTGTCCCCGTCGCCGTGGTTGATGACCTTCAGCGGGCCCCAGGTCCGGCCGCCGTCGGTGGAGCGCTTGACGACGAGGTCGATGTCGCCGGCGTCCCCGCAGTCGTGCACCCGGCCCTCGGCGAAGGCGAGCAGGGTGCCGCGGACGGTCCGCACGATGGCGGGTATACGGAAGCAGAAGTACCCCTTCTCCTGCGCCGCCTTGAAGACGACCCGCTGGTCGAAGCCGCCTGAGGGGGCGTCACCGGCGGCCCGGGCGGGGGCGGTCGCCAGGGCGGCGAGCGCGGTGACGGTCAGCGCGGCGACGGTGGCGCGGGCCCGGCGCTGCCGGGATCTGTGGCGGGGGCGGAGGTGCGCGCGGAGATCTGACGCCATGGTCCGGCCTGCCCTTCGAGGCATCGGGTCGGGTCATCAGGACATCCAACGTCCTATGTGCAGATGGGACGGAAGCTACTGCCGTGCGCCAAGAGCGACAAGGAGCCGACGTCGGTTCTCCCCGCCCACCCCGGAATTCACTCTCCCGGGCCGGGCGCACTGCGCCGTGTGCGCCACCTCGGGCCGACGGTGCGTCCGGCGCCCCGACCGCGCCCCGTCGGGACGCCTCACGGTCGCAGCACCACCTTCCCCAGGTTGGCCCGCGCCTCGATGATCTCGTGCGCCTTCGCGGCCTCGGCCAGCGGCAGTTCGGCGTGGACCGCGGTCGTCAACCGGCCGGCCGCCGCCAGCTCCCACAACTGGCCATGGTGGCGCGCGTACCGCTTCCGATGGACGGTGGCGAAGCGCCGCATTGTTGGGGCGCGCCGCCGCCCACGGTCACCGGCTCGTCGCCGACGCCGGGGAGTGAGCCGGGCCGGCCGGGCGTCCTCAGCCGCCGGCGTTCGCCCCGTCCCACGCCAACCGGTGCTCGCCCGCGTAGATGTTCATCGACGCCCCGCGCAGGAAGCCGACCAGCGTCAACCCCGCCTCGGCGGCCAGGTCCACGGCCAATGAGGACGGCGCGGAGACCGCGGCCAAGACCGGGATGCCGGCCATCACGGCCTTCTGCGCCAGCTCGAACGAGGCCCGTCCGGACACCATCAGCACGCTGGACGACAGCGGCAGCCGGTCGTCCCGGAGTGCCCGCCCGACGACCTTGTCCACCGCGTTGTGGCGCCCCACGTCCTCTTGGACATCGAGCAGTTCGCCGTCGGCCGTGAACAGCGCCGCCGCGTGCAGCCCGCCGGTCCGCTCGAAGACCCGCTGGGTGGACCGTAGTCGGTCGGGGAGGGTCGCCAGGGTCTCCGGGGCGATCCGCAGCGCGGGGTCCGGATCGGCGGTCAGCGACCAGCGGGCGGTGGTGCGCACCGCGTCCAGGCTCGCCTTGCCGCACAGCCCGCACGACGACGTCGTGTAGACGTTCCGCTCCAGGGTGATGTCGGGGACCGGAACGCCGTCCGCCAGCCGCACGTCAACGACGTTGTACGTGTTGCGCCCGTCCTCGGTGGCCCCCGCGCAGTACACGATGTTCGCGACCTCGTCCGCGGCGCCCAGCACCCCCTCGCTGACCAGGAAGCCCGCGGCCAGCGCGAAGTCGTCGCCGGGGGTGCGCATGGTGATCGCCAACGGCCGGCCGTTCAGCCGGATCTCCAGCGGCTCCTCGGCGACCAGGGTGTCCGGCCGGCTGCTCACCGCACCGCCACGGATCCGGATGACGCGGCGTCGCTCGGTGACCCGTCCCATGTCTGATCAGCCCCGGTCCTGTCTGCGGTGATGGGCGTGCTCACCGGTGTCCGTCGTGGTGGTGGGCGCGTTCGCCGATGTCGATGCCCGATGTCCATTGTCCGGTACGGGCGTTCACCCGGCGCGGTCGTCGGTGGCGGCCACCCGACCCGGATGAGCCAGATCGTCGCGGCGGCCTGTGGGGCACCGGTGGCGCTCGGTAGACTGTAGACGATAGCCAATAACGGAGGGGGCCCCGATGCTGTCCCGAGGTTTGCCGCAGGGCGCCGTGCCCAAGCTGGAACGCCCCGGCCCACTGCGCGAGCGCGTCTACGAGGCACTGCTCGAACTGATCACCACGCGTGCGCTGCCGCCCGGCCAGCACCTGGTCGAGAGCGAATTGGCGGGCCACCTCGGTGTCTCCCGCCAGCCGGTGCGCGAGGCCCTGCAGCGGCTCAACACCGACGGTTGGGTCGATCTGCGGCCCGCCCAGGGCGCGTTCGTCCACGAGGCCACCGAGGAGGAGGCTGACCAACTGCTCACGGTCCGCACGCTCCTGGAGGCGGAGGCCGCCCGGCTCGCCGCCGTCCACGCCGCCCCCGCCGGCATCGCCGAGCTGGAGCGGCTCTGCGACGAGGGCGAGCGCGCGGTCCACGACGACGACGTGGAGACGGCGGTGGCGCTCAACGCCGAGTTCCACGCCAAGGTGACCGCGCTCGCCGACAACGCCGTCCTCGCGGAACTGGCCGGGCAGGTCGGGCGCCGGGTGCGCTGGTACTACACCCCGGTCGCCCGCCGGCGCGGCAAGCGGTCCTGGGCCGAACACCGCGAGCTGATCGCGGCGATCGCCGACGGCGACGAGGCGCGCGCCACCGCCGTGATGCGCGCGCACACCGAGCACACCCGGCGGATGTACCACGAACGCGACGGCGAGGACGCCTGACCGGGGCGGAGGCCGGGGTGGCCGATCCTTGCCCCCGCCGTCCCGCGTCCCGTCCGAGGGGCGAGACCAGGGGCGAGGAGCGGCCCGCCGGCGGGTAGGGTGCAGGCGATCGCGCATCAGCCGATCACGGACGAACCACCCGAACCCGACCAGAACGGCGAGGCGTACATGAGCGAAGGGACAGCAGCGGCGACCGGCGAAGCGGCCTCCGTCGCCGACGAGGCGGCCCGCGAGCGGCTGCTCTACCTGCGCAGCAGCATCGACAACCTCGACGCCGCGCTGGTGCACCTGCTCGCCGAGCGCTTCAAGTGCACCCAGCAGGTCGGTGAGCTCAAGGCCCGGCACAGCCTGCCGCCCGCCGACCCGGCGCGCGAGGCCGCCCAGATCGCCCGCCTCCGCCGCCTGGCCGAAGAGGCCCGCCTGGACCCGGCCTTCGCCGAGAAGTTCCTCAACTTCATCATCGGTGAGGTCGTTCGCCACCACCGCGCGATCGCGGACCGGGCGGTGACCGGCGACGGAGGGGAACCGGCCCCGGGGTCCGGGCCGACCGCCGGCTGACTGTGCCCACTCCTGCCGCGAACGCCGCTCGCCCCGGGTCGAGGAATCCCTCAACTCCCGGGGCGGAGACGGTGGTTCAGGTCATCTCCCGACTGATCGGACGGGGGTTGGCGGCCACGTCGCGGAGTCGGGTCCGGCCCGGTTGGTGCAGCAGCAGGGTGAAGGCCGCCGCGACCAGGGAGATACCGCCGGCCAGCAGGTACGCGCCGTTGTAACCCCAGGCACTGACCACCATCGAGCCCAGTCCGCCGCCGAACAGGCCGCTGATGAGCTTGCCGCTGTAGACCAGGCCGTAGTT
Organism: Streptomyces sp. WZ-12; assembly: GCF_028898845.1. Lineage (NCBI taxonomy): Bacteria > Bacillati > Actinomycetota > Actinomycetes > Kitasatosporales > Streptomycetaceae > Streptomyces > Streptomyces sp. WZ-12. The sequence goes on along the minus strand of NZ_CP118574.1, from coordinate 2,070,247 downwards.
GCTGGCGTTGTAGTTCTCCCCGAAGTAGTCGGGGGTGAGGGCGGCGAAGAGCGGATAGAAGGCGCCGCCGCCGAGGCCGGAGAGGAAGGCGAAGAGCAGGAACAGCCACTGGCTGTGCAGGTCCCCGGCCCACAACACCCCGAACTGGGCCAGTCCCAACACGACGATCACGAGCACCAGGGTCGTCTTCCGGCCCCACAGGTCCGACAGCCAACCGACCGCCGTCCGCCCGACGCCGTTGACGACGGACATGATCCCCATCGACGACGCCGCGACCAGCGGGCCGAAGCCCACTTCCTTGGCGAAGTCGACCTGGAACGAGATCCCGAATATCGAGACGCCGGCGGTCAGCACCACGCTCATCCACATCAGCGGCAGCACCCCGCTGCGGATCGCCTCCTTGGGCGTGAACTGCCGTACCGCGGGCGGGTTCTTGGCCAGTCCCACCGCCGGCTTCTGCGCGCCGCCGGCGGTGAGCGGCGGTTCGACGTCCGCGGGCCACCAGTTCTTCGGCGGGTCCTTGAAGAACCAGGCACAACCCGCCACCACGATCAGCACATAGACCCCGATGAGGTCCAACACCTCGTCGAAGTCACGGGTGTTGAAGGCGTAGTTGAAGACGAAGATGAACGGCAGGGCGCCGTAGGCGAATCCGCCGTTGACGAACCCGGTCTTCGCGCCGCGCCGTTCCGGGAACCACTTGCCGACCATGTTGATACAGGTGGCGTAGACGAGCCCGGAGCCGATGCCGCCGACGACCCCGAAACCGCAGAGCGCCGCCGGCACGTTGTCCAGGTGCCCCAGGGCGACGAAGCCCAACAGGCTCAGCACCGCCCCGATGAACATCGCCCGGCGCGCGGTCAGGATGCCGCGTTCCCGTAACCAACCGGCCGGGAAGGCGATCCCCGCCTGGAAGAACACCCAGACGCTCAGGATCCAGAAGGTGTCGCTCTGCGTCCAGCCGTGGGCGTGCGACAGCGTGCCCTCGGCCGATCCGTACGCGTACTCGGAGACGCTGATCGCTATCATCGACGCCCACGGCAGATACACCATCAACTTCCGTGAGTGGCCGCCGAGTAGCTCCCGATCGGTCTCCCCGATGCGGTAGATCCGGCCCTTGCCGTCGGTGATTTCGCGGTAGCTGATGGCCGCGGTGCCTGGCATCGTGCCTGGCGTTGTGCGTGCGGCTGTTCGTGCTGCCGGTGCGGTTCCCTCGTCTCCCGTTCCCGTTGCCCCCGCCCTTCCCCTGCCGTCATCCCGCCCGGTCCTGCGACTGCGATCCATGCCGTTCACCTCGGAATCGAAAAAATCCGGTCAGCGCGCCCTCTGTCCCTTTTCGCTTCGGGTGTGCAGGAACGGCGTCAGGGACCGAGCAGCCCCGCGGCCCGCGCCCAGCGGTACTTGGCGCCGAGTGCCGCCACCGGCTTCTCGGTGGTGTACGGGTAGGCGACCACCCCGTTGTCGAAGAGCCGGGCGGCCGCCGCCTCGACCTCGGTGTCCCCGGCCAGCGACGCCACCACCGGCTTCTCGATGCCGCGCGCCCGGAACTCCCCGACGACCCGCGCCGTCAACTCCGCGAAGACCGCGGGCGGGGTGACGAGGGTGTGCCAGTAACCCAACACCAGCGCGTGGATCCGGGGATCGGACAGCCCCAACCGCAGGGCCGCCTCGTAGGTGGCCGGGGGCTCGCCACCGGTGATGTCGACGGGATTGCCGGCCGAGCCGAACGGCGGGATCAGCCGGCGGAACGCCGCGTCGAGATCGGCCGGGATGTCCATCAACCGCAGGCCGTTGTCCACCAGCGCGTCCGACAGCAGCACCCCGGAGCCGCCGGCACCGGTGATCACCACCACGTTGTCGCCCTTCGGGACGGGCAGCACGGGCAGCGCCCGGGCGTACTCCAACAGGTCGGCGAGGCCCGGCGCCCGGATCACCCCGGCCTGCCGCAGGATGTCGTCGTAGACCGCGTCATCGCCGGCCAGCGCGCCGGTGTGGGAGCCGGCGGCCCGCGCCCCGGCCCCGGTCCGGCCCGCCTTCAACACCACCACCGGCTTCTTCGGCACGGTCTCCCGGGCCGCCTCGACGAACGCCCGGCCGTCCTTGAGGTCTTCGAGGTGCATCGCGATGCAGTCGGTGTGCGGATCCTCGCCGAAATAGGTGAGCAGGTCGTCCTCGTCCACGTCCGCCTTGTTGCCGAGCCCGACGATCGCCGAGACGCCGGTCCGGGTCGTCCGGGCGAAGCCCAGGATCGCCATCCCGATGCCGCCGGACTGCGAGGTGAGCGCCACCCCGCCCTTGACGTCGTACGGGGTGCAGAAGGTGGCGCACAGGTCCTGCCAGGTGGAGTAGTAGCCGTAGATGTTCGGCCCGAGCAGGCGGACGCCCCACTCCGCGCCGATCGCCACGATCCTTTCCTGGAGGGCGAGTTCGCCGCTCTCCGCGAAGCCGGACGGGATCAGCACGGCGTTCGGGACGCCCTTGCGGCCGACCTCCTCCAACGCGGCCGGCACCAGCGGCGCGGGGATGGCGAACACCGCAACGTCCACCTCGCCGGGCACGTCCCGCACCGACCGGTACGCCTTGCGGCCCAGGATGTCGTCCGCCGTGGGGTGCACCGGATGGATCTCGCCGGAGAACCCGCCGTCGAGCAGATTGCGCAGTATCGAGTGGCCGATCTTCCCCGGGGTGTTGGAGGCCCCGATGACCGCCACCGAACGGGGCCGCATCAGCCGCCGCATCGCGGCCAGGATCTCCGCCCGGCCGTGCCGCGGACGGGCCGGCGGCGCCCCCTCGCTCAGCAGGATCCGGACGTCGGCGGCGCACACCCCGTCCGCCGACGCGAACACCGGATTGAGGTCGACCTCCGCGATCTGAGGGAAATCCGCGGCGAGTTGAGAGGTGCGGACGATCAGGTCGACCAGCGCCGCGCGGTCCGCCGCGGGCCCGCCGCGCACCCCGCGCAGCACCTCGGCCGCCCGGATGCCGTCCAGCATCGACGCGGCGTCCTCGGCCGTCGCCGGCGCCAGCCGGAAGGTGACGTCCTTGAGCACCTCGACCAGCACGCCGCCCAGCCCGAACGCCACGACCTTCCCGAACGTCGGGTCGCTGACCGCCCCGACGATCACCTCCTGCCCCGCCGGCACCATCTGCTGCACCAACACACCGTCGATCCGCGCGCCCGGCGCGTAGGCCCGGGCGTTGGCCACGACCGCGGTGAACGCGCCGCGCACCTCGGCCGCCGAGTCGAGGCCGGTCCGCACCCCGCCCGCCTCGGTCTTGTGCGGAATGTCCGGTGAAACGATCTTGAGCGCCACCGGGAACCCGATCCGGGCGGCGAGCGCCACCGCCTCCTCGGCGTCCTCCGCCACCCCCTCGGCCGGCACCGGAATCCCGTACGCGTCGGCGATCACCCTCGCCTCGGGAGCGGTGAGCACCGTCCGCCCCGCACCCCGCGCGGCACCCAACACCCCACCGACAACGCGCTTCTGACCCTCGGTCATCCGCATCAAATCACTCCCTCCGCCTTCAACTGCGCCAATTCCGGTCCGTCCAGGTCCAGTTCCCCGCCGTACACCTCGGCGTTGTGCTCGCCCAGCAGCGGCGAGCGGTGCACGTCGACGGGGGAGTCGGACAGCTTCAGCGGGGAGCCGACGGTGGTGAAGGCGCCGCGCTGCGGGTGCTCGACCCGCACCACCATGCCGTTCTCGGCCAGCGAGGCGTCCTCGATGATCTCCTTGGTCGACAGGATCGGCCCGCAGGGGATGTCATGGGCGGTGAGCTGCGCCAACACCTCCCACTTGGGGAGCGTGCTGCTCCACTCCTCGATCAGCTGGAACATCTTCGACAGCCTGGGCAGCCGGGCCTCCGGCGTCGCCCAGTCCGGGTCCTCGGACAGCTCAGGCCGCCCGATCAGCTCGGTGATCGGCCGCCAACCGACCGGCTGCACGATCACATAGACGTAGTCGTTGGGCCCGCCCGGCGCGCACTTCACCGCCCACCCCGGCTGCCCACCGCCGCTGGCGTTGCCGCTGCGCGGCACCTCGTCGCCGAAGTCCTCGTTCGGGTACTCCGCCAACGGGCCGTGTGCCAGGCGCTGTTGGTCCCGCAGCTTGACCCGGCACAGGTTGAGCACCGCGTGCTGCATGGCGACGTTGACCCGCTGGCCGCGGCCGGTGCGGGTGCGCTGGAAGAGCGCGGCCAGGATGCCCGCGACGCAGTGCACCCCGGTGCCGGAGTCGCCGATCTGCGCCCCGGTCGCCAGCGGCGGCCCCTCCTCGAAACCGGTCGTCGCCATCGACCCGCCCATTGCCTGGGCCACCACTTCGTACGCCTTGTAACCGGTGTACGGGCCCTCGCCGAACCCCTTGATGCTGGCGTAGACGATCCGCGGGTTGATCTCCTGGATGCGCTCCCAGGGGAACCCCATCCGATCGACGGCACCCGGACCGAAGTTCTCCACCAGCACATCGCTGCGCCGGATCAGCTCGGTCAGCAGTTCCTTGCCGCGCTCCGTCTTGGTGTTCAGGGTGATGCTGCGCTTGTTGCAGTTGAGCATCGTGAAGTAGAGCGAGTCGGCGTCCGGGACGTCCCGCAACTGACGCCGCGTGATGTCCCCGCTCACCGCCTCCAGCTTGACCACATCGGCCCCGAGCCACGCCAGCAACTGCGTTGCGGAGGGGCCGGATTGAACGTGTGTCATATCGAGGACGCGAATGCCGTCGAGTGCCTTGGACATGGCCGACCCCCTCCTACTTGTACATCGTCTGGTTCATCGTTCCGGGGGCGTACGCGTCCGGATCGATCCACACATTGATCAGCGAGGGCTTGCCCGACTCCCGGGCCCGCCGCAGCGCCGGCGCGATGTCCGCCGGGTCCCGGACCTCCTCGCCGTAGCCGCCCAACATCCGCGCGAACTCGTCGTAGCGGACGTCCCCGAGCGTGTTGCCGACCCGCTCCCGCTCCGCGCCGTACTTCGCCCGCTGCCCGTAACGGATCTGGTTCATCGACGAGTTGTTGCCGATGACGCCGACGAACGGCAGGTCGTAGCGGACCAGCGTCTCGAAGTCCCAGCCCGTCAGGCTGAACGCGCCGTCCCCGAAGAGCGTGACCACCTCCTTCTCGGGCCGGGCCTGCTTGGCGGCCAGTACGAAGGGGATGCCGACGCCGAGCGTCCCGAGCGGCCCCGGATCCATCCAGTGCCCCGGCGACTTGGGCTGCACGACCTGCCCGGAGAAGGTGACGACGTCCCCGCCGTCCCCGATGTAGATCGAATCCTCCGTCAGGAAGTCGTTGATCTCGCTCACCAACCGGTAGGGGTGGATGGGGCAGGCATCCGACCGCAACTGCGGCAACCGCTTGGCCAGCGCGGCCTGTTCGGCCGCGCGCAGCTCGTCCAACCACTCCTTGCGCTTGGCGGCACCCCCGTTGATCCGCCCGGACGCCGCCTCGGTGACCGCCTTCAGCACCAGGCCCGCGTCTCCCACGATCCCCAGATCGACGTCCCGGTTCCGCCCCACCGTCCGGTAGTCCAGATCGATCTGCACCACCGTGGCGTCCGGCGACAACCGCTTGCCGTACCCCATCCGGAAGTCGAACGGCGTCCCGACGATCACGATGACGTCCGCGTTGGCGAACGCGTACCGCCGCGACAGCTGGAAGTGGTGCGGATCGCCGGGCGGCAGAGTCCCCCGCCCGGCCCCGTTCATGTACGCCGGGACGTCCAGCGCCCGGACGAGCTCCACCGCGGCATCGGTCCCGCGCGTCGTCCACACCTGGCTACCCAGCAGGATCGCCGGCTTCTCCGCGCGCACCAGCAGATCGGCCAGCCGCTGCACGTCCTCGGGGTCGCCGAGCGAACGGGTCGAGGCCCGGTAGTGCCCGGCCCGCGGCACCCGTGCCGCCTCGGCCGGCACCTCGGCGTCCAGCACATCGCGCGGGATCTCCAGGAACGACGGCCCGGGCGCACCGTGGAAGCACTCCCGGAACGCCATCGAGACCATGTCCGCGGCCCGCGCGGTGTCCGGCACGGTGGCCGCGAACTTGGTGATCGGCGTCATCATCTCGACGTGCGGCAGGTCCTGCAGCGACCCCATCTTGTGCTGCGTACGCGCCCCTTGGCCGCCGATCAGCAGCATCGGCGACTCGGCCCGAAAGGCGTTGGCGACCCCGGTCACCGCATCGGTGGTCCCCGGCCCCGCGGTGACCACCGCGCACCCCGGCCGCCCCGTGAGCCGCGCGTACCCGTCCGCCGCATGCGCCGCCACCTGCTCATGCCGGACATCCACCACCTCGATGCCCTCATCAACGCACCCGTCGTAGATGTCGATGATGTGCCCCCCGCAGAGCGTGTAGACCACCTCCACCCCCTCCGCCTTGAGCGCCTTGGCCACCAGGTGCCCGCCGGAAACCCCGCCACGGCCGCCCCCCGGCTCGCCGCCCTGGTTCCGGTCCTGCTTCGCACCCTGAGTCATCTGCCTGTCCTGAGCCATCTGCGTCGCTTCCTTCCGGGCGTGGTTGCCGCACATCGACAGCCACCGAACCGCGTCACTTGAGCCCCCGAGAGCCGCCGACCGAAGCGCCTCGACGCCGTCACGGGGGTCACTCTTCCCGTCGACTGAAGACTGTATACAGTCGCCAGTCGACAAATACTGTATGGACCCGTTATCTCTCACCGCCCCTTGGTTGTCCAGAGGGCAACGCCACGATCAAGCCATCTGGCCGGGAGGCCGCCGTCCGCCACTCATCAACCCGCCTTATGCCCGGCAGGGATACGCAGGTGAAAGGCACTCCGAAACCTTGGTATTGTTATCCATGTCGCCGCGGGGAACGCCCCGCGAAGACCACCTAAGTCCGGGTGGCGGAATGGCAGACGCGCTAGCTTGAGGTGCTAGTGCCCTTTATCGGGCGTGGGGGTTCAAGTCCCCCCTCGGACACTCAGATAGGCACATGTCAGCGGGTTGTGATCCAGTGATCACGACCCGCTGTTGTGTGTGATGCTTCAGGTCAGGCCGGAGTCGGGCATAGAGGGGGGCCTGGTCTGCGGGGCTGCTGCTTGCAGCCGGCGGACATGCCGCCGAGATTCTTGATCATGTGCTGGACCTGTTCTTCGGAGGCTTTCTCCCCTCCTGACGAGCCGGCCGACAGCAACGCGGAAGACCAAACCAACTTGCCTGACGAACCCCTTCTGGCAATATCACCGCCCCAGCCCGACGGCACGCCATCGACCGTAGCCCGCTGAACCTGAGACTTCCCGAGACGGCGTGGCGGACGAGCCGACGCCGACCCCTGCCAGGTCACAGATCCCAACACCCCGGCCTCGGCCCGGAAACCAGCATGGTCCCCCTCGCCGGCCCGCCGCAAGACACAAGGCACCGCACCGCCAACAGCACCAGCGACGACGAATCCGGACGTGCATATCAAGGGCGACCGCGAGACTGCCCCGCAGTCGACGCCGGATCCACCCTCATCGCGCAAGGACGAGCGGTTCACGCCAGGAGCCCTCCGGCGGATGGTGATCAACCGCCCCCGGCGCGCGGCGGGACGCCAGCGCCACGCCCGCAGGTCGAGGTCGTCAGCGACCTGATCGGTGACGTCGTGGACCACAGGGGCGGGCGGCGCGGCGTGCGCCGTGACGAGCCGGAGCACGGCGCCGTCGGCTATCCCGGCCGACGCCAGCGTGCTGTCGTGCGGGAGGACGGAGCCGTCGGACGTGATCAACTGCCGTGCCGTCGGCCGTGATGCGGGCCGATCGCCCAGCAACTGCAAGATGTCCGGGATCAGCTGCCCTATCGGCACATCGGAGAGCAGGACGACATCGGCTCGCCGCCGGTCGCCGACCAACGTCACCCGACCCAGCTGCCCCTGGAAGTCGTTCCTTTGCTCACCACTTACCGGAACTTACCATCGCGGCTTTGACGAACTCCGGGGTCGACCGAGCATGGCCCATGCTGCCGACTTCCATCCCGGCCCCATGTCGGGGAAGCTCTCGGCCGGCACTCGGAGCCTTTCGCGGACGCCCCTGAAGGCGTCAAAGTCTGCCCGGATCTGAACTGTGGGCTTCCGAAGCCTGTTCATGGGCGTGGGGTGGGGCCCCCGGCATGATTCGGGGGCCGGACCGACTGGGGGCATGGTCAACGTGGTTGGTCTGCTCGCTCACTCAGATACGGGGAAGCAGGTTGGCCAGGTCATAGAGCTCTATGGCGAGCTCTTCGAGCATTTTGGGGGCTGTCTGTCCTTTCGCCCAGGCGACCGCGGTGTTGCCGTCGAGGCGCAGGTGTCTGCCGGATAGCTGAGGGCGCCCGAGTACCTCCGGTCTGACCAGTGCGGAGAAAACCCAGTCGTCGGTGACCAGCACTCTCGTCGCCTCGTGGCCCGGACCGAGCGCCGCAAGCGCCGGATACTCACGCAGAGAATGCCGGAGAACGTCCCTGGGGGGCGACCGGAAGTCCGCCGGTGTCGCCTTCCAGTAGTTGCTCTTGGGGTAGAAGCCGAAGAGGGGGAGCGTTCGGGGGAAGGTCAGCACCACCCCCGACGACCAGAGTTCATGGCCGCCGCGGGTCGAGGAGTTCTGTTTGAGCAGCCAGAGCACCACCTCGACACGCTCACCGGTGCCGCCTGGATCGACCAACTCGCCGACGGTGGCGTATCGAAGGTTTCCGCCTCGGCCGCTCGCCGGCTGGCCGCGAAGCCGTCGCTTCACGTCCAGCCGGTCGTTGAACTTACGCACCGCCGTCCAGCCCGGACGAACGTTGTCCCAGTCCTCCGACACGTCGCTGAGCGAGACCAGGTTGGGACGAGGTTCCCCGGGGGACCGCCTTCGCTGGCCCGTACCCTGCCACTTCCTACCGGTGAACGGCCACATGCCCGGCGCCCCCTTCGCAAGCCGGCTCGGTGAACTCCCCGCTATCCAAACGGGTGTCCATCGAGCTCTTCACGTGGAAGCTGCACCGCTCCGTCCTGGTCCGTGACGTCGTCCCCCGCCTCTGGCCTCTCGTGTTGTTGGGCCGTGTACTCGACAGCACCACCACCGGCGTAGACGATTCCGTTCATACCGACCTCATGAACGTTGGAAAAGGCCGACTGCGCCTCCTCAGGTACGCGTCCCTTCGGGAACCGCCCCAAGTACGCGCCCCCGCCGCCGGTGATCGCGTTGGTGAGCATGTCGTCGCCCACGGTGGCCTTGGGATCGTCATGCTCCGCCGCCCACGTACCGGCCGCGCTGCCCGCCGCTCCGGAGGCGATTTTCTGCGCTGTTTCGGCCTTGCCGGTCAGACCGTCGCCGGTCAGCATCTTGTCGAAGGCGTTGGGCGCGCCGTGCTTGCCCAGGGAGCCTAGGCCCTTGCCCACCGCTCCGGGGGCCGCCGCCACGCTGCCGGAGACCACTGCGTTGCGCACGTCCTGTCCAGTGAAGTCCTGTCCGGTGGCCCATTTGGTGCCTGCGGTACCCGCGAGGTTCATCGCGGAGTTCCTCAGTCCGTCCTGGATCAGTTTGGATAGCGCCTTGACCATGCGCACCAGGGTCCTGGAGCCCTTGACGAGCTCAAGGACGGCCTCTTCGGCCCGCTCCGCGAGGCTCGTGAACTTCTCCACCCAGCCGAGGATTCTCATGGCCCGTGCCCCGGAGGCAGCCGCTGCCACCGCGTCCGAGATGCCCGCGGTGACCACCGTCAGCAGTGCGCCGGCGAGTTCTGTCTCGGCGATCTCCAAGGCGATCTCGACGATCTCCTTGACGATCTGCTCGGCCTCGTCGGCATAGGCATCGAGCTGTTTCTGTATGGCGGCGAAGTTCTTCGCGGTGTCCTGGAAGGCGCCGTACTGCTGCTTCCAGCGCTTCTTGAACGCATCGGCCGCATCGCCGTGCCAGGTGACGCCCACCACGGCCTCGACCCGTTTGTTCAGGTGTTCTGCGGTCTCCTGAAGGTCCTGGCCGAAGCTCCCCCAACGATGTGCGATATCCCGCAGGGACTTGGGGGCACCGCCGGGCCACGGGATGTTGAGCAATTCCAGGACTGGTACGACCTTGTCGACGACGTAACTGTTGAGGCCCATCGGTCAGGCCCCCAACGTCGCGCTGGTGCGCGTGTCAACGCCGTCGTAATTGGCGGCAGACTGGTTGAGGCCCGAGCTGTTGCAGCGGAGCACCTGGGCGAGTTCGGCGAGGCCCTCGCCGGTGTGGTTCACCATTTCCCAGTACTGGTCGGTGATCCCCTTGCACGCGGCTATCAGCCCAAACGCCTCCCCGACCTCGAAGAAATCTCCCACGAAGCCCTCGATGCGCCCGGCCAGTTCCTCGGCAGCGGATTGAAAATCCGCTGCCAGCTCCCGTAACCCGTCCGGATGCGCCTGAAAATGCCCTACCGACATGCGCCGTTCCCCCATCGGCTCATCGCCATCATCGCCCGCACAATCTGCGAAGTACGGACGCCGCGCAGGACTCTATGAAGCCCCTGGCAGAGGGGGCAGCTGAACCCGGCTGACCATGACGCGCCTCTTACGCCGTCTCGTAATCCGCGCCCCGCACAGGGGGCTTCGACTGCTCCGGCGCACGCCGTGCCCACTCCCAAACTGCGGAATCGACCCGGCCTACTCGTTCCGCATGACACAGCCGAGAAGCAGGCGCGCAACGTATCGGATCGGCGAGACCTAGGACTTCGCGGACCTCGTGGGCTGCTCTGACTGCTGCACCTGGCGCTGCTGCTTCTCCTGCTCCGCCTTCTGCTGTGCCAGTGTGTGCATGATGGCGCACTTCCGAGCGCGCCCGGCCCTGGCGCTTCTCTTCAGGACGGCGGATTGGTCGTCTACGAACGGTTGTCGAACGCCGCGTACCCGGGCTTGAGATATGGGCTGTGGGCTCAGCACAGGCTCTATCCCTCGCACAACGGCTGTCCCAGATGCGTGGCTGTTTCGGCGGCGTCTTTGTGGGTCAGTGTGACGACCAACGCCGTCAGGGGAATCATCAGGCCGGCGATGACGACGAAGAGCGTCGGGAGCCAGCTCTGCCAGCCGGAGGCCGGCGGGAGCCCGTCGCGTCGCGCAGCGCGGGAAAGCGTCAGATAAACGAGGAGCGCGGCCAGGGCCGCGAGCAGGGCGCCGTAGGCGAAGGCGAAGTGCGTCCAGGGCACCGCCATATAGCGGCAGGCGGCCGACTGGAGGTGGACGTGGGCGGTGGACAGCGCGAACGTGGTGATCAGACAGCCGATGGCGGCCAGCGCAAGCAGCGGTACCGCAAGCGCTCGGACCCGCGAGCGCCGCGCAGCGGGTTGGGTGACGGTCTCGGTCATGGCTGTCTGTCAGTACCAATCCGGGTGCGGGCGGACAATGCGGATGTTCTGCTGCCCCTCGGCCTTTTCCGTGGTCGGCAGCCGGCCTTCCAGGCTCACGTTCTGGTACGAGTCCTGGTGCTGGGTGTACTTGATTTCACCGTCCGGCATGACAGCCGTCACCACGGCGGCGTGGTGGGTATTGCCGTGCTCGATGTGTTCGTTGGGGCCCTGCTGTTCGTAGTAGATGATGTCGCCGGGCCGGGCTTGGGACGGCGATACCTCCTCTCCGCCGTGCTTGAGCATGAAGTTCTGCTGGTTCTCGGCACCGGCCCAGGACTTGGAGTAGTACATGCTGGTGTCCCACCAGTCGATGCCGATGCCGCTCTCGTGACCCCAGGTGTCGTCACCGCGTGCGCCGTCCCACGGATCGAGTTTCTTCTGCATGCCGGCGTGGTCGAGCGCCTGGGAGACGAAGTTGGTGCAGTTGTTGTCGAACTGGACCGGGTCGTCCTTGTTCCAGTTGTCCAGTGCGTACTCCACCATCTTGATCCGGTCGAACTTCCTGTCCGTGCCCCGCATTTCACGTTTGACGTCCTCGGGAATTCCGTCGAGTTGCGCGAGTCTGACCGGCTCGGCCCGCGTCAGGTCGTACTGCTGCTTCTCACTGAGCCCGTTCCACCAGGCGCGGACGGCTGCCGGGTCGGTGTTCTTCGGGGGGATGTCGGCGGCGAGCATATCCATCTCGACGTGCGACGCGACGTTCTGCTCCTTGAGCGCCTTGTCCGGATCATCGATCTTGACCGCGGCCGTCAGACGGGACAACTCGGCCTTCGTCTGCTGGTCGGCCTCGGTCGCCTGCCGCAGCGCCTGTTCGCGCAGGGCGACGATTTCGGTGTACGCCTGCTGCTTGTCCGCCCCGGCATTCGGGCCCGGGCACTCCAGGGGCATTCCGTCGTCATTGAGCGGGAGGTCGTGGGCGCGTGCGAGGTCGGTGAGTTGGTGGGCAGTGCTCATGGCCAGTTCCAGACTGGTGTGCATGCCCTCCATGACCATTTTGACGCTGAGCAGCAGGTCGTAGGCCGACTCCAGTTGGTTGGCCAGCTTCACGAAGTCGCCGGCCGCCGCCGCGCCGACTTCGTCGGCCCAGTTGTCGGCGAGCGGCTTGGCGCCCTGCTCGCGCACGTCGTGCGCGGCGTTCAAGGCGTACTTGGCCAGTGCCGCCCAGTCGTCCGCGGCGTCCTTCCACTTCTGGGGATGGGCGCTGATCAGTTCCGCGTACGTGACCATGGTCAGTGCCTGCCCAGGTCCGTCATGGCGGACCTCAGCCGTGCGACCGCGTCCTGGTCGGCGGCGTCGTAACTGTCCGCGGAATCCTGCAACCGCTGCCCCAAATCCCCCATTTTCTTGGCGAGTTCAACCATGTGGTCTCGCCAGGTGTCCCGGCATACCAACAGGGTGTCTCCACACTCCCAGAACATGTGGTCGCGGTAGACGTCGTCCGTGCTGTCGAGCGCATGCTGCATCCGCCGCTGGGTATCGCTCGACAACGCCTTCATGTCCTCGCCGGTGCCCCGCACTTTCGCCGTGTTCACCCACACGTCACTCACCGGATTTCCCCCTTGCCATGCGAACTCCTCGGACGGCACGTAGCGACTCCCACGCCATGCGCCATGCCGCCTTCGCGCCATGTCATATACATGATTATTCCTGTGAAATGTTACGGCACGAGGCCCGGCGCAACATCGCGACCGGGGGTGGTGCCGTCCGCGCGAGGCGGCCGCGGAGCCCGGACTGCATCACCCCTCAGTTGTGCTGCTGGCTCAGCGTCAGTGGGTTACCGGCGACCTCCGCAGCCTGCGGGTCCGCAACCGCCGCAGAAGTCGCCGGTGTTGCAAGGGAACGGGCAGGGCCCCGTCGTACGAGGGGCACCATGACCCGAGATTGCGCCGAGGAAGGGAGCGTGTGGCCAATGGCGCTCTCTCAGGAGGTGGAGGCGTTTGGGTCGGGGAAGGCGGTCGAGTTCGTTCAGCCGGGCGGCCAGGTCTTCGTCGTAAGGGCAGGCCAGGCGTGGGGGCCAGGTTCAGCAGGCAGGCCGCGGCTGCGTCTACGGTGCCACCGAGCGAGGGCGAACGGTCGCCGAGTTGGCCGCGGTCATGCAGATCGATGACGAATCGGGCAAGGAGTCCGTACTGGGGGAAGGTGTCCTGGTCGTGGTGGGTGGCGAGGTGTTTGTGCGCCTCGGCGAGTAACTGGCGGGCGGCCTGGTGGTAATGCGAGTACATGGTCGTCTTCTCCCTCGGTGGAGGTAGTTGGCGGCGGGGAGGGACTCAGGCGCTGCTCTAACCGTGGCAACTGAAGCGGGCGGTGGCGGGTTTCACGTCATCCGGTGGGAAGGGGAGGCCGTCCATGCCGCCGGGCCGGGCAGCCGGATCGGACTACGGTTTAGAGGCTGTCGGATCCTGGTCCGAGGGGTTAGGGGCCGGGTCGGCTGTGTGCGCCGGGGTGTGGCGCGGGCTGGGACGGAGAACGTTGAGACGTTCGCCGGCGGCGCTGAACTTCCCCAAGATCCAACCGCTGTGGATCGGGAGGTGCCCTGGCCGCAATGCGTGGAGCACGGCGGCCAAGGCGCACTGGGAGGCGGCGAGACGAGCCTGACGTCGTGGTGAGTCTCGGCGTCCAGAGCGATCGTTGGCCGGTGCGGTCGCCGTCGGGTGCCGCCCCGGGTGGGGGTGGGGCGGCACCCGGTGAGTCAGGGGTTGGTGGTGGTGAGGGCGGTGGTGGCGGCCTTGGCGATTGCGGTGATGGCCTGGGCCGGGTCGGTGAGTTCCAGTCTGGCCGGCTCGGCGCGACATGCCGTGCGGAATGGCCGATGCGGCCTTGCGGTCGCTTCAGGCGTCGCCTTCCCTCTCCGGTTCGCGGATGGATGCGCTTGTTCTTATCGCTCAACTCCCGCCGCGGCAGATTCAGTTCAGAGAATCCGGCCCCTCCGGGCGACCGTCTGACGCCGTGGGCGTGGGGCGCTTCGAAGGGGCCGAACCGTTGCGTCGCCACCGTGAGACCCGGCCGTGCAGCGCCTGAATTTTTCCCGAGCTCCTCGGCGACCTTCAGTGCGGGGAGGGCTTCGGTGTCCTGGTTCCGAAGTGGTGCGACTTAGGGGCTCAGGGGCTCAGGGGCTCAGGGGCTCAGGAGTTCGGGAGCTTGGGAACGCGTGGTTGGGGGAGTAGTTGTGATGGGGCGTCAGGAGAGGGTGAGTACGGCCTTGCCTCGGATGCGGCGGGAGAGGAGGGCGGTGGCCGCGTCGGCGACGGAGGACCAGTCGCCGGTCCAGTCGACGGGGGATTGGAGGCGCCCGTCGGCGAGGAGTCCGACCAAGTAGGCCAGGTCTGCGGCGGAGTTGCCGCTGTCCTGGAAGCCGGTGAGGGTGATCCGGTTGGCGAGCAACTGGTAGGGGCGGATGGCGGTCGGCTCGCCCGAGGTGGCGCCGATGGAGATCGCGACGCCGTCCTTGGCCATGTGGTCGAGGAGGTCTGCGAGCAGGGGGCCGCCGACGTTGTCCAGGAGGATGTCGATCGGTGCGCCGATGTCGTGGGAGTCGGTGATGAGGTGGTGCGCGCCGAGGTCGGCCAGTCCCTCGCCACGGGCGGGATCGCCGACGAGGGCGTACACCTCGGCGCCGGCGAGCCGGGCGAGTTGTACGGCGAAGCGGCCCACGCCGCCCGATGCGCCCGTGATGGCGACGCGGTGGCCGGGCCGGACGCCGGCCCGGCGCAGCGCGCGCAGGGCGGTGAGGCCCGCGACGGGAAGGGCCGCGGCCCGCTGAAGGTCCACGGCATCGGGCAGGACGGCGAGTTCGTCCACGGGGACGGCGCGCAGTTCGGCCCAGCCGGCGTTCCAGCCCCAGGTGACTACCCGGTCGCCCGTCTTGGGGCCGCGCCCGGAGGCGGCCGGCCGCTCGACCACACCGGCGGCGTCCCAGCCCGGGACCGTACCCGTGGAGTCGTCGTCATCGGACTTCGGCAACTCGCCGTAGTTCAGGGAGATCGCGGCGACCCTGACGAGCACCTCGTCGGGGCCTGGCGCCGGGTCGGGGACGGGGGCCTGTGCCAGTCGTCCGGGTGCGGAATGGTCAACGACGAGAGCACGCATGCGACGACGCTCCTCGGGTTGTGGATGGGTGGTCGATGGTGTGCAACGGGCGTCGACGGTTGGGCATTCCGCTGCGTTCGGGATGTGACACGGCGTTCACATGAGGCGGAAGAGTCGAGGTCAGGGCGGTGCGGTACGTGGGGTGGTGCCGTCCAACCTCCGGGCGGGGGAGGGGACTTCCCACGCTTACTAACTGGTGTTAAGTTACTTTCCATCAGCCACAGTCTGAGGGGGATAAAGTGACTGAACGCCTGGGCGCCACCCTGCCCGCACCCGTGTCCACGCCGGACGATCTCCGGTCCGTGATGCGCATGTTCCCGACCGGCGTCACCGTGCTGTCGTCGGGACAGGATGAAGAAGCCTCAGCGATCACCGTGAACTCGTTCACGTCCGTGTCCCTGGACCCGCCGCGGGTCCTGGTGTCGGTGATGAAGTCGTCCCGCACTCATCCGGTGATCGATGCGACCGGCGGCTTTCATGTGCACCTGCTCTCCGACCGGCAGGAGGACGTGGCCCGACTCTTCGCCTCGCGCAACAAGCCGTCCGGCCGTGAACTCCAGAACTACCTGGCCGCCGGGAAGGGCGAAAGCCTCTTCATGCCCGGCGCATTGGCCACGCTCGACTGTCGGGTCGAGGGGCGGTTTCCCGGCGGGGACCACACGCTTTTCCTGGGCCGCGTGGAGAGCGTCCAGCCCGGCGCCGATGCCGAAGGGGCGCTGCTCTTCCACCGGGGGCGGCTCACCTCGGCGCCGACGTTCGCCGAGTGACCGCCGTCAGAGCGGTGCGGGGCGCCACGACCGTGGCCGAGGACACCCCGGAGTGCATCGCCGCCGCCACGCGTCGGCTCGCCGAGGAACTGCTCGGCCGCAACGGCCTGGTGCGAGGCGATGTCATCAGCCTCATGTTCACCTGCAGTCCCGATCTGACCAGCGACACTCCGGCCCTCGCGCTGCGCGAGGCAGACTGGGACGTGCCTGTCCTGTGCGCCGTCGACACTCCGTGGGTCGGGGCGCCGACGCGAACGATCCGCGTCATGGCCCATGTTGGGGCCGCCGGACCGCTCACCCCGGTGTATCTGGGCGATTCCGCCGCCACGCGCCCGCGCTGAGCGCCGCGTCACCGGCTCCTTCTTCTTCCGCAACTCCCCTCTCTCCACACCTGATGAGGTCGAGGCATGCCTGAAATACCCCGATTCCCGAGCTTGAAGGCCGTACTGGAGGGCCTTGAGCAGGCGATCGGACCGGAGGCCGTCGTGCACTCCGCTCCCTATCCGCTCATTGGGCAGGCGAACGTGTCCGAGTTCGCGCCCCGCGACACCTACGCGGTCGTGCGTCCCCGTTCGGTGGGCGACGTCCGTTCCCTGACCACGGCGTTCCATGCCGAGGCGGACCTGCCCGGACTCCATCCGGTCTCCACCGGACGGAACTGGGGCCTGGGCTCCAAGGAGCCCGCCTCCGGACCGGTGGTGCGCGTCGAACTGGACGGGCTCAGCTCGATCCGGCGGCTGGACGTCGAGGCGGGATTCGCCGTCGTCGAACCCGGCGTCACGCAAAAGGCGCTGTCCGAGCGGCTGTTGGGCACCGACCGGATGCTGAACGTCACCGCTTCGTCGGGACACACCAGCGTGCTCGGCAACACCGTGGACCGCGGTGTCGGGCTGCGGCGCCAGCGCACCGAGGACTTGCTGGGGCTGGAGGTGGTGTTGCCGGACGGTGCGGTCGTGCACGTGGGCTGGTGGCCGGATTCCGGCAAGGGGGCGGCGTTCAACCGTTACGGACTGGGGCCTTCCCTGCTGCACCTGTTCACGCAGTCCGGCTACGGCATCGTCACCGCGGCCGTCGTCCGCCTCCTGCCGCGCCCCGAGCAGCAGGTCACGGTGCGGGCCGGCTTCCGGCGGGCCGTGCTGCCGCGGGTCGTGGACGCGCTGCGGCGGTGGAAGGCGAACGGGCTGATCGCCGGCGTCATCAAGGTCTACGACACCGCCTCCACCGCCACCTACGGGGGCGGCGACATCGACGGCGGGTATGTGGCGCACCTGTGCGTCGAAGGTACCCGACGGTCGGTCGCCGCGCTGCGGGCCGTGCTGGAGGGGGAGTTGGCGGACTCCGGCTTGTTCACCGCCGTCGCCTTCGGCGACGAGGAGCCGCCCGCCGCCGAGGACGTGGTCGGGGCCGTCGTCCAGGCCGCCTACCACGGCTCCGTTGCCCATAACGAGCAGATGCTCGCCTCGGCCACCGGGGCCCAGGCACCGCGGGTAGACACGGAGGGTGGGGGCTGGCTGTTCTTCCTTCCCCTGCTGCCTTTTGACGGAGCATCAGTTACCCGCGCACTGGCCGTCCTGGACCGCATTCACGAGGCGACCGGCATCCGTCCCGGCTCGACGGTCAACGCACTGGACGCGGACGTGATCGACCTCGTCGTGTCGTTCCCCTTCGTCCGCGACCGCGAGGCCACGGCCGCGCACCGTGCCCTGGACCTGGCCCATGCCTGGTTCGGCGAGGCCGGCTTCCACCCCTACCGGCTGGACGCCGACCACGCCGGCTGGGGGCTCGATCCGGCGAGCCCGGAAGTCCGAGCTCGCTCCCGGCACGGACGTGCGGGGCGCGGCCCGGTTCCTGGTGACCCTCACCCAAGGGCTGCGGGTCATGGAGAAGGCCGCCGATCGCGCTTATCTGAGCCAGGTCGTCGACCAGGCCCTGAAGTCCCTCTCGCCCACCTCCTGACGCGCTCGGCCCGGTCGGTTCCGCCGACTTCCGTCTGACCGCTCCACCGTCTCCACTCCCGGCCGTCGACCGCGCGTAGCCACACCCCTGTTTTGAAACGATCGTTTTTTTATGGAAAGGACCCCGCTCCCGTGATGCGCAACGCCCCTCTCCCCGACCGGAGGTTCCACCGTGCCTAAGGCCGTGTACGTCCTCGCCCTCGGCATCTTCGCGATGGTCACCAGCGAATTCGTGGTGGCCGGACTGATGCCGCAGATCTCCGACGGTCTGGGCGCCACCATCCCCCAAGTCGGCTACCTGATCACCGCCTTCGCCGTCGCCATGGCCCTCGGCGGCCCCTTCCTGGCCACGGCGGTGCTCAAGCTGCCCCACAAGACGGCCCTGATGGTGCTGTTCGCGATCTTCCTCGCCGGCAACATCCTGGCGGCGCTGTCGACCGACTACTGGACGATGGCCGCCGGCCGGGTCATCACCGGTGTCGCCTCCTCCGCCTTCTTGGGCGTCTCCCTCTCGATCGTCGCCGAGATCACCCGTCCCGAAGTGCGCGGCAAGGCCATCGGCGCGGCCATGAACGGTCTCATGCTCGGCACGCTCCTGGGCCTGCCCATCTCCACCTTCGTGGGTGGGCAGTTGGGATGGCGGGCCGCGTTCTGGGCCATCTCCGCCCTGACCGTGGCCGCCGCGCTGGCGACGGTGGTCGGTGTCCCGTCGGTGGCCCAGGCCGAGGGGGAGGCCACTTCCGTGCGGGAGGAGATGCGGGCCTTCAGGAATCCGCGGCTGTGGCTGGTGTTCTCCACCTCCACGCTCGTCATCGGCGCGACCTTCTCCGCCTTCAGCTACTTCACTCCGATCCTGACGCAGGTCACCGGCTTCAGTGAGGGCTCGGTGCCGTGGCTACTGGTCGCCTACGGAGCCGCCACCGTCGTCGGCAACAACATCGTGGGCCGGTTCGCCGATCGGCACACCATCGTCACCCAAGTCATCGGGCTCGTCCTGAATATGGTGTTCCTCGCCGGCTTCGCCCTCTTCGCGGACGTCACCGCACCCGCGCTGATCTTCATGTTCGGCATCGGACTGGTCGGCGTCACCATGAACCCCTGCATGATCACCCGCGTGCAGCGCACCGCCAACTCCCGCCCCCTGGTGAACACCGTCCACTCCTCGTTCATCACGCTCGGCATCGTCATCGGCTCGTGGCTGGGCGGCGTCGGCATCAACGCATACGGCCTGCGGGCCCCGCTCGTCCTCGGCGTGATCATGGCGTTCATCGGCATCTTCACCCTCCTCCCTGACCTGCGCAGGAAGGCCGCACAGCCCGCCGCTCCGGCTGTCCGCGAACCGCAGAACGCCGCGGCCTGACACCCCCGGCCCCGTTCCCTCCCCACACCACGAGCCGACACGGCTCACGAGCCCCACGGAAGAGGACCCCACCCATGACGACCACGATCCACGGCATAGCACTGGTGACCGGCGGCTCCCGAGGCATCGGTGCGGAGATCGCCCGCACCCTTGCCGCCCACGGCGCAGACGTGGCCATCACCTACCAGTCGAGCAAGGACCAGGCCGAAGAGGTGGCCGAGGCGGTGCGCGCCGAGGGCCGCCGCGCCCTGGCCGTCCAGGCCGACGCCACCGACGCCGCGGCCATAGGCGCAGCGGTGGAGCAGGTGGTCAACGCACTAGGCCCCATCCGCATCCTGGTCAACAACGCCGGCTACGCCGACATGACGTGCCCGCCCCTGGAAGAGGTGCCGCTCGCCACCCTGGACCGCACCCTGGACACCAACGTGCGCGGCGCGTTCCTGACTGCCCAGGCCGTTGCCGCGTCCATGCCCGACGGTGGCCGCGTCATCAACCTCGGCTCCTGCCTGGCCACTCAGGTCCCGGCGCCCGGCTTCACCCCGTACGCGATGTCCAAGGCCGCCGTGACCGGCCTGACGGTCGGCCTCGCCCGCGACCTGGGCCCCCGCAACATCACCGTGAACCAGGTGTCTCCCGGCTCCATCGACACCGACATGAACCCCGCCGACGGCCCCTCCGCCGACTTCCAGCGCGGCCTGAACATCTTCGGCCGTTACGGGAAGGCGGGGGAGACCGCCGCCGCGGTGCTGTTCCTCGCCAGCGACGAGGCGTCCTTCGTCACCGGTGCCTCGCTCGCCGTCGACGGCGGCTCCAACTCCTGAGGCCGCCCGCCCCGGACCGCCGGGCCCCAGGCAGTGAACCCCCGCCCGCCTGGGGCCCGGCCCCGTGTTCTGCCACCCCTCCGCACCCCAAGGGACCACCTCATGCCGAAGCTGGACCGCCGTGGATTCCTGACCGGTTCGGCCGCCGTCGCCGCCGGCACCGGCCTGGCCACCGCCCTACCGACCGCCGCTCCTGCCCGGGCCGCCACGGCCCCCACCGTCGCGCCCGGCCCCGAGATCACGCCCGGTGACGCCCGCTACCCCTCGCTCCAGACCGGCATCAACCGCCGTTACGTCGCCCGCCCCGAGCACGTGAAGATGGTCCGCTCCACGCGCGATGCCGAGGACGCCCTGCGCGCCGCCCTGGCCGGCCGAAAGCGGATATCCGTCCGCTCCGGTGGGCACTGTCTGGCCGACTTCACCTGCAACCCCGAGGTCGAAATCCTCCTCGACTTCTCCGAGATGACCGACGTCGGCTACGACACCGGACGCCGGGCCTTCTACGTCGAACCCGGTGCCCACCTGATGGCCGTGTACGAGGCCCTCTACAAGGGCTGGGGCGTCACGCTGCCCGGCGGCGTGTGCCACTCGGTCGGCGCCGGCGGCCACATCTGCGGCGGTGGCTACGGCATGCTCTCCCGGGACTTCGGGCTCGTCGTCGACCATCTGTACGCGGTCGAGGTCGTCACGGCGAACAAGGGCGGCAAGGTGCGCACCGTCGTCGCCACCCGCGAGCACGACGACCCGCACCGCGAACTGTGGTGGGCCCACACCGGGGGCGGGGGAGGCAACTTCGGCCTGATCACCCGCTACTGGTTCCGCACTCCCGGCACCGATGGCGCCGCCCCCACCGCCCAACTCCCAACACCGCCGGCCCACCTTCACGCCTCGGCCATCAACCTCCCCTGGTCCCAGTTGAACGAGAAGAACTTCCTTCGGCTGATGAAGAACTACGGGGCCTGGCACGAGCACCACTCCGCCCCCGATTCCCCCGGGCGGCACCTGTCCACCCTCTTCAACGCCAACGCCAGGAAGTACGGCGCTCTCACCCACTACGCCCAGTCCTCTTCCCGCGCCATCCTCGACGGCTATCTGGCCGCCCTTCTCAAGGGCACCGGCCTGACGCCGCGAGCGGTGGACCGCCCCAGCGGCGAGTTGGCCGCCATGCCCAACCTCCTCACCCCGCGCAAACTGCCCTGGCTGGACGCGGTGCGCATGGTCGGCTCGCCCAACCCCGTCTGGGCCAACCCGCTGGCCCGCGTGGGTCTGAAGTCGGCCTACTACCGCCGCAACTTCACCGACCACCAACTACGTTCCGCCTACCGGCACTTGTCCCGTGCCGACAACCCCGACACCGCGATGGTGCTGCTGTCGTTTGGAGGCGCCATCAACTCCTACGGCGAGGGCGACACGGCCGCCGCTCAGCGCGACTCGGTCTTCAAGGTCCTCTACCAGACCATCTGGTCCGGCGCCGAGGACGACCGGAAGTCCATGACCTGGCTGCGGGGCATGTACCGGGACATCTACGCCGAAACCGGCGGCGTCCCGGCGACCGGCGGGGTCAACGACGGCTGCTACATCAACTATCCGGACACCGACCTCGCGGACCTGGAGATCAACACCTCCGGCGTCCCGTGGCACGAACTGTTCTACAAGGGCAACTACGAGCGTCTGCGTGCGGTCAAGCGCGCCTACGACCCCGGGAACATCTTCCGTCACACGCTGTCCGTCCAACCCTGAACGCCCACCCGAGGCTCCGGGCGCGCCCGTCTCGGGGCGCTCCCGGAGCTGAGCTGTATGCACCCGCTTCGTGGACGACGCGCGGCTCGCCCTGGGCAACTGGACCGGGTCCTCACTACCACGGGCGCCGTCCTCGTCTTCATGCGTCCTCATGCATCTGGCCATCGCCGTATCCGCTCTCCGGCGCACCGCACCCGGTCGGGACGCCGACGCGCAGGTGAATTGCCGGGGTCGGGCGGAGAACTGGGCTGGTCAGTAAGAAAGTTGAGCGGTGAACTCCCTCGCCCGTCCGCCGCAGTCCGCCGCACTCGAACCTGACCGAAGGTCGATGCCGAACCCGGGGCGCGCGAAGTAAACGAGGTACGATAAATAAACAACGTTTCGTTAGCTGGGTCGTCCGGTAACGACGTTTCGCAAGGGGGGCCACATCAAGCCGAGCGGGTGGCGACGACCGCCCGCTGTGCTGACCCAAGGGGAGGAGCCGCGCATGCCCGCAATGTCACGTCGCCAGCGTCGACGGATCGAGACGACTGCCGAGATCAAGGAGCTAGCCCTCCGACAGCTCGCCTCCGGCGGCACGCACGGCGTCACGCTCCGCGGCATCGCACGCGAGATGGGCATGACGCCCGCGGCTTTGTACGGCTACTTCGACACCCGCGACGACCTGCTCGAAACCCTTGCCGCCGACACCTACAACCGGTTGGCGGACGAGCAGGAGGCCGCTCGCGACGCGCTCCCCGAGGCCGACACGGCCGGCCGTCTGCTCGCGGTGGCCGGGGTCTTCCGCGACTGGGCCCGAGCGAACCCGGCCGAGTTCCGCCTCACGTACGGCGACAGCTCACCGGGCGTCGCCGCCCCGTCCGAGAACGTCGTTGCGGCCTCCCGGCGATGTTGCATGATCCTCGTCGGACAGGTCGACGCCGTGTGGAAGGACGCTCCGCAAGAGCTGCGGCAGGCCCAGGCGGACTGGGAGGACTTCGTCCCCTCCCTCGCGGCCCTGACAAGAGAGCACTTCCCCCACCTCCCTCCCCAGGCCCTGCTGGCCTCCCTGCGGGTGTGGGGGCGGATGTACGGGCCGGTGGCGCTGGAGGTTTTCGGCCAGTTCGGTCCGGAGGCCAATCCGCAGGTCCTGTTCCAGGCCGAGATGAACTCCGCCCTGGACATGCTCGGCCTGAAGCCCCCCGCGTCGAAGCCCTCGCGTTAGGGCGATGCCGGGTGGCTGAGCCCGGCTCGGATTCCGGGTTCGCGCCAACTTCCTTCGCGGGGGAGCCTCTCGACCCTCCGCCGCCCCGTCGATGCCTTCGCCGTCTTGGGTGCGGAGGGGCTGGGCGTCACCCGGCGGGCATGTGGGGGCGGTGGTGGAGCGGATGGTCCGGTCGGCCTGAGGGGCGAGGGCGAGCCCAGAGGACGTGATCCATGCCCACGACTGGCTGCGGGCGTCCGTCAGTTGGCGCCTGGCGCCCCGGGGCGTGAGGTTTGGGTCGCTTTTCGCTGTTATGGGCAATGGACAACGGGCGGTGTGCGAGGCGGAGTTGGGTGCGGATCACCCTCGGGTCCGTCGTGCCGGCCCGTGGCCCGTTGCCGAGTATCCGCTGGCGAAGGGAAGTTGGGCGCCGGCGGTCGGCCGGGTGGGGTGGGCGCGACACGCAGGAGGGGAAACAGTTCGGGACTTGAGGAACCGTTTGCCGGGCTGAGGGTGTCTGATGGGTTGACAGGTTACCGAGCAGGGGGCGTCTTTCGCGTGGGTGTGGTACTGCCGGGCTGGGCGGACGAGGTGCTCGACCTCATCGGTGTGTCGTGGCCCAACGTTGACGAGGACGACTACCGCGAGATGGCGAACGCCATGCGGGAGTTCGCCGATGACATCGAGGACGGCGCCAACCAGGCGCACACCGCGATCCAGGGGTTAGTGGGCTCGGCGGGCGGGTCGATCGCCGTGGAGGCGTTGAACTCCCACTGGGGGACGATCAACGACAAGCACCTCAAGGGCCTTGCGGAGTGCGGGCGGTTGGCGGGCACCGCCATGGACGGTGTGGCCACGCTCATCGAGGGGGCCAAGATCGCGGCCCTGGTGCAGTTGGGCATCCTCGCGGCGGAGGTGATCGCGGCGCAGGCCGCGGCCCCGTTCACGTTCGGGCTCTCCGAGGCCGGTGCGATCGCGGCGACCCAGGCGACCCGGGCGATCGTCAAGCGGTTGATCAAGGAGGTCTGCGAGCAGATCGCCCAGCAGGTCGTCAGCATGGCCCTCACGCCCGTGGAGGAGGCGCTCGGGGCGATGGTCGGGGACCTGGTGGTGCAGCTCGGCGCCAACGCCCTGGGCGGGCAGAAGGGCGTTGACCTGGGGCGCACGGCCGAGGCGGGCAAGGACGCGGCGAAGTCCGCCGCCAGTGGGCAGATGGAACTGCTCAGCACCGGCGGCGGCCACGGCGGGAGAAGCCGTGGCGGGTCTTCCGGACACGGCGGTTCTTCGGGGAGGGACGGATCCTCCGGGCACGGCGGGTCCTCCGGGGGCGGAGGCGGGTCCGGCGGCAGCGGCGGGTTCACGCACGATCCGGAGGCGCACAGCCGGGTCGCCACGAGCCTGGAGAGCGCGGGCAGTTCCTTCCGCGACAACGCCGGCGGCAAGATCCGTCGCGCGAAGAGCCACCAGGGGCGTACCCGCGGCAAGGACGTCATCGCCAACACCGCCAACCCCATGCTCGACAAGGTCATCAGCGGGATCGAGGACGGCACCAAAAAGGTCGCCAAACACCTCGGCGAAGACATGTCCGGCGGCGTCAAGCAGATGGACAAGAACCATCGGGACAACGACAAGGGACTGTCCGGCCGCTTCAAGGGGCTCAATCTGGAGGGGGAGAAGGGCGGCTCCCTCAAGCGCAAGGGCGGTCCGTCGTCCGAGGGCTCCGACACCGAGGAGAAGAAGCCGAAGCGGCGGAAGAAGCCCAGCAAGTTCCCGCTGCCGGCCGATGCCAAGCGCAATCCCAAACAGGACGCCACGAAAGTCGACCCGCGCACGCACGACCTGGCGGTCAAGGTCAATGACCGGCGGAAGGAGAAGGGCGACAAGAGCGGGAAGAACTACGCGGCCTTCGAGTTCGAGGACGAGCACGGCAACAAGCGGGTGGAGGTCGGCCGCAGTGACGGGGTGCACTCGGAGCGCGTCGTCGGCGTCCCCTTGCTGGAGCGACAGCAGCGCCTCGACGAGGAGCGGAAGCACGCCATAGCGGAGGGGCGTGATCCCGGGCCCGACCGCAAGATCAAGGTCACCCGCATGTATTCGGAACGCGATTACTGCAACCAGAAGGCCCCCAACTGCAACGACTGGACCCGGCATTACTTCCCGGATGCCGAGCGCAGCTACGCTTTCGAATACGACAACACGAAGGATTCGAGGAGGCAGGGGAATCGCGACATGCAGGACCACCTACGGTGGGTCTTCGGGGAACCGCCCATCAAGCGGCGAAGTTGAAGTGCGGCGAACGTGAGATGCGGCGAACGTGAAATGCGGTAGCGGAGGAACGGCTTAATGGGCATGCAAGATGCGTGGGGGCGGACCGGGGCGCCGGTACGTCGTTGGCACCCGGGGCTCCTGGCGGAGCTCGGGCTGCCGGGGCCGGTCGGCGAGCTGCTGGCGACGGTGGGGGTCCCGGAGGAGGTCGGGCCGTACTTCCGGGCCGCCGACGAGCCGGACCTGCTCACGCAGTACGTGCAGGAGGTCCAGCTGCCCCAGCCCGTCGGCGAGGCGACCGCGTTCTGGCGGCTCGGCGACGACAGCGGGTCGCACATCTGCTGCGCGCCGTCCGGCGCCGTCTTCTCGGCCTCCGGCGGAGCCTTGTTCCCGACGCGCCTGGTCAACAGCTCCGCCCAGGCATGGCTGACCGCCCTGGCCGAATTCGGCGTGCTGCTCGGGCGGCTGTCGGCCGACCCCATCGGCCCGGGCGCGGTGGCCGCGATCACGGCCTTCCGGGACCGCCTCGCCGCCCTCGACCCCGAGGCGATGTCCGACGAGGACAACTGGTGGCCGCTGGTGACCGACGACCTCCGCCTCACCGCATCGGTCGACGCCTCGGGAATCTTCGAGTTCCGCACCGACGCCGGGACGACGCGCACGGTCTCCGGATACTCCCTTCCCGGGCAGGGACACGTCGCGCGACGCCTGGGCACGGAGCTGCTGAAGCGGGGCATCGAAGCGGACCGCGTCACCCGGATCCACGCGGATCTCGAACCCTGCGAACTGCCCGGCTGCTACTGCGCCGAGTGGCTGGCCGCCACCTTCCCCGAGGCCGAGGTCACCTACAGCTTCGACTACGGCCCCGGCGCCGACGACCGCGCCGCGGGCGTCCGCGAACTCGCCGCCTTCATCGAGGAGTCGGAGGAGTCAGGGGAGTCGGAGGGGTCAGGGGAGTGAGCGGTACCGATTTCTCGTCGCAGGAGTCCGGCCCCGGGCGCCCGGCGTCGCCAAAGGAGCGCGGCGCCGGTCCGGATTTCCCGTGTGGGCGGCAAGCCGTTGCGGATGCCTTCCAGGAGTTCCTCGCGGCGTCGGCGGACGGCGGGGGCACCTTCTATGTGACGGGGGCCCCAGGCAGCGGCCGCAGCACCCTGCTCACCTGGCTCTTCCTCCTCAGCCAGGCGGAGCGGGACGACACCGACGACGGGGCGGGCGGCGGCCCGGCGGGTTCGGTCTTCCATGCGGCGCTCGGGGCGCGCGGCCGGGGCGCCGACGACCTGGCGACGGCCCTCGGACAGCAACTCGGCTACGAGACGGCCACCGCCGGCGAGTTGCTGTCGGTGCTCGGCGCCGACGCGCGTCCGGTCTGCGTGGTCCTCGGCGAACTGGACGAGGCGGGCCCGGTGCCGGACGACCGGCATGCGGTGCGCGTCATCGAGACGCTGCTCGCGCCGATGGCGAAGCTGCCCAACGTGCGACTGGTCACCGAGGGGGCGCCGGAGTGGGCCCGCCTCTTCGAGGACTGCACGGTCGTGGACCTGGACGAACCGCGCTGGACCGACCGGGCCGCCTTCGACCGCTACGTGGCGACGCTGTGCGACTTCGCCGCGAGCGGGGTAGACGGCGATGAGCGGGACGACCAGCCGCCGCTGCTCGCCGACCCGCTCTCCCGGGCCGCGTTCCCCAACTTCCTGTTCGCCCAACTCCTCATCCTGGACCGGGTGTTCGTCGCTCCGGCGGAGCGGCCCCAGGGGCACGCCCACTCCCACTCCCAGTCCCGGGCCCGGCCCGCGGACGCGCTCCCCGAAAACGTCCATGACGCCGTCGCGCGGCACCTGCACGCACTCTCCGCCGAGGTCCCGTTCGTGGCGGACGCCCTCTACGCGCTGGCGCTCGCCGGGCCCAACGGGCTCGACCGCCGACTGTGGCGCCTGACGACCGCCGCGGTGGCGGGGCGCCAGATCACCTCACGGGAGTTCGACGCGGCCCTCGGGCACTCCCAAGTGCTGCTCGACCAGGGCGGGTTCGCGGCGGCCGGAGGCGGGGACGAGGAGAGCCGGTTCCGGCTGCGGCATCCCGCCGTCGGCGCCGCGCTCCTCGGACTGCGCGGCCCGGAGGCGGAGCGGCAGGGCCGCACGGCCGTCATCCACTCCCTCGCCGGGCGGGTGCCCGTCGCCCCGGAGACCGAAGGGGCCTCGCACCCCCTCTGGTCAAAGACCCCTCCCGCGCTGCTGTCGACGCTGATCCGGCAGTCCGCCGCCGTTCCCGGAGCGCTCGGGCCCCTGCTCGACTACCCCGACGTGGTGTTGCACGCGGATCTCGACGAGCTCCGCGCCGCCGTCGACGCCACCACGGACGAGGCCGCCGTCGCCCTGCGCCCGGTGTTGGACCTGCTGCACCCGTCGTCGTCCCACCAGGCGGCCAGGCTCCAAGTGGCCGCGTTCCAGCACGGGTTGGGCCATCTGGCGTCGGCCGTCGAGGCCACTCACGACGGGTTGCCGTTCCGCGCACTCCGGCTCGTTCCGCAACAGCGGGAGGCGCAGTCCACGGAGGGCGCCGAGGGCATCAGGGAGGCCGAGGCGACCCGGGCGAAGGAACCCGCCGCCTCCCCGCAGCCCGTCGTCCTCACCGAGACAGGCACGTTGGAGGCCGGCCAGGCAGACGGCGCGCCGCCGCTCCGGTGGTCGCTGCACGGGACGCCGCTCACCGCCAGCCAGTCCACCGTCCTCGACGGCGTCCCCGTGGTCCTGTTGGCGGACCGGGAGGGCCTGTTGCAGGTCCGGAGCCACGCCGACGGCCGGTTCCTGCGCCCCACCGTCCGGGCCGATGAGGTGGCGGAGCACGTGTGCCTCCTCGCCGCGACGCCGGAGTCGTTGAGCGCCTGCGCGGCGGGCGACCGGCTGTGGTTGGCGCGGCTGCACGACGGATCGACGATGGCGGAACTCCGGTTCGGGTCCGACATCACGTCGCTCGCGTCCGCCGGCGCGGGCCAACTCGACGTCGGCTTCGGCGGTTCCGGCATCCGCCTGGCGTTCGAGCCCGACCGACTGCGCACCGGCGCGGGGGCCGCACCGTCCGGCCACACCCCCGACCACTAGGCTGCGCAGACCACGACAGTCAGTCGGCTTGGAGAGAGCATGACCCCGCCGTTCACCCCCCTCTGGGCCCGCTTGCGGCCTGCCGAAGACGCCGCTCCGCGGGCGTGGACCGGTTGGCCGGGGCCCGTGTTGGCCGCACAGACCGCCGCGTGGCAGGGGGGCACGGCCTTCGCGAGCGTCGGCTCCAGCACACCGCACCGGTTGACGCTCCTGGACGCCGCCACCGGGGAGCGGCTGGCACCCGCCATGCTCTGTGACGCCGATGAGGACACGTTCGCGCTGGTCGCCGGGCCCGCTTCGCTGATCGGCGTGGGCCCGCGCGATGTCGTCGAGCCCCTCGACGGCACCCGCCACGCTCACCCGGAGGAGAGTTCCTCCGGCGTCGGCCTCCTCACGACCGTGACGGGCTCGCCCGAACCCCGGATCGTGACCGCCCACCCCTACGACGGCGTCAAGGTCTGGGACGCGGCGGCCCGGAGGTGCCTGGTCGAGCTGCCGTTGCCGGAACTGCGGAGCCCGGACTGCCTGTGCGCGGGCCTCCTCTCGCGCACGGCAGGTCTCGTGGACACGGCGCACCTCGTGGACGCGACGACGTACATCGCGGTGAGCGAGGACGGGCAGGTATCCGTCCACGAGGCGGAAATCGGCCGGCCGGTGGCGCGTTGGAGCGCCTCGGGGACCCGGGTCACGCACATGATCTGGGCGCGGTCGGCGATCGGCGGGCGAGACGCGCTGCTCACGACGGACACCGAGGCGCGGCTATGTGCCTGGGACCCGCGCACCGGCGAACCGCTCGGCCAGGCGCGGTCGCTCCCCGGCCGACCGCTGCACCTCAGCGCCACCGTCCTGGAGGCGGAGGACGCCCGACTGCCCCTGGTGGCCTGCGCCTACGGCGACGGCGTGTACCTCCTGTGCACGGACCCGAACACCGAAGCAGAATCAGACGTAGACGTAGACGCAGGAACAGGCGCGGACGCGGACACGGGCCGGGCACTGCTCGATCTCCGGCCGAACGCGTGGACGCGCACCGCCCATCTCAGCCCCAACGGGCTGCTCGTGCTGGGGACTTCGGCCGGCCCGCTCGCCCTCCGGCTCGACACCGCACGACTTGCGGCCGGTCCCGGCGAACGCACCGAACTCGACCTGACCGGCATCCCCGCGCCCGCATCGACGAGTGACGATGGCGGGGGCACCGGGCGCGACGCCGCCGAGTTGCCGTCGCACTCCGACCTCGTCGACCTGTGGGGCGCTGACCAGGTCCTCGTTCTCGATGACGGCCCGGCCAACGCCGACCTCGCCGCGCAGGCACGCGAGGTGCTGTGCGGTATCGGCCTGCCCCGCTGTCCCGTTCCCGGCCTCTCCCTGGACAAGGACCTGGCGACGGACGGCCCGGCCCCGTTGGACGAGGTCGGCGTCGGCCCGGAAGACCCCGACGACCCCGACGCCCTCCATGTCCCCGAAGGCATGGACGACTACCACTGGTTGGGGACGTGGCACGACGACGATCTGGTGCTCAGCCCCGCCGGGGCGGTGGAGATCGTCGGTGCGGAGTCCGACTACGAGGAGGCGACGCTGCTCAACAGCAGCCTTGCCGCCTTCGTCACCTTCGCCCGCGAGTTCGCGCTGGTCGCCCTGCAACAGGAGCCGGAGTACGACGCCGAGGCCCAGGAAGCGCGGGTCGAGCGCCTGGAGCGACGGCTCCGTACCGTGGACGGGGCCGCGTTCGCACCCGACAGCGCCGAGCATTGGGCCGACGCGCTGAGCGAGCTTGAGTCGGGGATGTGAAGCGGGAGTTCTCAAGCGAGGGGCGCGAGGTCCCGAACGGCCGTGCCGGCCGACTTCGTGCCTGCGGGGCGACCGGGCCCGTCGAGGCGGGCCAACCC
Source organism: Streptomyces sp. WZ-12 (assembly GCF_028898845.1). NCBI lineage: Bacteria > Bacillati > Actinomycetota > Actinomycetes > Kitasatosporales > Streptomycetaceae > Streptomyces > Streptomyces sp. WZ-12. The sequence continues at coordinate 2,039,768 of NZ_CP118574.1, read as the reverse complement.
GAACCCGTACATTCTTCTCGTTGAGCATCCAACGAGGGGGAGAGCGCATGACCGTGGCCACATCCGGACGGCCGGCGGGCGCACCGGGCCGCAGACCGACACCAGACGGTTCGGGCTGCACGGACGGCACAGCAGGCCCGGACGGTTCGGAGGGCGGCCGTCCCGGGCAACCCGCGCCCGCCGGGCGCGAGCTGAAGCAACGGCACCTCACCTTGATGGCGTTGGGCGGGGCGGTGGGCACCGGCCTCTTCCTCGGGTGCGCCCAGACCATCCGCAGCGCCGGGCCCGCCGCCGTCCTCTCCTACGCCCTCGCCGGCCTGTTGGTGATCCTCGTCATGCGGATGCTGGGCGAGATGGTCGTGGCCCGGCCGATGGCGGGCTCGTTCGCCGATTACGCGCGCCTGGCGCTCGGTGACTGGGCCGGGTTCACCATCGGCTGGCTGTATTGGTACGCGTTCGTGGCGATCGTCGCGATCGAGGCCATCGCGGGCGGCCGGATCGTGCACGGCTGGCTGCCCGGGGTGCCTGTCTGGGCGGTGAGTGTGGTGCTGTTGACCGCCATGGCCGTGGTGAACCTGTGCTCCACCGGATCGTTCGGCAGCGTCGAGTTCTGGTTGGCGATCGTCAAGATCGGCGCGATCGTGGGATTCCTCGCCCTCGGTACCGCCTATGTCTGTGGGTTCTGGCCGGGTGGCGGGAGCCCGCACCTCGGTCATTTCGTGGACCACGGGGGCTTCCTCCCCAACGGCCCCGGCGCCGTGCTCGCGGCGACGGTGGTCGTGGTCTTCGCGTTCGGTGGCACCGAGATCGTCACCATCGCCGCGGCCGAGAGCCCGGACCCCCGAACCGCCGTCGCCCGGGCCACCCGCCAGGTGCTCTGGCGCGTGCTCGTCTTCTTCCTGGGCTCGATCTTCCTGGTGGTGGCGATCGTGCCGTGGGACACCGTGACGGGCACGGAAAGCCCCTACGCCACCGCCATGGCGCGGATGGGCGTCCCGTTCGCCGGCACCGTGATGACCGCCGTCATCCTGGCCGCCCTGCTCTCGGTGCTCAACTCCACCCTCTACGCCTCGTCCCGCATGCTCACCACGCTCTGTCGCCACGGGGAGGCGCCGCGGGCCCTGGCGCGCACCAACCGCCGCGGCGCCCCGGCCCGCGCCCTCCTCCTCGGCACCGTGATGGGATACCTCTCCATCGGCGCCCAAGTCCTCCAGCCGGAGCGGACGTTCGGCTTCCTGCTGGATTCCACCGGCGCCGTGCTCATCTTCCTCTACGTCACGATCGCCGTCTCCCAACTGCGCCTGGGCACCCGCGCCCGGCGCACCGAACCCCACCGGCTGACCTTCCGCATGTGGGCCCACCCCCACCTGACCTGGCTGACCATCGCCGCGCTCCTGGCGATCCTGCTCTCCATGGCGCTGTTCGCCGACACCCGGCCCCAACTCCTCATGAGCCTGGGGAGCCTGGGCGTGGTGCTGTTGGCTTACGGGGTCCGGCGGGCGGTGCGTCGGATGCGCCGGGTGCGTCAGGTGTCGGCGGCCGGGCGGATGGGCGCCGAGGGCTGAATCAGCCGCCCAGCACGGCCAGTTGGTCGGCCACGACGACGCCGTCGTGCAGGACGGTGCGGTCGGTGCCGCGGTCCATCACCGCACTGGTGGGCGTCTCGCCGTCGACCAGCAGCAGGTCGGCGCGGTCGCCGACGGCCAGTCCGGGGCGGTCGGCGACGCCGGCCAGGCGGGCCACGTCATGGCTCATGATCGAGGCCCCGCCGACGGTCGCGACCGCCAACGACATCTCGATCAGCGCGTCGTCCCGGAAGCCGTTGGTGAAGGCCAGTTGCCAGGTGCGGTCGAGTATGTCGCAGTTGCCGTACGGGCTCCAGTAGTCGCGCTGGCCGTCCTCGCCCAGGCCCACCCGGACGCCCGCCTCCGTCAGCGCCACCAGCGACAACCGCCCGCGGTCCGGTGGCGCAACGGTGGCCATGGCGACGTCCAACTCAGCGAACTCGTCGATGAGTCGACGGCTCACCGCCTCCGACACCGACCCCAACTCATAGGCGTGCGACATCGTGACCTTGCCCTGCATGCCCAGCGCCCGGGTGCGCTCCAACACCAGATCGGTGGAGAACACCCCGAGGTGCCCCGGTTCGTGCAGATGGATGTCCACCTCGACCTGATACTTCTCGGCCAGTCCGAACACCACGTCCAAGTGCCCCTTGGGGTCCCGGTCGAGCGAACAGGGGTCGATACCGCCGATCACCTCGGCGCCCGCCCGCAACGACGCCTCCAGGTAGTCGACGGTGCCCTTCTCGCGGAGGATGCCCGCCTGCGGGAACGCCATGATCTGCACCTCGGCCCGCCCGGCGAACCTCTCCTTCGCCGCCACCACGGCCTCGAACCGCTCCAACTGGCAGTCCACATCCACCTGGGCGTACGACCGCACCCGGGTGGTGCCGCGGGCGATCATCCGCTCCAACGTGCCGGCCACCCGCTCCTGGAGGGGAACCTCCGCGGTGCGCCAGTTCTGCCGGTCGTTGCGCATCATCGCGATGACGCCCGGGCCGCCGGTGTGCGGCCGGAACGGCAGACCGATCCGGGTCGAGTCCAGATGGACGTGCACATCGCTGAACGACGGCAGCAGCAGCCGACCGCGCCCCTCGACCACCTCGCCGGCCGGCCGCGCGGCCGGATCGTGCGGCCGCACCGCCGCGATGCGCGCGCCGGACAGTTCGACATCGCTGCGCTCGCCACCCCAGGGCCGGACGTCACGGATCAGCATGGCTGTCACCTTTCGGGCAGGACGAGGACGGATCGGCCGGTACGGTATACCAAAGATCGTGGTGGCTACCAGGGTGTCCGGGGGCGGTGACGTGTGCGGGCGTGGTGCGGGCAGGCCGCCCCGCCGCCGTCAGTCGCTGGTGAGGAGGGTGAGTTGCCGGGTCGCGCGGGTCATGGCGACGTAGCGGTCGACCGCCCCCTCGACGCCGTTGCCGAAGGCGTCCGGGCCGACGAGGACGACCAGGTCGAATTCGAGGCCCTTGGACAGCTCGGGGCTCAGTGACCGGACGCGGGGCGTGGCCCGGAACGTGGGGTCGCCGATGACGCAGGCGATGCCGTCGGCGTGTTGGGCGAGCCAGGCATCGAGGACCGCGTCCAGGTCCGAGACGGAGCCGTGGGTGACCGGGATGCCGCTGCTGCGGACGGAGGCCGGGACGTTGGCGTCCGGGAGCGCGGCCCGGATCACCGGCTCGGCCTCCGCCATGACCTCCTCCGGGGTGCGGTAATTGACGCTCAGCGAGGCCACGTTGACGCGGTCCAGCCCGACGCGTTCGAGCCGTTCCTGCCATGACTCGGTGAAGCCGTGCCTGGCCTGGGCGCGGTCCCCGACGATGGTGAGGCTGCGGGACGGGCAGCGGAGCAGCAGCATCTGCCACTCGGCGTCGGTCAGTTCCTGTGCCTCGTCCACCACGATGTGCGCGAACGGTCCGGCCAGCAAGTCCGGTGCCACGGTGGGGAGTTCGGCCTCGTTGACGAGGCTGACCTGGGCGTCCTGACCGCGCAGCATGGTCACCAGGCCCTCGCCGTCGTCACCGTCGGCGCCGGAGTCGGCCGCGGCCTGGATCAGGTTGTCGACGACCTGGTCCATCTGCTCGCGCTGGGCGGCGAGGATGGCCTCGTGCTGGCGCTTGCGCCGGGCCGCCGCCGGATCGCCGAGCCGCTGCCGCGCCGCGTCCAGCAACGGCAGGTCGGACACGGTCCATGCCTGGGGCTCGGTGCGTTGCAGTCTTCGGATCTCGTCGCGGTCGAGCCAGGGCGCGCACCGTCGCAGGTACGCGGGGACCGACCACAGGTCGCCGACCAGGTCGGCCGCTTCGAGCAGCGGCCAGGCCCGGCCGAGGGTGCTGACCAACTCCTCGTCGTACCGCAGCGACCGGCTGAACTGCTCGGACGGGACGTCGTCGGCGCACTTGTCCCGCAGGATCGCGACCAGTTCGTCCCAGACCAGCTCGCGCGCCTCGTTGTGCGGCGTGCCCGGCCCCGGCGCGTCGAACGCCTCGGCCCAGTCATCGGCACTCAACCAGAGGTCGGCCCAGTCGGTCGAGACGGTCATCCCCTCGGCGGGCGGCTCCTCGTAGAACCTCACGGCCGCCTCGATCGCCCGGACCATCCGCGCGGACGACTTCAGGCGCGCCACGTCCACATCGGTCTCGGTCACCGCCCCGGCGCCCTCGGCGACCAGGTCCCGCACGGTGCAGGTCCGCACGCCCTCCTCCCCGAGGCTGGGGAGGACATCGGCGACGTACGCCAGGTAGGGCTGGTGCGGGCCGACGAAGAGCACGCCGCCGCGGCGGTGGCCGAGGCGGGGGTCGGAGTAGAGGAGGTAGGCGGAGCGGTGCAGGGCGACGACGGTCTTGCCCGTGCCCGGGCCGCCGTCGACGACGAGGGCGCCGCGGGAGCCGGCCCGGATGATGGCGTCCTGGTCGGACTGGATGGTGGCGAGCACGTCCCGCATCCGGTCCGATCGGTCGCTGCCCAGGCTGGCGATGAAGGCGGACTGGTCGTCGAGGGCGACGTGCCGCTCCAGCCCGTCGGCGGTGAACGCCTCGTCCCAGTAATCGTTGATCCGGCCGCCGGCCCAGCGGTACCGGCGGCGGCTGGCCAGGCCCATCGGGTTGCCGTGGGTCGCCGCGAAGAACGGTTCGGCCGCGGGGGAGCGCCAGTCGACCAGCAGCCGGCGTCCCGCGCTGTCGGTCAGGCCGAGCCGGCCCACGTAGAGCGGCTCGGGGTCGTCGGCGCGGACGACGCGCCCCAGGCACAGGTCCAGGCCGAAGCGGCGCAGGGCGCGCAGGCGACCGGTCAGCCGGTGGATCTCCGCGTCCCGGTCCATCGCCTCGCGGCCGGTGCCGCCGGGTGCCTTGAGTTCGGCGTCGAGGCGGTCGGACAGCTCGTCGATCGTCTGCTGGAGACTGGCCGCGATGGCCGCGAAGTGCCTCTCGTCCGCGGCGATCAACGCCGGATCGGCCTTGGGGGAGAGGCGACCGGGAAGATCGAACGCACCGGACGCACTGGATGTGCGGCATGCCGTGGAGGCATCGGGTGCCTTGGGTGCCTTGGGTGCGCTGGATGGACTGGATGCGTCGGTGGTCAGGGGGGTGGTCATGTCAGTGGCTCCGATCACGGCGGCTGGCCAGGCAGGTCGGTGGCGCGCCTGTCGCTACCTCGGCGCCGCGTGCCCGCACCGGGGGTGTGGGCCCCACCACCAGTCCAACATCAGAAAATTCCCCATACCGCAACAACACCGCACACACTTCGTGGATCTCCCATTCCCCCAAGTTCCGGCTTCGGCCAGCGATTGTGCGGCATGACCGGGGCCTTGCCGCAAGGCCCCCAGTGCGCTATATCTTGAGAGTGGCAAGGAGCGGACGTTCTCCTTGCCTTTTGTTGTGTCGACTGGTGTGACGACTGTCGTGGCGGCGGACGCGTCGGCTGTTCTTGTCGGCCGACCCGTTTCTGTCGGCCGCTGGGCCGGCCGCTGACGCCAACGAGGCGCAGATCAGCGGTTGTTCGATCGCCTCCCGCGAGACGGCGTCGAGCCCGCGCTCGGGGAGCTCCTTGAGTTCGTTCGAGCCGCCCCAACTGCCTGGCCGCCCCGACTGGCTTGGCCGCCCCAACTGGCCGGGCCGGCCGAACGGCCTGGGCTGACTGAACCCGCGGGCTGGTCGAACCGGCCGGCGGTCGGTGCTCGTGGGCGACGACGGGGCGGCGCCCGTCCGCTCCTCCCGGAAGGCGCCGTCCCCTGAGTCGCGCGTCGACCGCGCCGGACGCGTGCGGTCAGTCAGGACCCGGTCGCGAAGTCCTGTGTCCACCAGGGGCCGTTGGAGCTGAGGTTGACGCCCACGCCGGTGGACTTGTAGGAGCAGTTGAGGATGTTGGCGCGGTGCCCGGGACTGTTCATCCAACCGTCCACCGCCGTGGCCGGGTCCTTGGGGCTCTTGAAGATGTTCTCGGCCCAACTCTGCCAGTGGAAGCCCGCGTTGGTCATGCGGGTACCCGGGTCGACGCCCTCCGGGGTGTCGTGGGAGTAGTAGTTGCGGGCGGCCATGTCGTCGGAGTGTGCCTGGGCCGCGGCCTGGATGCGCCGGTCCACGGTCAGCGGCGCGCAACCGGCCCGGGCGCGCTGGGCGTTGACCAGTTCCAGGACCTTGCGGGCGAACTGCGCGGCGGTACCGGTAGCGGCCCGCGAACCGGACGGGGACGTGGCGCGGCCCGTTCCGGAGGCGGTGCCGCGGTTCGGGTAAGTCGTCGCTTGGGGGGTCGGGTGCGCGCGCTCCTCGGGGGCGTTCGTCTCGGGCGGGGTGCGTCCGTCCTCGTGCTGCCCGGTGGCGGAAGCGGACGCGGAGGCGGTCGGCGACGACGGCTTGTGGCGGCGCGGAGAGTGCCAGGTGCTGCTCGGCGTCGACGGGGCGGACGGAACGGCTGCGACGGGTCGTGCCGGCGTGGACGGATCGGCCGCGAGCGCCTGGTCCGCACCGGATCCGGGCCATATCAGCGTCAGCCCGGCACCCGTGACGACGAGGGCCCCCACCGCCAGCGCTGCCGCCTTCGTCCCCGAACGGCCGGCGCCGGCGCGGTGGTTCCCGCCGTTCTTCTCCGACCGGCGGCGGGCGGGACGGGTGGCGGCATGACGCCGGTGTGCGGTCGCCGCGTCGGCGGGGTGGCCGGCGCCGGCGCCCGACGCGTCGCGCTGCGGTCCGGCGCCGAGGCCATCGTGCTGCTCCATGTCCGTTTCCTCTGCTTCCTCTTCGACTGCCGTCCCGGTACCGACGTGAGACCACGCGGTCCGTGTCGGCCGGTCCGTGCGATCCGCCTGACGAACGGTCCGCACTGGGGGAGACCCCGGGCGCGACCCCCGACAACGAAAATTCCCCGGTTTTTTTCCGGGCCCCGCCCGCGGCCCCTCCGCCCGCCGCCCTCCCCCTCATTCCTTCCCGCGCTGGCGCTGCGGGCGGCACGGGACGGGCACCCAAGCCGGCGAACTTTCCGCGTAACTTTTCTGTTGTCGCCGGGCGTCGGACGGGTCACCTGAGCGCGGGGGCCATGACGGCGTAAACGGATGAACAGGACCGAACAGGCGTGAAGTGGGACAACGGGACGGCGACCGTCGAGGCGGCCAGGGCGGGAGACGACGAAGCCCGGGAGCAACTCGTCTCCGCGTACCTGCCGCTGATCTACAACGTCGTCGGCCGGGCGCTGGACGGCCATGCGGACGTCGACGACGTGGTGCAGGAGACCATGGTCCGCGTCCTGGAGTCGTTGCCGGATCTGCGGGAGCCGGCGTCGTTCCGCTCCTGGCTGGTGGCGATCGCCATGAACCAGGTACGGCGCCGCTGGACCGTCGCCCGCAAGGTCCCCACCGTTGCCCTGGACGAGCAGACGCTCGAACGCCCGGACCGCTCCGCCGACTTCGTCGACCTGACGATCCTGCGACTGGGGCTCTCCGGCCAACGCCGTGAGGTGGCCGAGGCCACCCGCTGGCTGGACGAGGGGGACCGCTCGCTGTTGTCGCTGTGGTGGCTGGAGGCCGCCGGCGAGATCAGCCGGCCGGAACTCGCCGCCGCCATCGGCTTGGAGAGCCGACACGCCGCGGTCCGAGTGCAGCGGATGAAGGAGCAGTTGGAGACCGGACGCGTCGTCGTCCGCGCCCTCGCGGGCAGCCCGCCCTGCCCCGAACTCGCGGAGCTGACCGCGGCATGGGACCACCACCCCGCCCCGCTGTGGCGCAAACGCATAGCCCGGCACGCCCGCAACTGCACCACCTGTTCCAGGCATTGGCGCGACCTCCTGCCCGCCGAGGGCCTCCTGGCCGGCCTCGCCATGCTTCCGCTCCCCGCACACCTCACGCCCCACCCGGCACTCCCCACCGCCCTGGGCCTCTCACCAACTCCGGGCACCACGACCACCTCGACCTCCGCTACGGCCCCGGCGCCCGGCGACGTGCCTGGCCCGCCCCCGACGCCCGGCAACGCCCCGGGGTCCGCTCCCCACCACGGAACCGCCCCCTCGGCACCCCCGCCCCACCCCCGCCGCCCGTCCCCCAAGGCAACCGCCGTCGCCGGTACGGCACTGCTCCTCGCCCTGGCCGCCGTCGCCGCCCTGTGGTGGCGCCCCCAGGCACCCCACAAACGCGCACGCCCCCGCCCCCAAACCCACCCCCACCCCAGAACGCACCCTGCCCCCACCCTCACCGCGACACCCCCCACTCCCACCCCCACCCCGTCCCGCACCACCACCCCCACCCCAACTCCTACGCCCACACCCCCCCGCTTCCCCTACCCCCACCCCACCCGACCTCGAAGAACAAGTCACCGCACTCGTCAACCGCCAACGCGCACAGGCCGGTTGCGGCCCGCTCCGCATCGACCCGCGACTCCACAACGCGGCCCAACAGCACTCCGCCGACATGGCGGCCCGCAACTACTACGAGCACGTCTCACCGGACGGCGTCGGCCCCGACGCACGCATCACCGCCGCCGGATACGAGTGGAGCCGCTGGGGCGAGAACCTCGACCGCGGCCCGGCGAGCCCCGCCGCGGTGGTGGATGACTGGATGGGCGACCCCCCGCACCGCGACAACCTGCTCGACTGCAAGTTCACCGCGGTAGGCATCGGCATCGTCCACGGATCCCAAGGCCCCTGGTGGACCCAAGACCTGGCCGCACCACGCTGAAGGCCGGCACGAGAGGCTCACGACCACCCACCACCCCTCATCACCAACCCCCATCACCAACCTCACCAACACCCCCATGAAACATTTCCCCCTCCCACCGCATCAATGAGGTGAGGACAGGACCACAGCGCCAAGCGCACGCACACCGGGCTACCGGGGCAGGGGGAGCAGATGAGACAGGGCCGCGCGGAAGAGTGCGCGGAGTTCGCGGTGGCGCGGGCCGGGCATCTCTACCGGTCCGCGTGCCTGCTGACAGCCGGCGATACGCACCTTGCGGAGGATCTGGTGCAGGAGACGCTGGGCCGGTTGTACGCGCGGTGGGGGCGGGTCAGCCGGGCCGAGAATCCCGCCGCGTACGCGCAGACCGTGCTCACCCGGACCTTCCTCGCCCACCAGCGGCGCCGCAGCAGCACGGAGCGCACGATGGACGTGTTGCCCGATCGCCCGGACGCGACGGGTGGTGACACGGCACTGCGGCTCACCCTGCTCGACGCGCTCAGGCAACTGCCGGCCAAGGACCGGGCGGTGGTCGTCCTGCGCTACTGGGAGGACCGGTCGATCGCCGAGACCGCCGACGTGCTCAACGCCAGTTCGGCCGCGGTGCGTACCCGATGCGTGCGCGCGCTGGGACGACTTCGGGAACTGCTCGGCGAGGACCTCGGGGCGTATGCCCACCACTGACGGCCTCCGCTCCCCTTCCGGGGCCGGTGCCCTCGGTCGTCACCCTGCCGGCCTCTGCCCTCCCCCTTCCCCGCACTCCGATCCCTTGCTCTTCACCTCACTCGACCTCGCGGAAACGGTGGTTCGTCATGCCCGTTGAGCAGCACAGCGATCCCTTCGAGGACCGGCTCTCCGCCGCCCTGCACCAGGTCGGCGGGACCTTCGACACCAACCAGGGCGCGCTCGCCGCCGCCGGAGCGGCACACGGCCGGCGGCTGCGGCAGCGCCGCCGCGCCGCCTTCGCCTCCGGTGCGGCCGGCGTCGCGCTCGCCGGCGTGACGGGCTCGCTGCTGCTGGCCTGGGGCGGTACGCCGGCCGGCTCGCGGACCTCGTCGGTGGCCGCCGGCCCGCGCACCGCCACGCCCTCGCCCCCCTCCTCGCCGTCCGCCGTCGGCAAGGACGAGATGATCCGGACGTGGGAGGCGGTGCTGCGCAGGACCGGGTCGGGCGCGGCCGCGTTCAGCCAGGAGGAGGGCCGGGGCACGGGGGAGGGCGGATGGCCGTACGCCTCGGTCGTCTACGACGACGGGAAGGGCCCCGCGGCCGTCTCCGTCTCCCTGGCCCGGGTTGAGCCGGGCGGCCAGGAGGCCAGGCAACAGACCCGGTGCCCCGACCGGGCGTTGGCGAGGTATGACGCCTGCTCCACCGAGCGACTGGCCGACGGCTCGGAGCTGATGATCCTCCGGGGCTACGAGTACGCGGACGGGCGGGCGGACACCAAGCGGTGGACCGCGAACCTGGTCACGCCGGCCGGTCAGAGTGTTTCGCTGAGCGAGTGGAACGCCGCCGCCGAGAAGGACGCACCGGTCAGCCGCGCCGAACCACCCCTGTCCCATGCGCAGTTGAGGACGCTGGCGGCGGCGCAGGAGTGGCGGAGGATCACCGACACCCTCGCCGGCGGCCCTCGGCAACGCGCGGAGAACCCCGCCGCTCCACCGCTCTCCGCCAGGCTCTCCGACCTGCTGCCCAAGGGCCTCGATGTGACGAGGAAGAGCGATGGAAGCGATGCCGAGTACGGCAATGTCGTCATTGATGACGGGCAGGGGCGCAGCCTCGTCCAGATCAACGTCCAGCCGGACATGCGCGACGTCGCCGGCGACCTCTTCCGCTCCGGCAGCGAGACCCTCGCCGACGGCACCCGTGTCGCCGTCCACCAGGGCCCGGGCAACGATCGCGCCGACGGCGTGGTGATGTGGACCGTGGACACCATGCGCCCCGACGGCAAGCGCGTGGTCATCAGCGCCTTCAACGCCGAGACGCAGAACGGCGCGGCGACCCGGGCGACCCCCGCATTGACGATCCATCAACTCAGGGTCATCGCTCTCAACGCCAAGTGGTGGACGGGTTCTTGACGAGACGTCATGACGCGCGGGTGCGGCCGTGCTCCCGGTTCCGCTAGGCGCCCGACCCCTCGGGGGTGGACAGGCCGACGTTGCCGGCGAGTCGGGTGACGGCGCGTTCGAAGAAGGCGTCGCGCGCATCGATGACCCGGTCGAACTGGCCGAAGAGCTCGAAGCTCACCAGGCCGAAGAGCTCGGCCCAGGCGGCGGCGGCCCCCACCAGGACGGGGGCGGGCAGCCGTACCCCGAGGGTCTTGCGCAGTCGCTCGGCGTCGGCGAGGACCTTCTGCGGGAGCGGCGGGCCGTCCGGCGCGGGGCAGGCGCCGGCGGCGTGCGCGTCCTCGACCACGCGGATCAGGGCCAGGCCGACGCGGGCCGCGGGTCCGGTGGTGTCCTGGGGTGCGGCGTAACCAGGCACGGGCGAGCCGTAGATGAGCGCGTACTCGTGCGGGTGCGCGAGCGCCCAGCGGCGGACGGCGCGGCAGACCGCGGTCCAACGGGCCAGGGGCGCGGCGTCGGCCCGGGCGAGGGCGCGTTCGGCGGCCCCGCCCACCGCGTCGTAGGCGTCGATGATCAACGCGGTGAGCAGGTCGTCCCGGCTGGGGAAGTACCGGTACAGCGCGGAGGAGACCATGCCGAGTTCGCGGGCCACGGCGCGCAGCGACAGCTTGGCCGCCCCCTCGGTGGCGAGCTGTCGGCGGGCCTCGTCCTTGATCGCCGCGGTGACTTCCCTGCGTGCGCGTGCGCGCGCTCCCTCGATGGCACTCATGCCGGCCAGTCTGCCATCGATTGGAGCGGTGACTCGAATCGAGAGCACTGCTCTTGCTTTGGAGGGCCGCGGCGTGCACACTGCTCTTTAGGGAGAGCAGTGCTCACGCTCTCGTGTCGAGGAGGAATCCCATGAGTGCACACACCGCCGATCACGCCATCACGCCGGGTTGGTTCACGATCAATGTGTTCAACCGGCTCGTTGCCTGGTTCAACCGGCGCGGGATCGGCGTCTTCGGCTCGCAGGAGTTGGCCGTTCGCGGCCGCAAGAGCGGGGAGTGGCGGTGCACGCCGGTGAACCTGCTCACGGTGGACGGCCGGCACTATCTCGTCGCGCCCCGCGGTCACGTCCAGTGGACGCGCAACCTGCGTGCCGCGGGTGGCGGGGAACTCCGCCTGGGCAAGGCCACGCAGGCGTTCACCGTCACCGAGGTGTCGGACGCCGAGAAGCCCGTGCTGTTGCGCGCCTACCTGAAGCGCTGGAAGGCGCAGGTCAGCGCGTTCTTCGACGGCGTCGGCCCGGAGTCCCCCGACGACGAGTTGCTCCGCATCGCACCGAAGCACCCGGTCTTCCGCCTCACGTTCACCGGCTGACCGCCATCCCCTCCCCGCACCGCGGACGCCCGCATCCGGCAAGCGGCGGGCGCGTTTTGCGCCAACCCTTTGCAACTGCGGTGCGAGACTGGCCGGTTCGGGCTAGACAGGAGGACCGGAGGGGGGAATCGCATGGCAACGCCAGCTCGGCGGCGGGGTGTTGGTGGTCGTGGGTCTGGTCGGCGGCGGGGGTCCGGGCGTCGGCCGGGGCGCCGGGCGGCCCGTCGTCCCGCCCGGCGGCCCCGCGGCCAGGCGGTGCGGCGCCGTGCGCGCGAGTGGACGTTCACCCGGTTCGCCGCGATCGTGCTGGCCGTCGTCGTGCTCGCGACGCTGGCTCGCGAACATCCCGTCAGTGCGGGGGTGTTCGGGGTGCTGGCGGTCGTGGTCGTGCTGGGCCTGCTCGTGTGGAGCGGTCGGCTTCGGTTGCGGAGTCCCGGGGGCGTCGGGCCGCGGCGGGACGTGACGCATACCCTCGCCGCCTATCAGCACATGACCGGCGCCCAGTTCGAGCACGCCATCGCCGATCTTGCGCGCCGCGATCCCGGCGTCCGGTCCGTCACGGTTTCCGGTGGCGCCAACGACCGGGGGCTGGACGTCCTCGTCGTGCTGCGGGACGGTCGACGGATCGCCGTGCAGTGCAAGCGGTACGGCGAACGCAATCGGGTCGGTGCCCCCGCGATCTATACGGCGAACGGGACGTACAGCGACTTCCACCGCTGCGACGCCGCGGTGATCGTCACGACCTCGCGGTTCACCCGTGACGCCGAGGTCGCCAACGCCTCGCTCCCCGCGCCGCTCCGTCTGATCGACGGGCGCGGGCTGGCTCGTTGGGTCGCCGGCGGCCGCCCGCCCTGGGGCTGAGGCCGCGACGAGGGGACCGGGCTCGGCGGGCGGTGGCCGGGCCTGCGCCGGGGGTTGACACCGTCGGGGAGCCGTTCGTGTTGTAGCAATGCCCCTCCGGCCGTGGGGAGTTCGGCGGCATCCGCCACGACGTGGGACCCGCGCACGGCAACGGGTACCACTACGAGCGCGCCAACTGACGACGGATGGACGGACGGCCGGGCCCGGGGTGCCCGGCACCGAGCAGAGGCCCCGGGCGGCGCCAGGAGCGTCGTCAGGAGCCCGTGGTGCACACCGAGGTGATCCAACGCCCGCCGCCGGCATGGGAGATGGCGTTGGATTCGGCCTCGGCCCGGGTGGCGCCGCTACCGCCCCAGTATTGGCGGGTTGCGGAGTTGTAGGCGAAGGCGCCGCACTTGTTCTCGAACGCCGTCAGGACCTTGCAGCCGGTGCTGTAGCTGGAACATCTGGACAGTGCACCCTGACTGGCGCCGCTCATGGAGTGGTAGTTCCAGGCCGTGCCGTAGCCGCCGTCGGTTCCCACGGCGATGGCGCCGAAGTAGTCCGGCGGGGGCGGCGGGGGCACGGCCGGGGCGGTCGTCGGATAGGGCACGGGGGAGTAGGTGTAGGGGGGCGGGGAGTAGGTGCCCGGGGGCGCGTAGGTCGTCGGGGCGTACGTCGTGGCGGGGGTGTAGGGCGTGGTGTGCATCCACGCCGGCTCGGTGCCGGTCGGGGTGTCGGCGTGCGAAGTGGTGTACGTGGACGAGGAGTTGGCGTTGGTGTCGGACGAGTCGTTGCCGTGCGGGATGAGCAGCGCGACGAGCACGGCCACGGCGGCGACGATGAGGCCGGCGGCCGCCGCACGGGCCGGGGGCTTCGTGGCGGAGGGTGTGGTGCCCGGGCCGGATGCCTGGCCGGGCGGCCGGTTGGGCGTCCGCGGGCGGGGCGGCGGGGGCCCGCCGGGGCGTCCGGCCCGGCGCCGGGTGGGCGCGCCCTTGGCGGGGAGGGTGGAGGCGGTGGCGCTGGCCGCGGTGAGCTGCTCGGCCCATTGGGACGGCGTCGGCCGTTGGGCCGGGTCCGGACGGTGACTGGCGCGGGCCAAGTCGCCCAGCGCGGCGCTCAGTCCGGCCAGGGCGGCGGGATCGGTGGTGGTCTGCTCGCGGGCGAACAGCCGGACCGCGAGCAGGCCCAGCTTGTGGACGTCGCCGGCCCGGGTGGCCCTCTCCTCGCCGTTCGGGACCTGCCAGTCGGGCGTCTCCGCCTGGGGCAGCACGGTGGTGCCCCGCAGGCCCATGGCGTCGCTGTCGATGAGGAAGCACTCGGGCCTGGGGGCGGTGGTGAACAGCAGGTTCTTGGGGGAGAGGTCGCCGACCGTGATGCCGATCCGGTGGAAGCGGTCGAGCGTGGCCGCCAGGTCGGCCAGCAGCAGGAGCCGGTCCCGTTCGCTGATGCTCAGACCGATGCCGGCGACGTAGCCGTCCTCGTTGAGGAGGTACTCCAGGTTCGCCAGTCGGCGGGTGCCCGAACTTCCGTGCAGACTCCGCAGGGTGAAGCGGAAGCGGTCGGGGACGGCGCGCATCAGGAAGCCGCAGGCGTTGCCGCCGCGTTCGACGACGGCCGCCGGCCAGGCGGTCTTCTCGCACAGCCAGCGGCCGTCCGTGGCGTCCAGTTCGCCGAGCAGCGCCACCCGCGCGGCGAGCGCGGCGGCGTCGAGTTGGGGCAGTACCTCGGCGCGGTACTCCTTGTAGACGACGTCCCAGCCGTCGCCGTGCGCCTGGTTGATCTTCTTGTGCGGCACCTCGTACACCGTGCCCTGGCCGCCCTGGCCGAGTTGGCGGCCCAGGGTGAGCGTGGCGTGGTCGACGGTGGGGGTGCGGTCCGCGGTCATCGCGGGGCCGCCGTGCCGCGCGGCCAGACCGCCAGCAGGGTCCGGTCGTCGTCGAAGGTCTCCCGGGAGAAGTCCAACAGGTGCGCGAGCCAGGCGGGCGCGGGCGGGGCGGCGAGGTGGCGGGCGAAGAGCGCGCCCACCTGGCCGTCGCCGTCGCCGAGCGGGTCCGAGAAGCCGTCCGTGCCGACCAACAGCACCTGGTGTGCGGTGAGTTGGACGCGGGCGTGCTCGGGCGGATCGGGGACGTGGGGCAGCGGGGTGACCTCGTTGGACACCAGCGGAGCGGCCGAGCCGGTCTTGGAGCCGAACAGCTCCCGGTACCGCCCGGTGGTCAGGTCCAGGATCCAGGCACACGAGTCCCCGATGCGGAACAGCTCGACCACCGGGCCCGCCGGTTCGGGGCGCGCGACGCCGGCCACCAACGTCGTCGCGTACAGGCCCGCCACCTCGCCCGGCTCGGGCTCCCGCCCGTTCAGCCGCCACTTCGCCAGCTCGCGGAGGCGTGTCGCGGCGTGCTCGGCCACGTCCCGGAAGTCCAGTCGCCGCTCGGACGCGGAAGCCAGGTGGAGCATCCGTTCCAGGGCGGCCCGGCACGCCTCGACGGCGCCGAGCTCGGAGCTGCTGGCGCTGGAGACGCCGTCCGCGACGGCGAAGGCGACGCCGCCGGTCGACTCGTGCGCCGCGGCACGGGCGGCGTCCTGCCGCGGCTGTCGGTAGTAGCGGTGCTTTGCGCCCCGGACGGTGGCAAAGCGCAGTGCGAAAAGGTGAGTTGACCAGCCGTCACATTCGGTGTCGGGGAATTCGAAGGCGTACTGGCCCGGGGGCCGGGCCTCGAACTCGGGGCCTGGTTCGCCCACCGTGACGCGTTGCCAGGGCGGGGGCTCGGAGGTGGCCGGTACGGGCGGTGCCTGGCGGCGCGGAGTGTGGTGCGCCGTCGTGGGGCCCTCGCCGGCGGGAGGGGTCACTGCCCCACCTCGTCGATGGCCATGGTGAATTGGTCCGGGCGGTTCACCACCAACTGCGGGCTGCCCGAGCTCAGGGCGTGGCCCGAGGCGACCAGGCTGGAGGTGAGCGCATGGAAGAACTCGGCGACCGCCTGGCCGATGTCGGTCCCGGGCTTGGCCACGAAGGCGAACTCCGGGCGGGTCGCCACCTCGACCATGGTGGCGGGCTGGGCGTCGCCGATGCCGCAGGCGACGATGTTGGGCGCGGTCGGTGTCTGGGACTTGTCGATCAGCCTGGCGTGCGGGCCCCGCCAACTCCCGCCGTCGGTCGGCTGCCCGTCGCTGAGGAAGAACACCACCGGGCGGTGCACCTTGTAGCCCTCGCCGCGCAGCCACTGCACATCGGACGGAATCCGGGCCAACAGGTCGTCGAAGACCGCCTCGTAGTTGGTCAGGCCCCGGATGACCACCTTCGGCAGGGTGGTCTCCGTGCGCATGTCCGCCACCGCGAGCCGGACCTGCACGTCGTCGGAGAATCCCAGGATCGCCAGTCGCAGCTTGGCCGCGATCATCGGCTCGGCCCGCAGCCCCTCGCACAGCGAGATCAGACCGCCGGACAGCTCACTCTGGTACGGGCCCATCGAACCGGACTCGTCGGCCAGCACATAGGCCGGCAGCAACACACCCCTCGCCTCAGCCATACAGATCCGCTCCCCCGTCTCTGTTGTGTCGCGTCAACTCGCTTCTAGCGTAAGGAGTTTGCTCTCTATGAGCGCCCTCCTCGCTGCCGTATCTTCCCAAAGGGCGGAGACGGGCGGAAGCGACTCGGGGGAGTCAGCGTGGGCGATCACAACGGGAAGAACGGATCGGGAACGCCGGAGCTGCCCACCTGGCGGGGGACACCGCGGGCGGTGCCGCCACCATTGGGGCGACCGTCCCCGCTGGCCACGGAACCGGGGCGGGCGGCGCGGCCGTCGCCCACGCGATCCGGCCCGCGAGCCGCTCCGCGGTCCGGTGCGCAATCCGAGCCACGGTCCGGTGCGCAATCCGCTCCGCGGCCCGCTCCGGGACCCTCCCGCCAGTCCGCCCGGCCGGTTGCGGCCGTCTCGGAGGCGGCGACCTGGGGTGTCGTCCCTCCGGGAGCGCCGACCGCGGACCCGCACGGCAGAGGGAGCGAGCACGCGCTCCCCGCCGACCCGGCTCTGGAACCGACGGTGCCGGCCCCGGTGCGTAAGGTGCTCCTCGCCGGCATCGTGGTGCTCGGTGTGCTCGCCCTGTTGATCGTGTACGTGGGCTCGGACCCGTGGGGTGCGACCACGGTCCCCAACGTGCCCCCGACCACGGCCCCGAAGGGAGCCGCGGACCGTGCCCCCTTCCTCCAGGCGCTGGACAACCTGGCCGGGGCCCGCGGTCTGCGCTACCAGGAGACCTCGACCCGCACCGGGGAGCAGCGCGACGTGTGGGTCTCCCGGTCCGGGATGCTCACGGGAACCCTCGGCGACCAGGCCAGGGGAGTCCTCCGGATCGGCGGCCAGACGTTCACCCGTCGGCAGCCGCCCCCCGACGAGGGGGACCCGGGTGGTGCGAGCGACGCGGGCGGGACGCCGTCGGGTGACCCAACGTCAGACACGGCGTCGCCGGACGGTATACCGACCAACGGCGTCTCGTCGGACCGCTCCCAGCCCACCGAATGGACCGTCGACGACCCGGGAGAGGCCGCCGCCGTCCGGCAGGCCGACCGCTTCCGGTCGCCGGCCGACCTGGCGGCGCAACTCCGGAGCGCCCTGAGCGCCACCCATGCGCTGCCCGACCCGAA
The DNA here is from genome assembly GCF_028898845.1 of Streptomyces sp. WZ-12. NCBI lineage: Bacteria > Bacillati > Actinomycetota > Actinomycetes > Kitasatosporales > Streptomycetaceae > Streptomyces > Streptomyces sp. WZ-12. Next base: position 2,022,131 of record NZ_CP118574.1, on the reverse strand, counting down.
GGGCGCCGGGCGCAAGCCCGAGTCCGTGGACGGGGTGCCGGCGCTGCGCATCGACACCACGGCCGGCAGCCTGCTGGTCTCAAAGGGCAAGCCCTACCGGGTACTTGGGCTGAAGCCGTACGCCCCCGCCGCGCACTCCGCGCCGCCCCGGAAGCGCGGCGCGTCGTCCCCGGCGGCGCCGTCGAAGGTCACCGTCGGCCCCCTGAAGGGCGACGACTCCGTGGGGATGACGTTGACCCCGCTCTCCGATGACCAGGTCGGCACGGTGTACGACACCCTGGCGCGGGAGGCCGGACGGCTGGGCGCCGCGCTCGACGGCGGGGTCGCCGTCTCCCGCGACGACGCGGGCGATCTCGACTGTGGACCCGACGGGTGTGCCGTCACCGAGCGGTTCACCGCACGGCTGGAGCCCGCGGCCCGGGCCCGTGGCGCCGACCGGCCCGTCATCGCCGTACTGCGCGCGACTGTCGTCATCGGCGGGCGGGACGCAGGCTCGTGCACCAGTGACCGGGTGGGGTTTCCCCTGGACGCAGGCTCGGTCTCCGGCTCGTTGTCCTGCCTGGCCGCCGACGCCGGGTCGGCCTCCGCCGGGGTCGATGCCGGAACGGGTAACTCCCCTTCGGAGAACGGGTCTTGGCGATCGGGCCACCGGCGCACGCCCCGCTTCTCCGCCCGGATTCACGCCGTCGTCGAGGCCGTCGCGCTGCCCGAGGACGAGGTGGGTCGGCTCGTCGCGGAGGTGCGGCGGGAACGGGATGGTGCGGACGGGGGTGCGCCGTAGCCGACGGCCGGGATGCTGGGGTCGCCGTCGCGTACGGCGACGCCGAGGCCGACGGCGATTCCGACGCCGCTGCGCCGCATGGCGGCAGCCAGCCGCGCCAGCACGTCGTCGGTCGGCTCGGCCGGGTGGACCAACCACACGTCGTGAGCGGGCGGCGGCCTTGCCCGGGGCGGCAGTTGGCGCGCCGGGGCGGGCCGGGCCGACCGGGCGCGGGTCAGTCGTCGAGCGGGCGCCAGGCAGGGCGCTCGCCGACCGGTCCGACCCGGCCGAACACCACGTCCGCGAAGTGGATGCCGAAGCCCAGGGTGTCCGGCTCGCGGAGCTCGGCGAGGAGTTGGCGGCGGGCGTCGGCGGCCAGGGCGGGGTCGTGGTCGACGGCCACCGACCACTCCGGGTGGTCCACCTGGATCGGCGAGTGCAGGGCGTCGCCGAAGGCGATCAGCCGCTGCCCGCCCGAGGAGATGACGTAGACCGCGTGCCCGGCCGTGTGGCCGGTCAGGAACATGACGTGGACGCCGGGGAAGACCTCCTCTCCGTCCGTCACGGTCCGCACGCGGGGCGCCAGCGCGGAGAGTATCCGGTCGTCGATGCCGTGTGCTTCGAGGAGGTGGCGCTGGTGCCACTCGGGCTCGGTGACCAGGTAGTCGGCGTGTGTGAAGGCCGGGCGGTCGTCGCCCGGGGCGGGGTGCCAGGCCCAGCCGATGTGGTCGGGGTGGAGGTGGGTGAAGGCCACCGCTTCGATGTCCGACGCGGCCCGGCCGTGGGCGGCGAGGCTGTCCAGCAGCGCGCCGCCGTGCAACGCGCCCACCGGTCGGTCGGAATCGGGCGCGGGCGACAGCGGCCCGAGGCCGGCGTCGATCAACAGGGCGCGGCCGTCCCGCTCCACGAGGAGCCCGCCGACGCCGGCCGCCAAGTTGCCGGTGGCGTCGAGGTATTCGGGATGGGCGGCCCACACCGCGTCGGTGGTGTCCGGGAGCCAGCGGCGCGGGATCAGTTGTGCGGTGCCGTCGGGCAGGTACGTCACCGTCGTCTCGCCGAGCCGCAGCGAGCGGCGGGTGGCGGGTCGGCGCAGTCGTTCGTCCTGGCTCGGGGCGGAAGTGCTCATGGCGGCTGGTCCTCCTGAAGTACGGTGCGAACGAGGGATGTTGGACATCCGGGCGCGGCGGCAGGGATGCCGGCGCCGGTCCGCTCGGGGCGGCGACCACACCACCATAAGCATCAAGCTTGAATCATTCAAGCTCGGAATATTTAGGTTGCATGCGCTTGTTACGATGGGCCCATGACCACCGACCCGGAGGCGCAGGCCCTCGCGGAGCGCCAACTGTGCGGCCTGGTGAACGGGATGGCCCAGCAGATCTCCGAGCACATCCGCCGGCGTGCCGCCACGTTGGGCCTCACCGCGCCCCAGGCCGTCGCGCTGCGCGAGTTGGCCGGGCCGATGACCATGCGGGAGCTGGCCGCGCGGATGACCTGCGAGCCCTCCAACACCACCTTCGTCGTCGACAAGCTGGAGAAGCAGGAGCTGATCGAGCGCCGCGCGCACCCCACCGACCGCCGCGCCAAGCAACTGGTCCTCACCCCGCGGGGCGTCGAGCTCCGCGAGCGGCTGCTGGCGCTGCTCGACGCGGAATCCCCGCTCGCCGCGCTGAGCCGGGAGGAGAAGGGTGCCCTCCAGCGCCTGCTGCAACGGGCGATGACGCACCCGCCGAAGGGGGAGTAGTCGCTCCGGGTCGGCACCGAACGGGACGACCACCGCTGAGGTCCCGGCGGCGCGGCCCCGCCGCCGGCTACGGAGGTCAGTCGCCCGCCGCCCGGAATCCGCGCAGCCGCAGGCTGTTGCCGACCACGAAGACCGAGGAGAAGGCCATCGCGGCGCCCGCGATCATCGGGTTGAGCAGGCCGGAGGCGGCCAGCGGCAGGGCCGCCACGTTGTAGGCGAAGGCCCAGAAGAGGTTGGACTTGATGGTGCCCAGGGTGCGCCGGGAGAGCCGGATCGCGTCCGCCGCGGTGCGCAGGTCGCCGCGCACCAGCGTCAGGTCGCCGGCCTCGATGGCCGCGTCGGTCCCGGTGCCCATCGCCAGCCCCAGGTCCGCCTGGGCCAGCGCCGCCGCGTCGTTCACGCCGTCCCCGACCATCGCGACCGAACGGCCCTCCTGCTGAAGGCGCTTGACGACCTCGACCTTGTCCCGCGGCAGCACCTCGGCGATCACCCGCTCCGGGTCGATGCCGACCTCGGCCGCGACCGAGTGGGCCACCGCCGCGTTGTCACCGGTCAGCAGCACCGGCGTCAGCCCGAGCCCGCGCAGCCGCCGGATCGCCTCCGCACTGGTCTCCTTGACGCCGTCGGCCACCTCCAACACCGCCCGGGCCGCGCCGTCCCAGGCCACCGCGACCGCGGTCCGCCCGGCCGCCTCGGCCGCCGCCTTGGCCCGCGCCAGCTCCTCGGGGAGCGCGATGGCCCACTCGGTCAGCAACTGCTCCCGGCCGACCAGCACGGCATGCCCCTCGACGACCCCCTGCACGCCCAGCCCCGCGACGCCCGCGAAATCCTCCGGCGTCGGCAGGGCGCCCACCTCGGCGCTCGCGCCGGCCGCCACCGCCCGGGCGATCGGATGCTCGGAGGAGTGCTCCAACGCGCCGGCCAGTCGCAGCACTCCGGCCCGGTCGGTGCCGGCCGTGGTGTGCGTGGCCAGCAGCGTCATCCGTCCGGTGGTCACCGTGCCGGTCTTGTCCAGGACGACGGTGTCGACCTTGCGGGTGGACTCCAGGACCTCAGGGCCCTTGATGAGGATGCCGAGTTGGGCGCCGCGCCCGGTGCCGACCAGCAGCGCGGTCGGCGTGGCGAGCCCCAGGGCGCACGGGCAGGCGATGATCAACACCGCGACCGCGGCGGTGAACGCGGCGGTCAGCCCGGCGCCGCTGACGATCCAGAAGCCGAGGGTGGCCAGCGCCAGCGCGATCACGACCGGGACGAACACCGCGGAGATCTTGTCGGCCAGCCGCTGCGCGGCCGCCTTGCCGTTCTGCGCGTCCTCCACCAGCTTGGCCATCCGGGCGAGTTGGGTGTCCGCGCCGACCCGGGTGGCCTCGACGACCAGCCGCCCGCCGACGTTCAGGGTCGCGCCGGTGACGGCGTCGCCGACCGCGACCTCCACCGGCACCGACTCGCCGGTCAGCATCGAGGCGTCCACGGCCGACGCGCCGTCCACCACCGTGCCGTCCGTCGCGATCTTCTCGCCCGGCCGCACCAGGAACCGGTCCCCGACCCGCAACTCCCCGATCGGCACGGTCACTTCGCGCCCTCCGCGCAGCACCGTGACGTCCTTCGCGCCCAGCTCCAGCAGCGCCTTGAGCGCCGCGCCCGCCTTGCGCTTGGCGCGCGCCTCGAAGTACCGGCCGGCCAGGATGAAGGCGGTGACGCCGGCGGCCGCCTCCAGGTAGATGTTGCCGGCGCCGTCGGTGCGGGCGATGGTCAGCTCGAACGGGTGGGTCATGCCGGGCATGCCGGCCGTCCCGAAGAACAGCGCCCACAGCGACCAGAGGAACGCGGCCGAAGTGCCGAGCGAGATCAGGGTGTCCATGGTGGCCGCGCCGTGCCGGGCGTTGGTCCATGCGGCCCGGTGGAACGGCCAGGCGGCATACGTGACGACCGGCGCGGTCAGCGTCAGCGACAGCCACTGCCAGTAGGTGAACTGCAGCGCCGGCACCATCGCCAGGGCGATCACCGGCACCGCCAGCGCCACCGCGGTGATCAGCCGCTGGCGCAACGACCGCAGCGCATCCGGCTCGCCGCCGCCCTGTGCGCCGTCCACGGCGTCGCCACCCGCGGCGGGGGCGACCGGCGCCGGCTCCTGCGCGCTGTACCCGGTGGCCTCCACCGTCGCGATCAGGTCCCCGACCGAGACGTCGCTCCGGAAGACGACCTTCGCCTTCTCGGTCGCGTAGTTGACTCTCGCCTCGACGCCGTCCATGCGGTTGAGCTTCTTCTCGATCCGGGCGGCGCAGGAGGCGCAGGTCATCCCGCCGATGGCGAGCTCGACCTCGGCGGCGCCGGGACTGGTGGTGGTCATCTCTGCTCCTCGCAGCTCACGGAAGGGGGGTGTGCGCGTCGTCGGGCGCTCGCCCCTGGATACCCTAGGGGGGTATCCAGGGGCGACGACTCCATGTATACCCCCCACCCGTATTAGCCGCAAGGGGCGAGGTGAGGCGATCGAATGCCCCTAGGGGGCATGAAATGGGGAGAAGCTCCGACGTAATCCATCGGGAGGGGAGGGGGAGTCACCCCGCGCCCACCCGCGCGGACCGACCGCCCGCCACATTGATCGCGGGCTTTACTGCACATTGGTTGCAAGTGAAACCGACCCGCACGAATGTGGGGAGGGTCCCCGGCAGAGGTCGGGGGCGAAACGGAAGAAAGCAGCATCAAGCATGGCTACGTCCCCCTCCCCGACCCTGGCCGGCCAGGCGGCCCCGCCGTCGCGCCGGCAGCGGATCGCGCGGTCGATGACCCGCGCCGAGTGGGGGCGGATGGCCGGCATGGCCGGCTTCATCCTCGCGCTGCACGTGATCGGCTGGTTCACCCTGGTGGCGATCGTGGCCCCGGAACACTACAGCCTGGGCACCAAGAGCTTCGGCATCGGCATCGGCGTCACCGCGTACACCCTCGGCATGCGCCACGCCTTCGACGCCGACCACATCGCCGCCATCGACAACACCACCCGGAAGCTGATGCACGAGGGGCAGCGCCCGCTCTCGGTCGGCTTCTGGTTCTCACTGGGGCACTCCAGCGTCGTCTTCGGGCTGGCCTTCCTGCTGTCGCTCGGCATCAAGGCGCTCGCCGGACCGGTCAAGGACGACAACTCCCAACTGCACGCGATCACCGGGCTGATCGGCACCACCGTCTCCGGCGTCTTCCTGTACCTCATCGCCGCGATCAACATCGTGATCCTGGTCGGGCTCTGGGGCGTCTTCCGGCGGATGCGCGCCGGCGACTTCGACGAGGCGGCGCTGGAGGAGCAGCTCAACAACCGCGGCCTGATGAACCGCATCCTGGGCCGGGTGATGAAGTCGATCACCAAGCCCTGGCAGATGTACCCGCTCGGCCTGCTCTTCGGGCTCGGCTTCGACACCGCCACCGAGGTCGCGCTGCTGGTCCTGGCCGGCTCCGGCGCCGCCTCCGGCCTGCCCTGGTACGCCATCCTCTGCCTGCCGGTGCTCTTCGCGGCCGGCATGAGCCTGCTGGACACCATCGACGGCTCGTTCATGAACTTCGCCTACGGCTGGGCCTTCTCCAAGCCGGTCCGCAAGGTCTACTACAACCTCACCATCACCGGCCTGTCGGTCGCCGTGGCCCTGATCATCGGCACCGTGGAGCTGCTCGGCCTGCTCGCCGACAAGCTGGGGCTGCACGGCTGGTTCTGGGACTGGATCGGCGGACTGGACCTCAACGCCATCGGCTTCGCCATCGTCGGCCTGTTCTTCCTCACCTGGGTCGTCGCCCTCGCGGTGTGGAAGTTCGGCCGCATCGAGGAGAAGTGGACCGTCAACGTCCGCCCGGCGCCGGCCGAGCGGACCACCGACTGACGTCAGGGCGCGGCGGCGGCGTCGGAGTCCGTGTCCTCGGCGGCGTGCGAGGCCAGCACGCCGGTGCGGTGCCGCTGGACGAACCAGTAGTAGGCGAAGCCGCCGAGCGCCACGATGCCGATGAACAGGAAGGCGCCCCAGCGCAGATACCAGTGCTGCGGGCCGGTGGCGTTATAGACCGCGGCCCGCGGCCAGGCGAGGTTGACGGACATCGCCAGGCCCCAGAGCACCGCCAGGACGTTCACCGGCAGGCCGAACCGTCCCAGCGAGAAGCCGCCGGTGGTCCACCGGCCGCGCAGCCGCTGCACCAACATCGGCAGGGTCACCATCAGGTACGCCAGGTAGATCATGATGATCGCGATGCTGGTGATCACCGAGAAGATCTGCGGCTGGTTGACGTTGATCAGCAGGATCGCGATGCCCACCAGCCCGATCACGACCGCGGGCAGCACCGGCGTCTGGAACCGCGGGTTGATCCGGGCCAGCCGCGCGGACGCCGGGAGGTTGGTGTCCCGGGCCATCGCGAACATCAGCCGGATCGCGGCGGTGTGCACCGCCAGGTCGCAGACGGTGATGGCGATCACCACGCACCACAGCACGAGCTGCCCGACCGTCGGCCCCAGGGTGGCCAGCACCACGTACTGGAGACCGTCCAACGACAGCCGCTTGTCGTGCAGATCGGGCGTGGCCAGCAGCGCGAACAGCAGGATCAGACCGCCGATGAGGAACGAGGCGATCAGCGCCCGCAGGATCGCCTTGGGTGCGTTGCGGGTCGGGTCCACGGACTCCTCGCCGAGCGAGGAGGCGGTGTCGAAGCCGTACATGACGTAGGCGGAGGCCAACGAGGCGGTCAGGAACGCGCCGAAGTACCCCAGGCTCTGGCCGCTGCCCAAGCCGAAGGTGTTGGTCAGCGTCGCGGCCGGGCCGCGGGTGATGTGCGCGGCCAGCAGCAGGATCAGCACGATCGCGGCGATCAACTCGATGGCCACGCCGGCCGAGTTGATCCGCGCCATCAGCTTGACGCCGAAGGCGTTGACCAGGGTGGTGAAGGCGATCAGCACGCTGCCCAGGAGCACCGCGTTGGCGGCCGCGCCGGTCTTCCCGGTGCCGTTGCCGATGAACTGGAACCACGACGAGATCTGCGGCAGCGTCACCTGGTAGGCCAGCGCCACCGCGGCCAGCGACACCATCGACGCGGTGAGCATCATCCAGCCGCCGAGCCAGCCCACGTGCGGACCGCCCAGCTTCTTCGCCCAGTTGTAGACCGAGCCGGCCACCGGATAGCGGCAGGCCAGCTCGCAGAAGCACAGCGCCACCATCAACTGGCCGCAGAAGACCATCGGCCAGGACCACCAGTACGCCGGTCCGCCGTGGCTCACCCCGAAGTAGAAGAGCTGGAAGGTGCCGGTGAGGATGGAGATGTAGCTGATACCGGCGGCGAAGGTGTGGAAGTTGCCGAGGGTGCGCTTGAGTTCGGGCTTGTAGCCGAGTTCGGCCAGCGCCCCGTCCTCGTGCGGGGCGTCGTCGGCGCCGTCTCCGGCGGAGTCGGACGGGACGGAACCGGTCACTCGAACCACCTCTGCGGACGCGGCGCGGTGTTCCGCCACACGTGCTTGGCCTCCGTGTACTCCGCCAGCCCGGCCGGCCCCAACTCCCGGCCGACGCCGGACTGTTTCATCCCGCCCCACTCCGCCTGCGGCACGTACGGATGGAAGTCGTTGATCCACACCGTGCCGGCCCGCAGCCGGGACGCCACCCGCTGGGCACGCCCGGCGTCCTGCGTCCACACCGCCCCCGCCAGCCCGTACACCGTGTCGTTGGCCAACGACACCGCCTCGTCCTCGTCGCGGAACCGCTCCACGGTCAGCACCGGTCCGAACGACTCGTCGCGCACCACCGTCATGTCCGGGGTGCACTCGTCCAGCACCGTCGGCAGGTAGTAGAAGCCGTCCGCCAGCGCCGGATCGGCCGGTGGTGCCCCGCCGCAGCGCAGCACCGCGCCCTCGTCCAACCCGGCCGCCACATACGCCTCGATCTTCGCCCGGTGCGCGGCGGAGATCAGCGGGCCGGTGCGGGCATGCTCGTCGAACGGGCCGCCCAACGGGATCCGCCGGGCGCGCCCGACCAGTTCGTCGACGAAGCGGTCGTGCAGCTCGTTCTGGATCAGCAGCCGGGCGCCGGCCGAGCACACCTGCCCGGAGTGCAGGAACACCGCCGTCATGGCGTAGTCGACGGCGGTGTCGAAGTCGGCGTCCGCGAACACGATGTTGGGGTTCTTGCCGCCCAGTTCGAGGGCGATCTTCTTCACCGTGGGCGCCGCCGCGGCCATGATGCGGCGGCCGGTGACCAGCCCGCCGGTGAACGAGACCAGGTCCACCCGCGGGTCCTCGGTGAGCGGTGCCCCCACGACCGGGCCGGTGCCCAGCACCAGGTTCGCCACTCCGGCCGGCACCCCGGCCTCCGCCAGCAGCCGCATCAGGTGGATCGCGGTGTGCGGGGTCAGCTCGCTCGGCTTGAGCACGAAGGTGTTCCCGGCGACCAGCGCCGGCGCGACCTTCCACGCGGTCTGCAGCAGTGGGTAGTTCCACGGCGTGATCAACGCGCAGACCCCGACCGGCTCGTGCCGCACCGTGCTGTCGGCCTCGGCCACGCCGGTGTCCACCACCCGGTCGGTGCCGCCGGCCGCGCCGAGGTTGCCGAAGTAGCGGAAGCAGTTCGCGATGTCGTCCATGTCGTAGCCGCTCTCCACCAGCCGCTTGCCGGTGTCCAGCGACTCGGCCCGGGCCAGCGCCTCCCGGTCCCGCTCCAGCAGCTCGGCGACCCTCAGCACCACCCGGCCGCGCTCGGCGGCCGGCGTACGGGGCCAGGGCCCGTCGTCAAACGCCAGCCGGGCGGCGGTGAGTGCCGCCGCCACGTCCTTCGGTCCGCCCTCGTCGACGGTCGCGACCAGCGTGCCGTCCGCCGGGCAGCGGATCTCCCGCACCTGTCCGTCGGCCGCTGCGGTCCACTGACCGTCGATGAACAGCTCCGGCATGGGGTGGCCTCCGGTCCTCGCGGTGTCGTCTCCGGGCGGGCTCCCGCGAAAGGGCCCGTACGGGACGGCTCCTGACGCGACGGTCTCTCTCGGTGGTGATCTCGGTACCGAGCGTAAGTCGGGTGTCGAGGGACCGCACGGTGCGCGGCGCCGGGGCGTCCGGCCGGGACCCGATGGGGTGAGCGCGCGGGGCTGCCCGACAATGGGGGCATGCACCTGGTCCCCGACGCCGCCGCGTACCTCGCCGGACGCTGGCACATCGAACGCACCGTGCACGACCTGCGGGCCGGCGCCGAGGGCGGCTTCCGGGGCACCGCGGACTTTCGGCCGGACGGGCCCGACGGGACGTTGTGCCACGTCGAGGAGGGCGAGCTGACCTGGGCCGGCGCGGTGCACGCGGCGACCCGCACGCTGCGGCTGCGGCCCCGGCCCGACGGCACCGCCGCGGTCACCTTCGCCGACGGCCGCCCCTTCCACGACCTCGACCTGCGGACCGGCCGCTGGACCGCCGTCCACCCGTGCGCGGCGGACCGCTACGACGGCAGCTTCACCGCCGTCACCGCGGACCGCTGGCACCTTCAGTGGCGGGTCACCGGCCCGACCAAGGACCAACTGCTGCGCTCGGTCTACCGCCGCGCCGACTGACCGCACCCCGCCCGCGGGCGGGCGGGCGCTACGGCTTGACCGCCTTCAGCGCGTACAGCAACGGGACGATCGGCTCCGCGTCGGGCAGCCGCCACCAGCCGTTCGCGGTCGGCACCATCGACGGGAAGCGCGGCCACGGCAGCTCCTCGGTCTCCCGCAGCAGTTGCACCCGCAGCCCGGCCCCGACCACCGCCGAGACGACCTCGCCGAGGCCGTGCCGCCACTCGTAGCTCGTGGTCGCGCCGGTCAGCGGCGGGCCGTCGGTGTAGGTGGTGGGGGAGTCGCTGCGCAGCGCGCCGCGGCCCGCGAGGTAGTCGTGGCGGAGCAGCAGCGGCGGGGTGTCCGGGTCCGCGGGCGGGGTCGGGCCGAGCGCGTTCAGCAGCGGGTGGAACTCCACCAGGTAGAACGTGCCGCCCGGCCGCAGCAGTTCGGCGACGGTCCCGGCCCAGGAGGCCAGGTCCGGCAGGTAGCAGACCGCCCCCTTGCCGGTGTAGACCACGTCGAAGCGGCGGTCGCCGAGCGCCTCCGCCGCGCGGTACACGTCCGCGTGCACGAACTCCATCGCCCGGCCCGTCTCCCCGGCCAGCCGCCGGGCCTGGGCCACCGCCTCGGCGGAGAAGTCCAGCCCCACCGCCCGCGCGCCCCGGTCCGCGAACGCGGCCGTCTCGGTGCCCAGATGGCACTGGAGGTGCAGCACGTCGCGGTCGGTCAACGCGCCGAGGTCGGCCCACTCGAACGACGCGAACCAGTCGTCGGCCCGCCGCGACCCGTCCAGGCCGTAGAACGCGCTGGCCACATGGACCGGTGTACGGGCGTCCCAGTTCGCCTCGTTGGCGCGGACCATCTCCTCGATGCCGGGCTCCCCGGGCCGGCCGCCGGCGGGCGGACCGAGCGGTGCCCGGCCCGTGGACTCGCTCTGCTCTGTGGTCATGGTCCTCTTCTACCTGCCCGCGTCCCGCGGACACCAGGAGCCCGCCGCATACCATCCGGTACCGGCCACCCGCCGCGCATCGGTCACCCGGCCCCCGCAGAGCACCAGCCGCCGTCCCAGCCGCCCGGCCAACGCCTCGTCGTCGGTGGCGAGGACGCAGGTCAGCCGGTACCCGCCCCACACCCGCACCAGCAGCTCGGCGAACTCCGCCGCGGCCGGCGGCGACAGCCCGTCCGTGGGCCGGTCCGCGAGCAGCACGGTGGGCCGCTTCACCAGCGCCCGGGCGAGCGCCGCGCGCCGCCGGGCGTACGGGTCCAACTGCCCCGGCAGCAGATCGTCCCGGCCCGCCAGTCCGACCTCCGCCAGCGCCTCCCCGGCCAACTCCCAGCGGTCGGCCGGCCGCAGCCGCAGCGGGGCCAGCGCGGCGGCCACGCCCTGCCGCACGGTCAGCCCCGCGACGGGCCCCGGGTGGTCGCCGTCGCCCGTCCCGAGCAGGCCGATCGACTCGGCGCGGATCCGTCCCAGCCGGGACGCGGTGACGGTGGCCAGATCCGTACCGTCCAGCAACACCCTGCCCCGGGTGGGCCGCTCCAGCCCGCCGAGGATCCGCAGCAGCGTCGAGGCGCCGGCTCCGGGCGGACCCTGGATGGCGAGCGCGCCGCCGTCCGGCACGTACAGCTCGACGCCGTCCAGGGCCCGCACCGGTTCGCCGCCGCTTCGGTAGTGCTTGGTCACGCCGGTCAGGTGGTACACGTGCGCTCTCTCCTCCGGCCACCGGACCGTGGCCCCGTCGCCGACCGTAGGCATCCCGTGTGACCGGGCCGTGAGTGGACTGTGAGAGGCCGATGAGAACGCCGGGCGGCTGGCCGGCACCAGGCGCGGGCCGCGCGTTCCGCGCCGGTGCGCGCGCCGGCCCGACTCCCCGCCCCCGCCGGCGGGTTGGACGCCGGGCGCGGTGGCCGTACGGTTACCGGCACCGCAATCCGACGGGAAGAGTGGGGAATGAGCCAAGAGAACCGGGTGCTGTCCAACGCCGTCGACGTGAGCGTCCCGAGCGTCGCGCGGATGTACGACTACTACCTCGGCGGCAAGGACAACTACGCGGTGGACCGCGAGGCGTGCGACGAGCTGAGCAAGGTCGTCCCCAGCACCGGGGTGCTGGCGGTCAACAACCGGCGCTTCCTGCGCCGGGTGGTCCGTTGGCTGGCCGAGGAGCGCGGCATCCGGCAGTTCCTCGACCACGGCTCAGGGCTGCCGACCCAGGACAACGTCCACGAGGTCGCGCAGCGGGTGGACCCCCGGTCCCGGGTGGTGTACGTCGACAACGACCCGATCGTGCTGGCGCACGGCCGGGCGCTGCTGGAGGAGAACGAGCACACCGCCGTCATCCAGGCGGACCTGCGGGACACCGACGGGATCTTCGACAACCCCGAGGTCCGGCGGCTGATCGACCTCGACGAGCCGGTCGCCGCGCTGTTCGTCTCGGTGCTGCACTGCATCCCGGACGCCGACGACCCGGCCGGGCTGGTCCGCCGGGTAGCCGAACGGCTCGCCCCCGGCAGCTATCTGGTGGTGTGTCAGTTGGTGAGCGAGGACCCGGCGACCCGGGACTTCGTCACCGAGTTCATGCGGGTGAACACCCAGGGGCGCTGGGGCCGGGTGCGTCAACAGCACGAACTGCGGGCGTTCCTGGACGGGTTGGAGATCCAGGAGCCGGGCCTGGTGGAGGTCTCGACCTGGCGCCCGGACCCGTCCGACGCCGGCCCCAAGCAACTGACCCAGGAGTGGATCGAGTACGGCGGCGTGGCCCGCAGGGCCTGACACGGTGTAACGACACGAGCCCGCGGGGAGGAAGTGGAGTGGGGGACGCAAGCAGCCGTCCCGTATTCCCACCCCTCTCCGCCCCCGCGTCAACTCTCCTGTTTCAGCAGCCGTTCCAATATCAGCAGCGACTCCCGGGGCGACTCCGCCTGGGCGGAGAGCCGGTCCATCACGGCGAGGTAGTGGTCGACGTCGTCGCGCTTGTCCAGGTAGAGCGCGCTGGTGAGCTGCTCCAGGTAGACGATGTCGGGCAGGTCGGGCTCCATGAAGCGGAGGATGGTGATGGGCCCGCCGGCCGCCGCGTGGCCGCCGAGGGCGAACGGGGCGACCTGGAGGGTGACGTTGGGCAGGTGCGCCATCTCGATGAGGTACCGGAGCTGGCCGGGCATCACCTCGGGACCGCCCAACGGCCGGCGCAGGCACGCCTCGTCGAGGATCGCCCACAGTCGCGGCGCGTCCGGGAGCGTCAACAACCGCTGCCGCTCCATCCGTAGCCCGACCCGCTGCTCGGTCTCCTCCGCCGTGGCGGTCGGGTGCCCGAGCTGCGCCACCGCACGGGCGTACTCCGCCGTCTGCAACAGGCCCGGCACGAACTGGACTTCGTAGGTACGGATGACCGACGCGGCCGACTCCAGGCCGAGATGGGTCTCGAACCAACTGGGCAGCACGTCGTTGTACTGGTGCCACCACCCGGGCGTGCTGGTCCGGCGGGCGAGGGTGAGGAAGGTGGCGCGGGCGGCGCTGTCGGTGACGCCGTACAGCGTCAACAGGTCGGCGACATCGCGTTCCTTGCAGCTCACCCGGCCCAGTTCCAGGCGGCTGATCTTGGCGTGCGAGGCCCGGATGGTGTGCCCGGCGGCCTCGCGGGTGATGCCGGCGGCCTCCCGCAACCGCCGCAACTGGGTGCCGAGCACGATGCGCAGGACGGTGGGGCCGCCGCGCGGATGGTCCAGATAGCGGCGCAGGGACGGGTCACTGCTCGACTGCGCGGCGCTCATGCTGACTCCCCTGAGTGGTCGGGCGAACGCCCAGTGTCCCATTGCCCCGAAGGGGCGTACACCTACGCCGACTATCCGGTCGACATATGCCTCAGAAAGAGCTCCCCGAGGCGGTCATCGGGTCACCCGGAGGCGAACAGATCGTCGAACTCGCCGTCCTTCGCGGCCTGTACGAAGGCGGCCATCGCGTTGCGGGGGTAGATCAGCGCGGGCCCCGACGCGTGTCGCGAGTTGCGCACCGCGACCTCGCCGTCCGAAAGAACCGCCAGCTCAACGCAGTTGCCGCTGGGGTTGCTGCGGCGGCTCTTGCGCCAGACCGCGCCCTCGATGCCGGTGGCCGGCATCCCGTTGGTCATCGACTCCATCAAAGCTGCTCCTTTGGTGGGGAGATGTGCTCGGGACCGATCCGGGGCCGCGATCACATTGGCGTGATACCGCTCCCGGGTGACCGTCCTTGCCGATGTAATTGCAGATGCACTTGCAGCATTGGACGGTCGACGAGGATATTAGCCCTTCGGGACGGCCCCGCCCAGACCGTCCCGGACGCGCCCAACCCGTATGCCCCTCCGCGGAGATCGTGATGACCACACACCCGGCAGAGTCCGAGCGCGACGTCCTCCGGGAAGGAGGAACGCCCATGGCCGGCCCCGCGCGCGACGCCGGGATGATGCCGGGGCTGGACGGCTTCGCCGCCTGCGCGCTGAGCGGTTCGGCGTGCACCGTGGCGGAGGCCCGCCGCTTCACCCGGGACACCCTCCAGGACTGGCGGATGTGCCCCCTCCTCGCCGACAACGCCGTCCTGATCGTCTCCGAACTGGTGACCAACGCCCTGCGCCACGGCACCCCCGCCGACCCGTTCGAACTGGCCTTCAACTCCCTTGGCGGCAACCGCTTTTGTCCCGCCTGGCTGGCGCTGACCCGACAGGAGCGCGGGGTGCTGTGCGCGGTCTCCGACGGCGGGAGTGGGGCTCCCGTACTCCGACAGCAGGACGCGCTCGCCGAGTCCGGGCGCGGCCTCCGCCTCGTCGACGAGCTCAGCGACGCCTGGGGCTGGACGCTTCCCGATCACGCGGGCAAGACGGTGTGGGCTACGGTGGTGGGGCGCGGCTGAAAGGGGCCGCGGGGAGTGATCACGGGGGGCCGGAAGTCGATGGACCTGCTGTCGCTGCGCTACTTCCGCGCGGTCGCACGCCGGGAGCACATCAGCCGGGCCGCCGAGGAACTACGGGTCGCCCAGCCCTCGGTGAGCCGGACCATCGCCCGGCTGGAGGCCGAGCTCGGGGTGCCGCTCTTCGACCGACAGGGCCGCACCGTCCGGCTCAACGGCTACGGGACCGCCTTCCTCCGCCGGGTGGAACGGGCCCTGGACGAACTCGACCAAGGGTGCGCCGAGTTGGCCGACGCCGCCGCCCCCGACCGGGGCACCCTCGCGCTCGCCGCCGAGACCCTGCTGCCGCTCGCCCCGCTCCTGGGCGACTTCCGCGCCGCACACCCCGGCGTCGCGGTCCGGCTCCTCCAGTCCACCCCTGGCGCGATGCTGGCCCAACTCGGCGCCCGCGAGGTGGACTTCTGCATCGCCTCGCAACCGCTGACCGCCCCCGGGCTGGAGGAGATTCCGCTGCGGCGCGAGGAGGTTCGGCTCGTCGTCCCGGCCGGACACCGGCTGGCCGGCCGGGAACGGGTCACGGTGGCCGACCTGCTCGACGAGCCGTTCCTCACCACCCGGCCCGGGCACTGGCAACGCGCCCTCCTGGAAAGGCTGTTCGCACCCACCGGGCAGCGCCCGGTGATCGCCTGTGAGGGCGACGAGCCGGGCGTCACCCCCTACCTCATCGGGGCCGGGATCGGCATCGGACTGCTCCCCACGGTCGCCCGCATCGCCCCCCTGCCGGAATCGATCGCCTGGCTGCGCATCGACGCCCCCGACTGCGTCCGCACGCTCAGCCTGGTCCGGCGCGCGGACGGCCATCTCTCGGCGGCCGCGGCGCGCTTCCGGGACCTGGCCCTGGCGCACTTCGCGCCCACCGGCGACGCGCCGGCGGACCCGCCCGGCGGGGCCGCGGCTCAGAGCTCGTCGCCGCGCACCAGATAGCCGTCGCGGATCGCGGAGGGATCGGCGAACGGGCCGCTGCCGTACGGGTGGAGCGCGATGGCCAGTTCGCTGGCGGCCGGTCCCTGATCGGGAAGCGGCGCGAAGTCACCGTCGAGAGCGTCCAGTTGGCGCTGCACGCCGTGCTGGCAGACTTTGGCCAGCTGGTCCGCCTCGACCGCGGAGAGGTTCGCCCCGGCCCGCAACTGGACGTGGACCACGGGTCTGGCCTCCAGGTCCCCGCCCGCGTCCAACGTGAGACAGAACCCCTCGATCAACCCCGCCAGCGGATTGCCCTCGAAGAGCCCGCGCTCGACATCCTGCGGATAGCTGTTGGCGCCCATGATGAACTCCCGGCCCCAGTCGGTGGGTTGGCACCGACATCATCGGGGCCGGGCGCCCGTTCGTCATGAGCCCGGCTACTCAGCTCCGCGGATGAGTACGGGGTGACTCAGCCAAGTCGACCGTGCGCCTCGACGCCCGGGTCGCCGTCGAGGCCATGGCCCAGGCCGAACGCCGCCAGCAGCCGTTCCGCCGCCAGCGTCGCGGTGATCTCGCCGGCCCGCACCGCCCGTTCGACCTCCGGGCCCAACCGCCGCACGTCCGGGTGCTCCTGGAGCAGGTCGATCAGCCGCTCCCGGACCATCGACCAGGTCCAGTCCACCTGCTGCACGCGGCGCCGCTCGGCCAGCGCACCGGTGGACTCCAGCAGGGTGCGGTGCTGCTCGATCCGCTCCCACACCGTCTTCAGGCCGGTGCCCTCGCGGGCGCTACAGGTGAGCACCGGAGGGGTCCAGACGGCGTCCGGGGTGGGGGTCCCCCCTGCTCGATCGGAGTGGAGGGCTTGGGGGCGCAACAGCCGCAGTGCACCGGCGAGTTCGCGCGCCGCGGAGCGGGCGTCCCGCTCGTGCGGGCCGTCCGCCTTGTTGACCGACACCAGGTCAGCCAGTTCCAGGACGCCCTTCTTGATGCCCTGGAGCTGATCGCCGGTCCGGGCCAGCGTCAACAGCAGGAAGGTGTCGACCATGTTGGCGACGGTGGTCTCCGACTGGCCGACGCCGACCGTCTCCACCAGCACCACGTCGTACCCGGCGGCCTCCATCACCACGATCGACTCCCTGGTCGCCCGCGCCACTCCGCCCAGCGTCCCGGAGGTGGGGGAGGGACGGACGAACGCCGCCGGGTCGGTCGACAGGCGCTCCATCCGGGTCTTGTCGCCCAGGATGGAGCCGCCGGTGCGGCTGGAGGACGGGTCGACGGCCAGCACCGCCACCCGGTGCCCCAGCCCCGTCAACAGCGAGCCCAGCGCGTCGATGAAGGTCGACTTGCCGACGCCCGGTACGCCGCTGATGCCCACCCGCCGGGCCGCACCGGAGTGCGGCAGCAGCCTGACCAACAACTGTTGGGCGGCCGCGCGGTGGTCGGCGCGGGTGGATTCCACCAGCGTCACCGCGCGGGCGATCCAGGCACGGGAACCGGCCCGCACCCCCTCGGCGTACCGGTCGACGTCGATCCTCGGAGTCATCGCCCTCCAGCCCTCCGCTCTACAGCTCGTGGCCGAGGGCCGTTGCCAGGTCCCGCACCAGGTCGTGGGCCGCGTCCGGGATGACCGTGCCGGGCAGGAACACCGCCGCCGCGCCCATGTCCCGCAGCGGCTGGACGTCCTGCGGCGGGATCACCCCGCCGACCACGACGGTGATGTCCTCCCGCTCCTGGGCCGCCAACGCCTCCCGCAGCGCCGGCACCAGCGTCAGATGGCCGGCGGCCAGCGAGGACACCCCGACGATGTGCACGTCGGCCTCCACCGCCTGCCGGGCCACCTCCGCCGGGGTCTGGAACAGCGGGCCGACGTCCACGTCGAAGCCCAGGTCGGCGAAGGCCGTGGCGATCACCTTCTGGCCGCGGTCGTGGCCGTCCTGGCCCATCTTGGCCACCAGGATGCGCGGCCGGCGCCCCTCGGCACGCTCGAACGCGGCCACCAACTCCCGGGTGCGCTCGACCCCCGACGAGGGGCCCGCTTCGTCTCGGTACACACCGGAGATGGTACGGATCTGGCCCGAGTGGCGTCCGTAGACCTCCTCCAGGGCGTCCGAGATCTCGCCGACCGTCGCCATCGCCCGGGCCGCGTCCACCGCCAGGGCCAGCAGGTTGCCCTCAAGTCCCGGGCCGGGGCCGGCCTTCGCCGCCTCGGTCAGCGCCCGCAGCGCCCGCCGACAGGCGTCCTCGTCGCGCTCCGCCCGCAGCCGCCTGAGCTTGTCGATCTGCTGCGCCCGCACCGCGGAGTTGTCGACCTTGAGGACCTCGATCTCCTCGTCCGTCTCCACCCGGTACTTGTTGACGCCGATCAGCGCCTGCCGGCCCGAGTCGATCCGCGCCTGCGTACGGGCCGCGGCCTCCTCCACCCGCAGCTTGGGGATGCCCGCGTCGATCGCCTTGGCCATCCCACCGGCCGCCTCGACCTCCTCGATGTGCGCCCAGGCCCGGCGCGCCAGGTCGTGGGTGAGCCGCTCGACGTACGCGCTGCCGCCCCACGGGTCGATCACCCGGCAGGTGCCCGACTCCTGTTGGAGGAAGAGCTGGGTGTTGCGGGCGATCCGGGCCGAGAAGTCGGTGGGCAGCGCCAGCGCCTCGTCCAGGGCGTTGGTGTGCAGCGACTGGGTGTGGCCCTGGGTCGCCGCCATCGCCTCCACACACGTGCGGGTGACGTTGTTGAACACGTCCTGCGCGGTCAGCGACCAGCCGGAGGTCTGCGAATGGGTGCGCAGCGAAAGGGACTTGGGGTTCTTCGGCTCGAACTGCGAGACCAGCTTCGCCCACAGCAGCCGGGCCGCGCGCAGCTTGGCGATCTCCATGAAGAAGTTCATGCCGATCGCCCAGAAGAAGGACAGCCGCGGCGCGAAGGCGTCCACGTCCATCCCGGCCGCCATGCCGGCCCGCAGGTACTCGACCCCGTCCGCGAGGGTGTACGCCAGCTCCAGGTCGGCCGTCGCGCCCGCCTCCTGGATGTGGTAGCCGGAGATCGAGATGGAGTTGTAGCGCGGCATCTTCTGCGAGGTGTACGCGAAGATGTCGGAGATGATCCGCATGGAGGGCTGCGGCGGATAGATGTAGGTGTTGCGGACCATGAACTCCTTGAGGATGTCGTTCTGGATGGTCCCGGCCAACTTCTCGGGCGGTACGCCCTGTTCCTCGGCGGCCACGATGTAGAGCGCGAGCACGGGCAGCACCGCGCCGTTCATCGTCATCGACACCGTCATCTTGTCCAGCGGGATGCCCTCGAAGAGCTGCCGCATGTCGTAGATCGAGTCGATGGCCACGCCCGCCATGCCGACGTCGCCGGTCACCCGCGGGTGGTCGCTGTCGTAGCCGCGGTGGGTGGGCAGGTCGAAGGCGACCGACAGGCCCTTCTGGCCGGCGGCGAGGTTGCGGCGGTAGAAGGCGTTGGACTCCTCCGCGGTGGAGAAGCCGGCGTACTGCCGCACCGTCCAGGGCTGGTTGACGTACATCGTCGGGTACGGGCCGCGCAGATACGGCGCGATGCCCGGGTACGTGCCCAGGAAGTCCAGCCCCGCCAGGTCCGCTTCGGTGTAGAGCGGCTTGACGTCGATGCCCTCCGGCGTCTCCCAGGTCAGGTCCTCGACGCTCTTGCCGGTGGCCTGCTGCACCGCCTCCGCCCAGCCGGCCCCGTCACCGGGCGCCGCCGTGCCCGACGGGGTGCCCAGCTCCACCGTGCTGAAGTCCGGGATGGCGCCTGCCTTCCCGGGGACGTGGCCCGAGGCGGCGCCCGTGGCGCCCGCTCCCTGTGCCGTCTCCTTCATGCCGCCACCTCCGTGACATCCAGGGCCGAGGACAGCACCCCGGCCGCATCGCAGCCGGCGAACACGAACGTGTCCACCCCGGCCGCCACGAACTCCTCCCGGCGGCCGCCCGGTTTGCCCGCCAGGTACACCCGCGCCGCCCCGGCCGACTTCAGCGCCTCGGCCACCTCCGCCGCCTGCTCGGCGTAGCCGGTGTCACTGGCGCACAGGCACGCGATCCGCGCGCCGCTCGCCGCGAACGCCCCGGCCACCGACGCGGCCGTCACCCGCTCCGTATCGGTCTCGATCCCGCCCGCCTGGAAGAGGTTGGCGGCGAACGCCACCCGCGCGGTGTGCGCCGCGACCGGGCCCAGCGCGGCCAGGAACACCTTCGGCCGCGCCCCACCGGCCGCCGACCGGGCGTCCGAACGGGCCCGCAGCGCCTCGAACGCATCGTCCCGACGCACCCGCGGCAGCCCCCCGCCGGCCGGTGCCGGCGCCGGCTCGCGGGACAGCGGCGCCTCGGCCAGCAGCGGGAACTCGCTGACGCCGGTGATCGGCTCCCGGCGGTGCGCCAGCTCAGCGCCGCGCCGCCGCCAGGTCTTGGCCAACCGCTCGCCGAGCATCCCGGACCGCAGCGCGGCGGCCTGCCCGCCCGCTGCCTCGATCTCCTGGAAGAACGCCCAGCCGGCGCGGGCGAGTTCGGCGGTGAGCCGCTCGACGTACCAGGAGCCGCCCGCCGGGTCGATCACCTTCGCCAGGTGCGACTCCTCCAGCAGCACCGACTGGGTGTTGCGGGCGATGCGCCGGGCGAACGCGTCCGGCAGCCCCACCGCCGCGTCGAACGGCAGCACCGTCACCGCATCGGCGCCGCCGACGCCCGCGGACAGCCCGGCCACCGTGGTGCGCAGCATGTTCACCCACGGGTCCCGACGCGTCATCATCACCGAGGAGGTGACCGCGTGTTGACGCTGCGCGGCACCGGCCGGCGACGCCCCGCAGACCTCGGCCACCCGCGCCCACAACAGCCGCGCCGCGCGCAGCTTGGCGATCGTCAGGAACTGATCGGCACTCGCGGCATACCGGAACTCCAACTGCCGACAGGCCGCGTCGATGCCCAGGCCCGACCCGCCCTCGGTGAGCGCGCGCAGATAGCCGACCCCGCTGGCCAGCGAGGCCCCCAACTCCTCGGCCGCCGAGCCGCCCGCCTCGTGGTACGGCAGCGCGTCGACGGACACCGTGCGGATCCCCGGCGCGCTCCCGGCGACCCGGCCGGCCCAGCGCGCGGCGTCCGCCAGCCCGTCGGCCAGCCCGCGGTCGTCGCCGGTACGGGCCAGCTCGCCCAGCGGATCGGCGCCGAGCACCCCGGCCGCCTCCGACAGCGCCACCCCCGACTCCTGGTACAGCCGCAGCAACTCCTCGGCCGCCGCCGGGAATTCCGGGCCCGCGTCCAGCACCACCGGCGCCAGGTCCAGGTAGACCCCCCGCACCGCCTCCGCCAGGCCGGACACCGGGACGCCGCCGTCGCCGACCGTCAACCACACGGAGGTGACGCCGTTCTCCAGGTCGGCGAGGAGCGCCTCGTTGACCCGTCGGGGATCGGTGCCGTGCTGCCGCTGGCGCACGTCCCACCCGGAGGCGGCACTGCCCTCCGGACGGGACGCCCGCACGAACGGCGGGAAACCAGGCAGGCCGGCGGCGGGCGGCGCGTCCTGGGCGGTGTAGAGCGGGCGGACACGGATCCCGTCCTGGAGATCCGTGGCGAGCGCGTCCTCGGCGGCGGCACCCGCGGCCTCGGTGGCGCCCGACTTGCGCAGTACGCCCTCGACCAGACGCTGCCACTGCTCGCGATCAGCGGCCGGGAAGGCGCCGGCCAGGGGGAGTTCGGGGGACTCGGCGGTCATGGCAGCAGGCTAGGGGAACGGTCGTTGGCCGGAGCAGGGGAAAGCGCTGTGACCTTGCCCTCGTTGAACCGGGCCCCGATCGCCGTGTACGGGCGAACCCGCCCCGACCGGGCCCCGATCGGCCGCCGGAACGGGCTCCTCCGGCGCGCTACCGGGATTCAATCGAAGTGCACCGGCCTTCAGACTGGTGGTGAAGCGAATCTGAACCTGGCGACGCGGAGCGTCGCCGAATCGTTCCAGCGGAGCTGGATTCAGCTGATCCGCACCGGACTGTCAGTGGTCGCTGTTAGCGTCCGGATCATGCAGCTTCGGTATGCCTTTCGCCTCAGCCCGACGCCGGGCCAGCGCATTGCGTTGGCCCGGGCGTTCGGGTGCGCGCGAGTGGTGGACAACGATGCGATCGCCGCGCGGGAGCGAGCGCGGGCGAAGAAGAAACTCAACAGAGTCCAGCGGGACCTGTCCCGCAAACGGAGGGGGGCGAAGAAGCGGGCCAAGGCTCGCCTGAAGGTCGCCCGCGCGCACGCCCAAGTCGCCGACGCGCGCCGCGAGTTCCCTCACCAGCTCGCCACCAGGCTGATCCGCGAGAACCAAGCGGTCGCCGTGGAGGACCTGGCGGTCAAAGGACTCGCGCGCACCCGGCTGGCCAAGAGCGTGCACGATGCGGGCTGGTCGCAGTTCGTGGGCATGCCGGAGTACAAGGCCGCCCTGTACGGGCGTACCTTCGTCAAGGTCGGCCGGTTCGAGCCCACTAGCCAGGTGTGCTCCACCTGCGGCCACCGTGACGGGCCCAAACCCCTCGATGTGCGGGAGTGGACCTGCACCGCCTGCGGCACCGTCCATGACCGGGACCACAATGCCGCACTCAACGTCAAACAGGCCGCCGGACTGGCGGTTGCAGCCTGCGGAGCGCCGATAGGACCAGAACCCGTTCTGGCACAGCGCACAGCGGCAGGAAGCCACGGAAGCCCGCTCGATGCCCGTGCCGCGTAGCTGCACAGCACCGAGCGAGCAGGCCAGAATCTCCCTCCTTCAGAAGGGAGAGCAAGTCAAGGTGGCCCCGCACCCCACCGAGGAGCGGAATGCACCGACCGCCGATCACCCGCACCACCCTCGCCGCCGCCCTACTCGCCCTGTTGACGCTGACCGTCACCGCGGCCCTCCTGGTGCCGACGCCGCACCACGGCACCGCCGCCCGCCCCACCTGCACCGGCCGCACCCTCGCCTCCTGGTCCGTCGACCCCGGCCCGACCCGGGCGTTCGCCCACTACGGCGACGACGGCGCCCGCACCGACGACTGGACCGGCGGCGACGGCACCCACTCGGTGCGCCTCCCGGACGGCCGGACGCTCTGGCTGTTCTCCGACACCTTCCTCGACCGCGTCCACCCGCCGCCCAACCCCCAGGGCGCGCCCCACCATTGGCGCACCACCGAGAACGGTGGCACCCCCTTCCTGCGGCACAACTCCCTGGTGGTCACGGACCGTTCGGGCACGCCGGAGCGCACCCTGACCGGCGGCGGCGCCACCGCGCCCGGGCCGTTCTTCCCCGACGCGCCCGGCGGCGGCTGGCGTTGGCCGGTCCATGCGACCGTCGAGCCCCGCACCCCCGGCGCGGCCGAACAGGTCGTCCGGGTGCTGCTGTGGAACCGGGCGCCCGGCACCGGCCCGTGGATCTTCGGCGCGCCCCACGGCACCGAGGTCGCCACCCTCTCCCTGCCCGACCTGCACCTGGAATCGATCACCCCGGTCGTCGACCAGAGCACCGTCACCGACCCGGCCCGGCGCGTCCTCTACGGCACCTCACTGGTCCGCGACGGCGACCGGAGTTACGTCTTCGGCGGCGACGACCCGCCCTCGACCCCGGCCGACAGCGGCTATCTGGCCCGGGTCCCGACCGGCCGGCTCGGTGACCGGGCGGCCTGGCGGTTCTGGGACGGCGCCCACTGGCAGCCGGACGCCGGGCGGGCCGTCCCGGTGCTGCGCGGCGCCGGCCGGCGCGGCGTCGGCAGCGCCTTCACCGTCGTCCGCGACCACGGGACATGGGTGCTGTTCACCATGGACACCCCCGCCGGCGGCGCCGCGGGACTGCGCACCATCACCGGCTACTGGTCCTGCTCCCCCCAGGGCCCCTGGCACGGACCGGTCGGCCGGCTCACCCCGCCCCGGCCCGCCGGCCCCGACCCCCACCACGTCGCGGTCTACAACCCGCAGGCCCACCCGGAGTTCACCACCGCCGCCGGCCTGTTGCTCAGCTACGACGTCAACTGGCTCGGCCCACCCGGCACCGCCCCCGACCCGGTGGTCAACGGCGATGTGGAGCTCTACCGCCCGCGGTTCCTCCGGGTGCGGTTGGCGCCGGTGGGGCGGTGAGCCGACGCCTCAACCCTCGTGCTCCTGCCGCCACTTGAGGGCGTGTTCCTCGATGTCGTAAGGGACGAGGCCCAGCGGTGGGCCCTCCTGCGGGGCGGCCAGGGCTGCCCGGATGCGGTCGTTGATGTCGGTGAGGATGCGGCGGAGGGCGGCCTCGGTGGGGGCGTCGGCGGCGGCCGTCAGCGCGTCCTCGGCCTCCTTGCGCAGGACGAGGCCGGGCGGGAGGAAGGACAGGTGCTCCCGGTGCATCTTGTCCTTGATCCACCAGGTCTCGTCGTAGGGCCGGTCGAGAGCGGGGAGCGGTTTGCCGAAACCGGGGAGGCGCTCGCACGCGTCCCGCTCGGCCGACTCGCGGATCTGCTTGTCGACCCAGCTCTCGAAGCTGACGCCGGGGGGTTTGCGCTCGGTCATCGTGGCTCCTCCCGAGATGCCGGACGGTTCCCGCCCCTTCACGGTAGCGCAGCGATGCCGGCCGCCCCGGGCCCGGGACGGCCGGTCAGCCGCCCCCGCCGTTGGGGCTCTCGGCGGGCCGCGGGGTCGGCTGGACGAACGGGAAGGCGTTGTTGCCGCCGCACACCATGGGGCCGACCTGGACGCCCTCGCCGATCAGGGTCACCATGACCAGGCCCGGCGGCTTGCCCCCGGGGACGCGGGCGTTGGCGGCGGTGCACACCAGTTGGTTCAGCGAGGCCGGGTCCACCAGTTTGGCGTTGACCGGCAGGGTGATGGTGACCCGGCCCTGCCCGGTCGACGCGGTGAGCGGGGCGGGGAACTTGGGCACCACGCTGGAGAGTCCGCGCATCCGCTCGGCGTGGTTCGGCCCCTGTGCCAGGAGGTCGAGCGCGCCCTGCGGGTCCAGCGGCTCCTTCGTCCGACGGGTCGCCGAGTGCAGCCCGTCCGGGCCGTAGAAGAAGAGCTGCACATCGGCCGGGGGTTTGCCCGGGCCGCGCACCCCGGACGCCGGTTCGCCGGCGTCGATCACGTCGGTGGGCTCGATGCCGCAGCCGGCCAGGGCCGTGGTGAGCACCCCGGCCAGGGCGACCAGGCGGGCGGTGGTGCGGTGCGCGGTCAGGCGTCGGGCGGTCATGCGGTGTCGGTCCCTTTCCCCGGGCCGGCGGGATCGTCGGTGGGCGGGTCGGCCGGTGCGTCGGCGGGTTCGTCGACGGTCCCGTCGGGTGGCGCCTCCTCCTGGCGCAGCGGCAGCTCGACGGTGAACACCGCACCGCCCTCGGGGGAGTTGGCAGCACGCAGCGCACCGCCGTGCAGCCGGACGTTCTCCTGGGCGATGGCCAGCCCCAGCCCGCTGCCCTCGGACCGGGCGCGGGCCGAGTCCGCCTTGTAGAAGCGGTCGAAGACGTGCGGCAGCACCTCGGGGTCTATCCCCGGGCCGGCGTCGCGGATCTCGATGCGGAGCGTGGCGTCGCCCGGCTCCGGTGCGTGCAGCACCACCCGGACCGGCTCGCCGCCGTGGTGTAGCGCGTTGCCCACCAGGTTGGCCACCACCACGTCGAGCCGGCGCGGGTCGAGCCGGGCCCGGACGTCGTCCGGCAGGTCCGCGGTCACCCGCTGCTGCCAGGCGCGGGCCTGGAGGGTCTTGCGGATCGTCTCGGCGACGTCCACCTCGTCCAAGTGGAGCGCGGCGGCGCCCGCGTCGAACCGCGAGACCTCCATCAGGTCCTCCACCATCCGCGCCAGCTTCCCGGTCTCCTGGCTGATCAGCCGGACCGCGGAGGCGGTGTCCGGGTCCAGCGAGTCGGCGTCCTCGTCCAGTACGTCGGTGACCGCGGCCATCGCCGCCAGCGGCGTGCGTAGCTCGTGCGAGACATCGGCCGCGAACCGCCGGGAATTGGCCTCCATGCGGCGCAGCTCCGCCATGCTCTCCTCCAGCTTCGCCGCCATCTCGTTGAACGTCCGCGACAGATCGGCGAGTTCGTCGGCGCCCTTCACCTCCAGCCGGGTGTCCAACTTGCCCTCGGCGATCTTCCCGGCCGCCTGCCGCAGCCCGCGGACCGGACGCAGCACCCCGCGCGCGGCGAACAGCGGCAGGATCACCGCCAGCGCGAACGCCGGCAGCGCCCCGCCGCGCGCCGCGCTCACCAGCGCCTCGACGTTGGCCTCCTCGGCGCGCAGCGGCAGTTGGGCGTAGACCGTCAACGGGGAGGCGGTGTTGTCGGTCTGCCGCACCGGCATCCCGATCAGCAGCCAGGGCGAGCCGTCCCGGTCGATGCGCTGGAAGGCCGGCACCCGGCGCTTCTCCACCGACGACTTGAAGCCGGCCGGCACCGCCATGTCGCGCCGCAGTCCGCCCTCGTCGCTGTCCGGGACGCCGTTGTAGTGCACCGAGATGTCCCAGTCCCGGGACTTGCCGGAGCGCTCCAACTGCACCCGGAAGAAGTCCAGGTCGGACCGGGACGGCGGCACCGCCAGCTCCGGCGCCAGCGAATTGATCTGCGCCCGCAGGTCGTTGACGGCGGTGTCCTGGGACCGCTGGAGGATCGCGTTCCGCGCCTCGCGGTAGGTCAGGCCGGCGGTGGTCAGCGCGCTGACCGCGGCCACCAGGAGGAACGCCACCACGAGCCGGGCGCGCAGCCCGCGCACCGCGGAGGCGCCCGGCAGCAGGCGGCGCAGGCGGCTCACAGTGGTCCGAAGCGGTAACCGAAGCCCCGCACGGTCTGGACGTACCGGGGCGAGCGCGGGGTGTCCTCTATCTTCGTCCGCAGCCGCATCACGCAGGCGTCCACCAGCCGCGCGTCGCCGTGGTAACTGTGCTCCCAGACGTGCTCAAGCAGTTGCTGGCGGCTGAAGACCTGGCCCGGGGTGGCGGACAGGAACAGCAGCAGCTTCATCTCGGACGGCGCCAGCGCCAGGTCCTTGCCGCCCTTGCTGACGACCAGTCCGGCCCGGTCGATGGCCAGTTCGCCGTAGGTCTCCACGGGCGCGGGCCCCGGCTCGGTGGCCGGGGCGCCGTCGGCGGGCAGCGCGGTGCGCCGCAGCACCGCCCGGATGCGGGCCTCCAACACCTCGCCGCGGGCCGGTTTGACGATGTAGTCGTCGGCCCCGGCCTCCAGCCCGAGGACCACGTCGAGGTCGTCGCCGCGGGCGGTGAGCATGATGATCGGCAACTGGCGCTCGGCCCGGATGAGCCGGCAGATCTCGAAACCGTCCTTGCCGGGCAGCATCAGGTCCAGCAGTACGATGTCCGGGCGGAAGGCCGGCAGCGCCGCCAGGCCCTCCTCGCCGCTGGCCGCGGCCGCGACTTCATGGCCGCGCCGCCGCAAAGCGAGGGACACTCCGTCCCGCACGGCAGCGTCGTCCTCGATCAGAAGTACACGTGGCATGGGTCCAGTATCAATAAGTTTCATGATGGATCCGTAACAGGAGCAGCCTGTCCCGAGTCCTGTGCATCTGTGGGGGTGCGAGCGGCGTCCGTGCTGATGGGGCACACAAGCCGCCGGCAGACACAGCATCGCAGTACAACGAGGGGCGGGTTCGACATGGCAGGGCGCTTCGGCAGGGGACGGCGCTTCGGGATAGAGAGCGGCATCATCGGCGTGGCCACCGCGGCGGTGGCCACAGCGGCGGCGGTGGGAGCGTTCGCGCTCCTCCAGCCCAGCGCCGAGGCCGACGCTCCCCCGGCGAAGAAGCCCGCCCAACCGCCGCGCACCGCACCGGTCGACCCGTCCATCGTGCACGCCTCGGACCGCCCCGGCCGCAGCCTCAACATCACCATCGACGACGGCCCGGACCCGACCTGGACCCCGAAGGTCCTGGAGGTCCTCAAGGAGAACGGCGTCAAGGCGACCTTCTGCATGATCGGCCCGCAGGCCGCGGCGCACCCCGCCCTCGTCAAGAAGGTGGTGGCCGACGGACACCGGCTCTGCGACCACACCATCAACCACAACACCGCCATGGACCACCGGTCCGAGGAGTACCAGTCCCAACAGATACTCGACGCCCAGAAGATGATCGAGGACGCGGCCGGCGGCGCCAAGGTCGAGTACTACCGCGCCCCCGGCGGCGCCTTCACCCCCTACAGCCGCAAGCTGGCCGCCGAGCACGGCATGCGCCCGCTCGGCTGGAACGTCGACAGCAAGGACTTCGAGGGCGGCAGCGTCGCGACGATAGAGTCCACCGTCCGCGGTGAGCTCCGCAACGGCCCCACCGTCCTCTTCCACGACGGCGGCGGCAACCGCGCCCGCACCGTCGAGTCGCTCAAGCGCCTGCTGCCGTGGATGAAGCAGCAGGGCTACGGCTTCGGCTTCCCGCAGCGCTAGCCGACGCCCCTCCCGGAGACAGCCGAACGGGCCGGTCACCACCGGCCCGTTCGTCGTTCCGTCGCCCCGCGCGCCTCACGCCGCGCCGAACAGCTCCGCCAACTCCTGCTCCACGCCCAGGTACTCGTGCTCCCGCCCGGCCGGCACCGCCTCGTACGAGCGGGCCAGGAACCGCCGGACGTCCGCGGTCCGCAACTGCACCATGGCGATGCCCTCGTCGGCGTGGAACTCCATCAGGACGCGCTCCGGGCCCGACGGCCGGATCCGCACATCGCCCCGCCCGGCGGCGGTCCGCAGCCCCTCGGTGAGCAGGTCCCGGGCGAACGCCCAGCCCACCGCGGCGCCGTCGAGCGAGATCTCCGGCGGGAAGGTCATCCGCACCGCGAGCGGATCCGACCGCCGGTAGTGCAACACCGCGGGCACCGCTTCGCCGACGGAGGTCGCGAGGAGACGGACCTGGACGGCTTGGTCGATGGCGGGGTGCATCGCGCGGCTCCTCACGGCTGGTCGGCCCGCGGAACGCGGACGCGGTCAGCCTGTAGGACGGTCTGCCCGGCTCCTCCGTGCATAAGGCGGGGGTGTGATCTGCGTCATGTCGACGCCGTCGAGCCGTCCCGCCGCGGGGAGATGAGGAATTCCTCCAGGATGCCGGGGGCCGCCGACGCCGCGAAGCCGGGCGCCGCCCCCTCCGCGAGGTCCGGGATGCGGTAGCCCTCCTCGCCCGCCGCCACCGCCGCGGTGAGCGTGACCAGCCCGGCCCGCCGGGTGAACGGTGAGGTGGTGAACGTCCAGGCGGCCACCGCCTCGCGCCGCAGCGCCACGGTGTCCCGGCTGAACGTCCCCGAGCGGACGATCAGATGGCGCCCGGCGATCCCGTGCCCCAGGTTCCGGTACGCGTCCCGGGCCAGCCACAGCGCCACCGGCGTCGCCAGCACCGCGTAGATCCAGGCGGCGTGCAGCAGGACCGGGGTGAACGCCGCCCCGAGGCCGGCCAGCAGCGCGGTGCCCGGCGCCACCGCGAACAGCAGCCCGCGCACCCGCCGGCGGCGCAGCGCGACCCGCGGATGCGGGGTCAGCGCCACCCCGGGGTGATGCGCCAACGCGGCGTCGGGAAAGGCGGATTGAAGCGTTCCGCCGGCCACCCGTACCGCCTCCCGTCGGGGCGCCGGCGGCAGCAGCCCGCTGCGCTTGCGGTTCTCCTCCTTGTTGCCCAGCCCGCCGGCCACCGCGCGCACCGTCGCCCCGCCGCCGGCCCGCAGCAGCAGCGGCTCGCACAGCACCACGCCGCGCAGCCGGGCGCGTTCGACGGTCACCGAGCGGGTGGTCAACAGCCCCCGGTGCACCCGCAACGAGCCGGCGTCGGCCCACTCCAGGCGGTAGTTCCACCAGTTCTCGACGTAGAGGACGACCGCGCCCACCGAGCCGAGCGCGATCACCGCCAGCAGCGCCGCCGGCACGGTCAGCCAGAGCATCCCGTTGCCGAACTCCGCGAACGCCCGCCGTACGAAGCCGAGTTTCCACGGCTCGATGCCGATCTCGTGCAGCACCCGGTAGGCCGAGCCGCCCGCCACGAACACCCCACCGACGACCCAGAAGGTGAGCGGCGCGTACCGCAGCCAGCGCCAACTGATCCGGGCCAGCACCGGATCCTCGGCGCCGGCCCCGGTGGCCGCGCGGGCCAGCAGCTCGACGCGCAGCCGCTCGCCCTCGGCCACCGGCAGGGCGTCCAGCGCCAGTTCGCCGCCGCCGTCCCGGGAGCCCGCCGTGCCGGCCCGCAGCACCGTGACGCCCAGCAGTCGGTGCAGCGGCGAGGCGGTCAGATCGACGGTGCGCACCCGGTGCAGCGGCACGCTCCGCAGCCGCCGGGTGAACAACCCGCTGCGCACGTCCAGGCTCTCGCCGGTGACCCGGAAGTCGGTGCGCGCCCAACGGATCAGCGCGGCCACCGTGACCACCGCGAACGCCGCCGCGATCGCGCCGAGGGTGAACCACGCGCCGGCGGTGATCCGGCCGCCGGTGGCCAGCGCGGTCAGTGCCAACGACCCCAGCGGCGCACCGAGCCACCCGCAGTGCACCACCAGCGTGCGCGGGCTCAACCGCCGCCACGCGCCCGCTCCGTGCTCCCCGGCGCCCGCCGCGCCGCCGCCCGGTCCGATGCCGTCCGCGTCCCTGTACCCGCTCATGCGGCATCACCGGGCACGTCCTGCGCGACCTCGCCGATCCGGCGGGACAGCTCCTCCGCGTCCGCGTCCGACAGTCCGGCGATCTTGATGTCGCCGGCGGTCGAGGCGGTGGTGACCACCACCGTCGCCAGCCCGTACCGCCGCTGTATCGGACCGCGCACGGTGTCCACGGTCTGCACCCGCGACAGCGGGGCGATCCGCCGCTTCTGCCAGAACCAGCCGCCCGCCGCGTAGACCGCGCGCTCGCCCAACTCCCAGGCGTGCACCGCGTACCGCATCCACGGCATCACCGTGAGATAGCCCACCGCCGGCAACACCAGCACGACCAGCAACAGCGGCCCCAGCCATGGCAGCGCGCCCGGGAAGAAGAGCAGCGACAGCGCCGCCAGCACCAGCGCGGTCAGCAGCATCGGACCGCTGAGCGCGAGCAGCGCCTGGAGCCGCCACCAACTGCGGGCGCGCGGATCGACGCGGTGGCGAGGCGGTCGCAGGAGCGGCGCGGCGTGCTCGGGCATGAGGGTTCACCGTTTTCCAAGTCAAACGTATTGTGAGGCGGTACGTTATAACGGTACGGGCGACTTGTAAAAGTCGGCCGGTCAGCGCCACCGTCGGGAGCGGGCGCCGAGGACCGGAGCGCCAGACAGAAAGAGCCGTACCGGAGAAAGGACGCCGCCCGTGCCGAAAAAGGTGGATCACGAAGCCAGGCGCCAGGAGATCTCCGCGGCGCTCTTCCGGCTCGCGAACACCCGGGGCGTGGACGGGGTGAGTCTGCGCGACGTCGCCGCCGAGGCCGGCATCTCCCTCGGCCGCATCCAGCACTACTTCCGCACCAAGGACGAACTGCTGCTGTTCGCGCTGCGCCACATCAACCAGATGGCCACCGAACGCATCCGGGAGCGCATCGAGGCCCTGGCCGAGGACCCCACCCCGCGCACCGTCCTGCGCGCCTGCTGCGCCGGGATGCTCCCGCTCGACCCGGAGAGCCGCGCCGGCCTCCTCGTCGCCGCCGCCTACTACTCCCGCGCCGTCCATGACCCCGCCCTCGGCGCGGAGGCCCGCGACGGCATCCCCAAGCTCCGCGACTTCTTCGCCGACCAGCTACGCCTGGCCGCCGCCCGCGGCGAACTCCCGCCCGAGCGCGCCACCGAGGACGAGGCCCTGCTGCTGATCAGCCTCACCGATGGGCTGGGGTCCTATGTCCTGTTGGGCGTCCACGAACCGGAGAAGGCCCTGGAGCTGTTGGACCGGCATCTGGCGCGGTTGTTCGGGACGGGGGGCGATACGGGGGAGTGACGTGGGGGAGGGGGCGTGCGGGCGCCGCCTTCCGTCTCTGTGTCGCGCCGCGATTCGCCGGCCGGGGTGCCCTCCCCGAGCCGCTCGCCGTCCTCCCCGCGTCCTGACGGCGAGCCCCCGCACTGCTCTTGACGTAGCGTCAGCCCGCCCGTCGGTCGGCTTTCCGCGCTTTCCCGCCATCCGGCTCGGCCCGTTCGCACGGTCTGCCATCCTGTCGTCCGACCGTCGTGCAGAACCCGCCCCGCCGCAGCCCGGTGGGGCGGGTTCCGCGCGTCACCAGCACGACCAAGGGGAGGCGGCAATGCCGTACATCGGGGAGACCTGGCGGGTGGAACGGGGTGCGGACGTGGTCGGCGAGATCACCATCACCGAGGCGGACTTCCCCTGGCTGAACGGCCGTTTCACCCCCGGCCCGGCCTTCGCCGAGCTGGAGCCGCACTTCGCCCGGGAGCTGTCGCTCATCGACACCCTCGACGAGGACCTGGCCGCCTGGGAGGACGCCTACACCCGCGCCAGCGACGGCGTCCGACTGATCGCCCCCGCCGGCCCGGTGGCGGAGTTCCTGCTGCACATCGAGGACGACGCGGCGTGGTTCCGCTGGAGCGACGAGCCGTTCCCGGTGGAGTAACGACGGGCGCTGCGCGCATGGGTGACGATGAATCAGGATCAGTTGGCCTCTTGGTCCATGCGGTCCATGCGGTCCATCCGACCCATGCGGTCCATTCAATCCATGAGGCTGGCTAGCCGTCCCTCCAGTACCACCAGCAACTCGCCCAGCGCCGTGGACAGTTCCTCCTGGCGCTGCTCTCCGATCCCTTCCAACAGGGCCGCCTCGTACTGCAGTTGCTCGGGCAACAACCGGTCGATGATCTCCTGCCCCTCGTCCGTGAGCGAGAGGTGGGTGACCCGCCGGTCGCGGTCGTCCGGCCGACGGCGGAGCAGCCCGCGTTGTTCCAACTGCCGGACGCGCTTGGTGACCGCCGCCCCCGAAGCGAAGGTCTCCCGCGCCACCCGGCCCGGGGTCAGCTCGCGGCCCATCCGCCGCAGCGTGGCCAGGACGTCGAACTCGGGCCGGGTCAGCCCCGCCCGCCGCAACGGTGCGTCGGCCGCCTGCTGGAACAGCGCGGAGCAGCGGTTGAGCCGCCCGATCACCGCCATCGGGCCGGTGTCCAGCCCCGGGTGCACCTGCTGCCACTGGCGCATCACCCGCGCGACGATGTCCTCGGTCACCCGCACTCTCCTCTCGGCCCCGTCCGTCCGGCCGGAATCCCGGTCGCCCACCGCACTCAATTGTGCCTGCCCGGCGGCGCGCCGAGGGGGCACGGGGGTCGAGCGGCCTGAGGAGGCCGTCAGGCGGCCAGCGCCGGCGCGGACAGCCGCCGGACCAGGGCCGCCAGCGTCCGGTGTCCCTGCTGCTCGGCGCGGGCGATCCGCTCCTCGGGAAGCGCCCGCTGCCACCACTCGCCGGACGCCACCTCGACCGCCTCCCGCAACTCGACGAGCGAGCCGGCCAGTCGATCCCGCGCCCAGCCTGCCTCGCGCGGGGCGTCGGGGGGCGGGGGTGAGGGAGGGGTGTGGGGTGCGTGGGTCGGTGTGGGGAGTGGGGCGGCGCCAGCCGGCACCGGTTGCGGGCCGAAGTCGTCCGGCCTCGGCAGGGGCCCGGCGCCCGCCGTCCCCGACCCCACCACCGTCCCCGACAGCCGCCCGGCACCGCCCGTCGCCAGCAGCTCGGAGGCTGCCTCCTCGGCCCGGGCGACCCCGGCCAGCGCCAGATCGATCCGGTCCGCGGCCCGCCGGTTGGTGACCAGCACGCAGCACACCAGCCCGACCGCCGCGCCCACCACGGTGTCCAGCCACCGGTCGGCGATCAGCGTCCCGGCCGGCATCGGCCGGCCGAACTCCGTCAGCAGCAGCGCCATCGGCGTCACGCACACCGACCCCAGCCAGTAGTTGCGACTGATCATGGCCTCCGCGCCGAGCTGGAACACCAGCGCCATCACGACCATCGCGACGTGCCCGGTGTGGGTCACCGGCAGCAGCACGGTGAACAGCGCCAACCCGAGCAGATTGCCGAGGGTGCGCTGGAACGCGCGCTGCCAGGAGAGCGTGGTGTTGGCCTGGTAGATCGAGGCCGCGGTCACCACGGCCCAGTACGGATGCCCGACCCCCACGGCCATCGAGGCCCAGCCCGCCAGGACGCAACCCACCGCGACCCGGGCCCCGATGGGCAGCAACGGCGACCCGGGCCGGAGCCGGCCGACCACCGCCCGTATGCCCCGTGTCCGGCCCGGTGCCGGACGCCGGAGCCCGGGCCCACCGGCCCCGCGCCCGCTACCGGCCTCCCACGCCATGCCGGGCTCCAACGCCACCCCCGACTCCCAAGCCACGCCCGCCAGTTCGGCGGCCTCCGCGGCGGTGAGCGTCACCTCCGGCAGCGGTCGCCCGCTACGCAACTCCCGTGCCCAGCCGCCGAGTCGGCCGCCCTCCGCAACCGGGTCCGGCGGGGTGCCGCCCAACGCCGACTCCGCCCGCACCAGCAGCCGTTCCAACCCCGCCCGCGCCGCCGCCTTCTCCGACGTACGCACCGGCACCAGGAACAACGTGTGCCAGGCCGCGTTCACCGCGGCCGCGGTGGCATGCCGGGCGTGCGCCACCCCCGCCGGTTCCGCGCCACCGGCCGACGAGGCACCGCCGGCCTCCGCTTCCGCTTCCGCGCGCGCCCGCAACAGCCCGGCGGCGGCCTCCAACGCCCGCGCGGTGGCGATCCGTTCCGGCCCCCGCGGCCGCACCAGCGCCGGCGCCATGCACACCAGCCACGCGAACGCCCCCGTCGCCAACGCCAGCCCCGCATGCGGCAACACTGCCGCCGGCCGCTGTGGCACGAAGAACGCCGAGGCCGCGATGAACGTCAGGATCAGGTTCCCCGGCGGCCCGATCCGCGACGCGTCGCACACCATCTTGTGCACCGCGGCGACCAGCGACGCCAGCGCCACCAACACCGCTGCCGAGGTGACCAGCGACGCCGCGGTCAGCGCGACGGCCAGGCTCGCCACCATCCCGAGCACCACCCACGACAACGCCCGGGCCCGCGCCGCATACGGCAGTCCGTGCGCGTACAGCGCGCACATCGCCCCCGCCGACGTGTAGAGCACCAGATCGAGCCGTCCCGACCCCAACAGCACCAGATCCGGCACACCCAACGCCACCACCGCACTCAGCGCCGGCTTGTGCCATATGTCAACGGGTCGCCGCAACCGCACCGTGCTCCGCACCGGCAACGCCCGAACCCGCACGGCGCCCGCCCCACTCGCCGCCTCGGCTCTCTTCTTCGGCTTCTCGTCGGACGCCCGGCCGGCCATCTCGTCCGCGGTCCGCTTCGTCCTCCACCACCCCGTGGCCCTGGCGTGCTTGGCATGCTTCCCCATACAAAAACCTTAGCAGGTGTTTTACTGGTAAAAGAATTGCCCGGATCTCACCCCACCTCCCCGCCAAGCGACAATGTCCCCGTGCCAACCCCAGGACCCCCGAGCCCGCCGAACGGACCGGCGGCATCGAGACCATTCAGGACGCCGGGGGTGCCGTGGACGTCGAGGGCGCCGGGAGCACCGCGCACGCCGGGAGCGCCTGGCGGGCCGAGGGCGCTCGGCACGACGGGGCGTCGAGGGCTGTGGGCGCGTCGGGGGCGCCGGGAGGGCCGGGAACGCCTGGAGTCGTGCGAGTACCGGGTGCGTCCGGAACTCCGGTCGGGTCGGGAGCGCTGGGGAGGCCGATGAAGGCCAAGAGCGCAGGGGCGTCGAGTGTCGAGGAGGCTGGCGGCGTCGAGGACGCTGGGACTCTCGTGAAAGCGGGGAACGCTACGCCCGCCGAGGAGCGGGGAGAGCTTGCCGGCGGCCGGCGGAGATCCACTGGGTGCTGGTAGTGGTCCGTCGAGGGTCGGAAGGGACCCGCCAAAGGAAAAAGAGGTCCATCGGGGCGGGCGCGGGGCGGTCGAGAACATTGAGGATGCGGGGAGCATGGGGAGCATGGGGAGCGCGGAGAACGTGAGGGGCGGAGTGGGAGACATGGAGACCACGGGGGTTACGCGGCGCGCCGGGGGTGCGGCGAGCGCGGGAGGCGCGAAGACCATGAGCGGCGCGAAAGGCGTGCGAGGCGTGCGAGGTGCGAGTGGCGTGGAGAGGGCCGAGGGCGCTGAGGACGCGGAGGGCAACGAGGGCACCAGCGAAGTCAGGGACACCGGCAGCCCCGTTGGTGCCGCCGGCGCCCGGGGCACCAAGCCCCCCAACAGCCCCCAGCGCGCCAAGCCCGCCAAGGGCACCCAGGGTGCCCGAGGAACCAAGACCACCAGGAGTACCAAGACCATCAAGACCACCAAGAGCGCCGGGAAGGCGGCGACTACGCCCCCTGCCGCCGCCACCTCCGCCCCACCGGACCGCCGACGCGAACTCCTCGACACCGCGGCCGAGGTGTTCGCCGCGCAGGGCTACAACGCGACCACCGTCCGACAGATCGCCGACGCCGCCGGCATGCTCGCCGGCAGCCTCTACTACCACTTCGATTCCAAGGAATCGATGGTCGACGAGATCCTCGCCACCTTCCTGGACGAGCTCTGGGCCGGCTACGACGCCGTCCTGGCGGCCGAACTCGGCCCGCGGGAGACCATCGAGGCCCTGGTCACCGAGTCCTTCCGGGAGATCGACCGGCACCGCGCCG
Source organism: Streptomyces sp. WZ-12 (assembly GCF_028898845.1). Taxonomy (NCBI): domain Bacteria; kingdom Bacillati; phylum Actinomycetota; class Actinomycetes; order Kitasatosporales; family Streptomycetaceae; genus Streptomyces; species Streptomyces sp. WZ-12. The sequence continues at coordinate 1,985,719 of NZ_CP118574.1, read as the reverse complement.
CCGTCGCGATCTACCAGAAGGAGGCTCAACACCTCGCCACCCAGCCACGGTTCGGCTATCTCACCGAATCCCAGCGGAAGTTCGAGCGGGCCTGGCTCGGCACGCTGGAGCGTGGCGTGGCCGAGGGAGTCTTCCGCTCCGACCTCGATCTTCGGCTGGCCTACCGCTTCCTGCGCGACACGGTCTGGGTCGCCGCGAGCTGGTACCGACCGCAGGGCCGACACAGCCCCGAGGAGATCGCCCGCCAGTACCTCGCCATGGTCCTGGACGGCATCGCCCTCCCCGGCTGACGCCCACGGGGACGCCCCGCCCTCCCACAAACCATGAACGCACCGCGTTCCCCCGCGGCTGAGCGACAGCCCGGGACCACCCCAGCCCGCACCAGGCCGCACCCGGCGGCCCCGCTACCCGCCCGCTCCTGACCGCCCTAACAGGCCGCGTTCTTCACATACAGGGCCCGCGGTCCAGCGGCCGTCCCGTACAACACGTCCTTCGTCACGCCCTGCGGGAGCCGGCCGCGCCGGTCCGCGTGCTGCGGGACGACGATGGTGTAGCACGCCGGCCGCTTGGCGCACAGGTTCGTCAACCGGACGTAACGCTGCTCGCCCCGGTCGAAGAACGCACGCACCTTCACGCACCGCGGTACGTGCTCGGCGGCCATCGCCTGCGGTGCCGCGGCGAGCGTCAGCGAGGCGCCACACACCGCCCCCGTCACTGCTATCGACAAGATCTTCCGCATCCGCTTTCCCCCGCTCAATACGCCGGGACGGCACACCGCCCGGCCCTCACCATCGTCCGGCAGACCACTCCGCCCCACCCGCGTCTCCCAGCCCACTCCACTATCGCGCCAACGGCGCCGGAACGCCCGGGACGTCCACCACGCCTATCACGCCCACCTAGGCATCGGCCCCCGCCCTGTCGCCCTGGGCTCCGCCTCATTCTCCACACCCGCACCCCGGATTTCGGCCCCCGGTAGCCACCCGGGGTTCACCACTCCGTAGGCACGCCAGTGACCGGCGTCAGCACCCCTATACATCCATTCCGCGCTGCGCTGCCCTCGTGCCCCCGACCCCCTGACCAGCGCGCCACCCGTGCCGCACAGGTCGACGTCTCAACGCAGGTCGACGCCTCAACGCCTCAACGTCTCGTCGACGACGGCCCGGCCATCAAGCTGCTGAACCGCACTCCAACTCCCCCTCCCCCCACTTCCGTCAATTCTCAGTCGTTGCCGGAGGGCCGGGCCGCCAGCACCTTCACCCCGCGCTCCGTGAACTCCCGACGCGTTTCCTCGGACACCGCACCATCCGTGATGAGGGTGTCGAAAACATCCGCGTCGCCGACCCTGGCGAAGCACCGCTGACCGATCTTCGACGAGTCCGCGACGATCACGGCCCGCCGCGCGCGCTCGGCCATGAGCCGGTTGATCCGGGCCTCGGCCTCGTCGTGCACCGTGGCCCCCATCACCGGATCCACGCCGTTGGCCCCGATGAACGCGATATCGATGGAGATCTGCTGGAGCACCAACTCGCTGAACGGGCCCACGAGTTCATACGAACGGGAATGCGCCACACCACCCGTGAGCACGATCTTGATCTGCGGCCGGACGGCCAGCTCGTTGGCGATGTTCAGCGAGTTGGTGACGATCGTGAGCTGGGGTTGCGGATCCGACTCCGCGAAGTCGGACCGGGTGGCGAGCACCCGCGCGATCGCGGTGGTCGTCGTCCCCCCGCTCAGCCCGACCACGTCGCCTCGCTCCACCAGCCGCGCCGCCGCCTTCGCCACGGACTCCTTCTCCGCCGACCGGTGCCCGTGCTTGTACCGGATCGGCAGGTCGTACGCCACCGAACTCAGCACCGCGCCACCGCGAGTGCGGACCAGCAACTGCTGCTGGGCGAGGGCATCCATGTCGCGCCGCATCGTGGCCGCCGAGACCTCCAGCTCGGTCGCCGCCTCCTCGACATCCACCCGGCCCCGGTCCCCGAGCAGCTCAAGCAGTGCGTTCATTCGTTCATGGCGCTTCATGGCGCGAGCCTAATTCGTCGCCCCCACCACAGCGCTTCCCGGCCCACGAACACCTGCTCACCTCCACCAGTCGACCGTTCCCAGGCCCCGCTCGCGGCGGCCGGGCATTCGCTCGCGGTCACTGCGATCAGGTCGAGGTCGCCTCAGCCACTCCGCTCACCCCCGAGCTGTGGTCTCCGCCACCCGGAGCTCCGTGGGTGCCGTCACCGGAGTGTTCAGCACCTCCAGCAGCCGGGCCGCCTCCTGCGCGACCGCCTCCCGTGCGGGCTTGATGTACTTGCGGGAGTCCACCAGCGACGGGTCCGCGTCCAGCGTGCGCCGTATTGAGCCGGTGAAGACGGAGACCAGGTGCGTGGAGATGTTGATCTTCGTCATGCCGGCGGCGATGGCGCGGCGGAGTTCGTCGTCCGGCACGCCGGAGGAGCCGTGCAGGACCAGGGGGACCGGCAGCGTGGTGCGCAGCGCCGCGATCAACTCCTTGTCCAGTTCGGCGGTGCGCTCCCGCATCGCGTGCGAGGAGCCGACGGCGACGGCGAGCGCATCCACGCCGGTGGCCTGGACGAAGGGCAGGGCCTCGGCCGGGTCCGTGCGCGCTCCGGGCGCGTGGACGCCGTCCTTCCCGCCGACCTCGCCGAGCTCCGCCTCGACGAAGGCGCCCCGTTCGTGGCACCAGGCGGCGAGGGTGGCGGTTGTGGCGACGTTCTGCTCGTAGGGGAGGGCGGAGGCGTCGATCATGACCGATCTCACGCCGGCCGCGATGCCCTGGTGGACCAACTCCGCCTGGGTGAGGTGATCGAGGTGGACCGCGATCCGGGCCGTGGACTCCTCGGCGAGGGCCAGCGTGGCCCGGGTGAGGGGCAGCAGACTGCCGTGATAGCGGATGCAGTTCTCGCTGATCTGGAGGATCAGCGGGCGGTCCGTGCGCTCCGCGGCGGTGACCAGTGCCTCGGCGGTTTCCAGATGGATGACGTTGAAGGCCGCGGCGCCGACCCGCGCGTCACGCGCGGCATCGACGATCGACGCGGTGGGGACGAGGGGCATGTGTCCTGACTCCCTTGTGGAACCGGTCGGTTGAGGTCGGGGAGGGGAGAAGAGAGGGGTAACGTCGGATGGCTAGGGAGTGGCTGGTTCCTGGAGCATCACGGAGCGGGTGAGGCTGCGGGGGTTGTCCGGGTCCAGGCCGCGGGCGCGTGCCCGCTCCAGGGCGACCCGCTGGACGAGAACCAGGTCGGCCAGTGGATCCCGCTCGTGGGACACGAAGTGCGCTCCGGTCCGAGCCACGTCCGCCTCCAGGCCCTCCGGTGCCGGCCCGAAGAGCCAGGTCACCCGGCCAGGTGCAGCTATCGAGATCGGGCCGTGCCGGTATTCCATCGCCGGGTAGGACTCGGTCCAACTCTGCGATGCCTCCCGCATCTTGAGGGCGGCCTCGTTGGCCAGGCCGTACGTCCAGCCGCTGCCGAGGAACGAGAACTGCTCGGCGTCCACCCACTCCTGTGCCACCGGCGCGGCCAGCGCCTCCTCGGCGTCGTCCACCGCCCGTGAGACGTCGTGGCCCAGTTGCGCGCGCAGCAGGGTCAGTGCCGTGGTCGCGAAGCGGGTCTGCACCACGGACCGCTCGTCGGCGAACGGCAACTCGACCGTAGCGTCGGACAGTTCGACCGCCGGCGTCTCCGGGTCGCCGAGCAGCGTCACCGTGGGGATGCGGCCCCGTACCGCCTCCAGTACCCGCAGCACCTCGGTCGTCGTGCCGGAGCGGGTGATCGCCACCACCGCGTCGTAGCCGCGGTCGCCGTCGAGGAACGCCTCCGACGCGGGGAAGGGGTCCGTGACGCCCAGGCCGGCGCCCTCGCGCAGGGCGGCGTAGGACTGGGCCATGAACCACGAGGTGCCGCAGCCGATCACGGCCACGCGCTGGCCGGCCTTGGGCAGTGGCCCGCCGGCGGCTCCGATGCGCGCCGCCTCCCGCCAGGTCTCCGGCTGGCTGCGCAGTTCCTGCTCCATGTACGAGGTCTCGCTCATGGACGCCTCCCGTGGTGCGTGATCCCTGGTGGGGATGGGTGATGGATGGTGCGTGATGGAGCGCAGTATTGCAGTCTCGATGCAACTTTCTGCTTTGCTGATGCCGACTCTACGCATGTTCGTGCACGCGTTCCATCCCTCGTGCGAGTGATCGCGGTAGAGAGGTCTGCAGTTGGGTGTCTGCGTAAGGGAGTTGGGGGATATGGCGTGGCGTGGCGGGGAAGGGAAATTGGGTAGTTCATTGTTGACAGGTGCGTGAAAGGTGCCTGATATTCGCAAGATCGGTCATGCGCGGTCCGGGCGTGACCGTCGACGTGGCGCCCCGGTGCCCGTCACGCAGTACGCAGCAATGACGCTCCGTCGCACTAAGGACTCCCCATGTCCACTGCCCCGATCGCCGCGCCGCGCCGCGCCGGCGGCCTGTTCGCCCTCACCGGCGCCGTCGTCGGCGTCATCTACGGCTACGACACCGGCAGCATCTCCGGTGCCCTGGTGTTCCTCAGCAAGGACTTCGGCCTCACCGAGACCGAAAAGGGACTGGTCAACAGCATCCTGGTTTTCGGGTCGATACTCGGCGCGATGTTCGGCGGCAAGCTGGCCGACGTGCTGGGCCGCAGAGCCGCGATGCTGATCGTCGCCAGCTCGTACGCGGTCTTCGTTGCCCTGTCCGCGTTCGCCCCCAACGTCGTGGTGCTCGACGCCGTCCGTTTCCTGCTCGGCATCGCGATCGGCATCTCCATCGTGGCGGCGCCTCTCTACGTCGCCGAAGCGAGCCCCGCCCGCATCCGGGGCGCCTCCGTGGCCGCCTACCAAGTGGCCACGGTCGTGGGCATCGTCCTCACCTACTTCGTCAACTGGGGCCTGTCCGGCGGCGGTCACTGGCGCTGGATGCTCGGCCTCTCGGCGATCCCGGCGGCGATCGTCCTGATCCCGCTCTTCCGGCTGCCGGACACGCCCCGTTGGTACGTCCTCAAGGGGCGCGACGAACGGGCCGTCGAGGTCATGGCGAGGACCGACCCCGAAGCCGACGCGCACGCCGAAGTCGCCGCGGTGCGCGCCGCGTTGGCCGAGGAGAGCGGCGGCTCGGCGCGTTCGCTGCTGCGCAAGCCGTACCTCCGCGCCGCGCTCTTCGTCGTCGGCCTCGGCTTCTTCTGCCAGATCACCGGCATCAACGCCGTGACGTACTACAGCCCGCAGATCTTCGAGCAGATGGGCTTCACCGGCAACGGCCAGAACTTCCTGCTGCCGTCCTTCGTCGAACTCGCCTCCCTGGTGGCCACGGTGCTGGCGATCCTCATCATCGACCGCCTGGGCCGCCGGATGGTGCTGCTCACCGGGATCGGCACGATGGTGGTGATGCTCGCGGTGCTCACCGTCGTCTTCAGCGCGGGCGAGCTGCACGGCACCACCACCTGGGTGGGCTTCGCCGCGATCCTCCTCTTCACCGCCGCCTTCAACTTCGGCTTCGGATCGCTGATCTGGGTCTACGCGAGCGAGGCGTTCCCCGCCCAGCTGCGCTCCACGGGGGCGTCGGCGATGCTCACCGCCGACCTGGTCGCCAACCTCCTGATCGCCCAGTTCTTCCCGTCGCTGATGACGAAGCTGGGCCCCGCCCCGACCTTCGCGGGCCTGGGCGTGCTCGCTGTCGGAGCCCTGGCGTTCGCCGCGTTCACCGCGCCCGAGACCAAGGGCCGCCAACTGGAGGAGATCCAGGGCTACTGGCGCAACGGCGGCCGCTGGCCCACCGCGTCCGCCACCGGTACGGCCGACCCCGGACCGCTGGGCAATTCGGCCGCCTCCCCGGCCGCCCCGTCATAGCGCGCGCCAGGAGGAGCCGCGGCACACCACGCGCCCCGTAGGCAGCACGTGGCCCGGACGGGAGTGTCAGGACGGGAGCTGCTCCCGGTACTCCGCCAGGGCCGGCGCGGTCTTGGTCGCCACGAACTCGGTGATCCGGTACGTGCAGACGCCGGCGCGCACGAACGGGTCCTCGGCCGTGAGCTTCTCCATGGTCGCCCGGTCGGTGCCGGTGGCGATGATCACGCCGCCGTCCCGGGGGTTCTTCCGCCCGGACGCGATGAAGTGGCCGGCGTCATAGCCCCGTTCCAGCCACGCCACATGGTCCTGAAGGGCGGCGTCGACGCGGTCGAGGGGCGCGGTGTAGGTCAGCTCCAGCACGAACATGACAGCAAATATAGAGCGCGTGCCGCGGGCCGCCCGCGGCGCACCCGCCCGGCCGGCGGTTCGGTAGCGTTGCCGGCACCATGGACACCTCCGCAAGCATCTCCCGCGCCGACGAACTGCGGCACTGGCCGGCGGACGAAGCCTCGGCCCGTGCGGTCCAGGACCGGCTGCGCGCCCACGTACGACTCGACGAGGCCGGGCCCGAGCCGGGCTTCGAAGGCACCGTGGTCGGCGTCGACGTCGCCTACGGCGACGAGCGGGACGTGGTCGCCGCAGCCGCTGTCGCCCTCGACGCCCGCACCCTCGCGGTCGTCGACGAGGCCACCGCCGTCGGCCCGGTCGCCTTCCCGTACGTCCCAGGTCTGCTGGCCTTCCGGGAGATCCCGACGGTGCTCGACGCGCTGGACCGGCTCGCCCGTACACCCGGCCTGGTGGTCTGCGACGGCTACGGGCTCGCCCATCCACGGCGCTTCGGACTCGCCAGCCACCTGGGGGTGTTGACGGGACTGCCCACCATCGGGGTCGCCAAGAACCCCTTCGCCTTCCGGTACGAGGCGCCGGGCCCGGAGCGCGGTGCCACCTCCCCGCTGCTGGACGACCGGGCGGCGGGTGGAGCGCCCGAAGAGGTGGGACGTGCCCTGCGCACCCAGAAGGGCGTCAAGCCGGTGTTCGTCTCCGTCGGTCACCGGGTGGACCTCGACCGGGCGTGCGCGCACACGCTCCACCTGGCCCCGGCCTACCGCCTACCGGAGACCACCCGGGCCGCCGACTCCCTGTGCCGTCAGGCGCTGGCCGGCGCCTGACGGCCGGTCCGGCTACCCGCGGACGACCCGGAACGTGATCCCGGCATCCCGGAGCCGCCGGGTGAGCGCGTCCCCCATGGCCACCGCCGTCGTCACCTGGCCCGCGGTGTCCGGGAGTTCGTCGAAGGCCAGGCTGAGCGCCCCCTCGGCGAGCATCTTCGCGGTCTCGCCGTAACCGGGATCGCCGCCCGCGACCTCGGTGATCAGGCGGGTCCCGCCGCCCGACGCCACGAACCGCACCACGAACCAACTACGCGCCCGCCGCTCCGGGGGCGGCCCCTCGCCCGGTTGCAGCCGCCCGGACAACCACCGGCGAGCGGGCGGTACTTGGGCGAGCGCGGACAGCGCCCCCGCGCCCACCACCCCGGCGAGCGCCGTCGGCAGCCTGCGCACCCCCGCGTAGTGCCGGTACCGGAAGTCCGGACCGTAGTCGTCGAGGGCGGCCGCCGAGCGAGCCACGACCCGTGGGTCCAGGGTGGGCAGCGGGATGCCCCAGGTGCGGGTCTCGCGGCTCCGTACGGGCGGCCCGAAGGGGGCGCGCACGCTGCGGCCGGCGGGCGGCGCCTCGGACCGTCGGCGGGCCCGGGCGACCCGCGCCATGGCGGCCGGCCGCCCGACCGCGGTCAACGCGGAGGCCAGAGTGCCGCCGGAGAACGACGCGTTGGTCCGCACGAAGCCGTCGATGCGCAGCGGGACGCCCTTGGGGAGCAGGCCGACCGTGTAGTGCACGCCCAGGTCGCACGGGACGGAGTCGAAGCCGCAGGCGTGCACGAGCCGCGCCCCGGACGCGCGGGCGGCGGCGTCGTGGCGCAGATACACCCGGTCGACGAACTCCGGCTCGCCGGTGAGGTCCAGGTAGTCGGTGCCGGCCTCGGCGCACGCCGCGACGAGCGGTTCGCCGTGCAGCAGATAGGGCCCGACGGTGGTGGCCAGGACGCGGGTGCCGACGGCGAGGGCGCGCAGCGACTCCGGGTCGGCGCTGTCGGCCAGGAGCAGCGGCAGGTCCGCGCAGGCCGGATTGAGGGCCGCCAACTGGTCACGCAGGCGCTCCAGTTTGGCGGTGCTGCGGCCGGCGAGCGCCCAGCGGCAGTCCGCGGGGGCGTGCCGGGCCAGATACATGGCGGTGAGCGCGCCGGCGAACCCGGTTGCTCCGTACAGGACGACGTCGTGGTCCCGCCCCGAGGTGTCGTGCCGTGGCATGGGGTCCTCCCTGGTCCGAGGTCCGGACCCTAGGCAGGGCGCCGGCGGAACGTCAACGACGGGCGGGGAGGGGACGTTTGGCGGGGACATGGGAAGGGGGCCAGGTGCGGTATTGACGTGGAGCGCGCACGGGGCCAGATTCATGCGATGAGATGGGACGTCCGACGTCCTGTTTGGGTGAGAGCGTGCGGGTACGCAACTGCCGTGAGTCGGGCGTCTCTTGGAGGAGGCCCGATCCCGCGATGACGCGCCCCGTGGACACCCCGGACCGGGCGCCGCGCCGCGCCTGGTGGCGCGAGGTCGCCCCGCGCCAGTGGAAGGCGCTGGCCGCCGCCTGGATCGGCTACCTCCTGGACGGCTTCGACTTCGTGCTGATCACCCTGGTGCTGACCGAGATCGCCCACGATTTCCGCCTGGACACCGCCACCGCGGCCTCGCTCGTCTCCGCCGCCTTCATCACCCGGTGGCTGGGCGGTGCGCTCCTGGGGGCGCTGGGCGACCGCCGCGGCCGGCGAGCGGCCATGGTGGCCAGCATCCTGCTCTACTCGCTGGGCACCTTCGCCTGCGGGTTCGCCTGGGACTACACCAGCCTGTTCGCCGCCCGGTTGGTGATCGGGCTGGGCATGGCGGGGGAGTACAGCACCAGCGTGACGTACGTCCTGGAGAGCTGGCCCGCACGGCTGCGCAACCGGGCCTCCGGATTCCTCATCTCCGGCTATGCGGGCGGCACGGTGCTGGCCGGTCAGCTCTACGCCTGGGTGGTGCCCGTAGGGGGCTGGCGCTGGATGTTCTGGATCGGGGTGCTGCCCGTCCTGGTCGCCCTGTGGATGCGTAGATCACTGCCGGAGTCCGCGGAGTGGCGGGACGCGGTCGGCGACGCCGCGCACCGCCCCGGGGACGAGGTACCGGAGCGCTCGCATCCGTTCTGGTCGTTGTTCGTCAGCGGGCCCCGCCGACGGGCCAACTCCGCGCTGGCGGCGGTCGCCTGCGCCGCGCTGTGCTGCGCGTTCACGCCGCTGGGCGCGGGGTTCGTGCCCTGGTCGGCCGCGGTCGCCGCGCTGTGCCTGGTCGCCTTCGCCGTGCAACTGGGCGGACACCGGGGCTGGTTGCGGTACGTCTCCCTGATGGTGACGGTCTTCTGCGCGTTCCTGTACAGCTGGCCGGTGCAGTCCCTGTTGCCCACCTACCTCAAGTCGGACCTCGGTTACACCCCGGCGCAGGTCGGCGCGGTGATGTTCTTCGCGGGCTTCGGCGCCATGGCCGGCTGTTGGCTGGCCGGGTTCGCCGGCGATCTGCTGGGGACCCGACGCGCCTACGCCTGGACCCTGTTGGCGTCGTTGGCGTTCGTGTTCCCGGTGTTCGCGGTGCGCGGGAGCCTGGTGGGACTGGGGGTGCTGATCTTCGTGCTGTTGGCCCTCGGACAGGGCATCTCCGGGATCCTGCCGAAGTACATCGCGGGCCACTTCCCGACCGCGACCCGCGCCGCCTCGCTCGGGTTCGTCTACAACGCGGGGGCGCTGGGCGGGGCGGTGGCGCCGGTCCTGGGGGCACAGCTCGCCCGGGGCATGCCCCTGGGGCGGGCCCTGGCGGTGCTCACCTTCGGGCTGACGCTCCTGGTCGTCGTCCTGGTGGGCGGCGATGTTCCGCGGCGGCTCGGGCGGTTGGTGGACCGTCAGGCGATCGCTGACCACCTCATGCCGGGGCGGGAACCGGGGCCGGGGTGGGACGGAGTGCGCGGGGCGCGTGCGGCGGACGCCGACGGCGGGGAGCCGTCGGCGGGTGCGCCGTAGTGGGGGAGGGGCCGCCCACGGGGACCCGGGGCGGCTCCGGTGTGCGCGTCGGGGGTCGACGCTCACTCCGTGCTGTCGTCGTGCCGCCCCAGTGCCACCCCGCGGACGCCGTCGAGTTCCGTCAACGCCTCGACCAGGGGGTGCGCGGAGCCGCTGCCCTCCATGCGCAGCAGCACCTCGGCCGCCATGGAGACGTCTGCCGGGGCGGTCTCCACCTGGACGTCGGTCACCCGGAACCCGCTGCCGGTGCACAGCTCCAACATCCGCCCCAGTAGCCCCCGTTGTGTCTGGTAGGTCAGGCGCAGCTCTATCCGGTCGAGGGCCGTGCCCGAGGTGATGCGCTCCGACACCTTGGAGAAGCCGCGCACGATGAGGAAGTGCACCGCCGTCGCGCCGATCGCGAGCAGCGGCAACCCGCCGCCGCACGCCATCCCGATGGCGCAGGTCAGCCAGATGGTGGCGGCCGTGGTCAGTCCCCGGACCGCGTCCTTGCGCACGAAGATCAGGCCGCCGCCGATGAAGCCGATGCCGGAGACGACCTGCGCGGCGACCCGGGAGGGGTCCAGCGCCACGCCCTCGATGCCGAGCATGGAGCTGAAGCCGTGGATGGACACTTCCATGAACAGAGCGCTGCCCACGCCGACGAGGGTGTGGGTGCGCAACCCGGCGCTTTTCTGCCGGGCCTCGCGCTCCAACCCGATCAGCGAGGACAACAGCAGGGCTATGGCCAGCTCCGCGAACTGGCGCAGTCCCTGCCCGGCGCGGACGTCGAACAGTGCGGAAGAGAGCTGTGACATGACGGCATTGTCCCTCCGCCGGCCCGGTGTTCGGGGCTGTGCGGGCCGTTGTCAGTGGTCGCGGTTAGCGTTGTTGGTGACGGGATGCGCGGGCGCATGCGCGGCTCACTGAGGGGCACCGCGCCGGTGCCGGGACGGGGGAGCGGACATGGAGGACGGCATGACGAGGCCGGTGCGACAGAGGGCGGCGGCGGTGCGGGCAACGGCGGTGCCCGGTCGCCGGATAGCCCCCGCGCGGCTCATCGACCGGCTCGGCGGGGGATAGCGGCGCGGCGACAGCGGCGCGCGAAGGCCCGTGGCGGAGATGGCGGTTGAGCATCGACGCGACGGGCTTTTTGACGTTGACGGCCACTTGGCGCGAGGGGGCTTGTGGAAAGTGGAACGCGTTCTTAACATCGCGAGTGTTACATCAGAAGTGTCACAGTGCGGAAGGCATGGGGCGCGAATGACGGAGTCAGGCAACGGCCCGCTCAGCGGCGTGCGGGTGGTGGAGCTCGCCGGCATCGGCCCCGGCCCGTTCGCGGCCATGTTGTTGGCCGATCTGGGCGCCGACGTCGTCCGGGTGGACCGGCCCGGCGGCGCCGGGTTGGGCATCGATCCGGCGTCCGACCTCACCAACCGCAACAAGCGCTCGGTGCTGGTGGACCTCAAGCAGCCGGCCGGGGTCGCGAAGGTCCTCGATCTGGTCGAGCGCGCCGACGTCCTGATCGAGGGGTACCGCCCGGGCGTGGCCGAGCGGTTGGGCGTCGGGCCCGAGCCCTGCCTGGCTCGCAATCCCTGTCTGGTCTACGGCCGGATGACCGGCTGGGGCCAGCAGGGCCCGCTCGCCGGCACCGCCGGGCACGACATCGGGTACATCGCCATCACCGGCGCCCTCGGCATGATCGGCCCGCCCGACGGCCCGCCCGTCATCCCCGCCAATCTGCTCGGCGATTACGCCGGCGGCTCGCTCTATCTCGTCATCGGGGTCCTCGCCGCGCTCCAGCACGCCCGCGCCGAGGGCGGCGCGGGCCAGGTCGTCGACGCCGCCATCGTCGACGGCACGGCCCATCTGACGGCGATGATCCACGGCATGCTGGCGGCCGGCGGCTGGCAGGACCGGCGCGGCGCCAATCTGCTCGACGGCGGCGCGCCGTTCTACGGCGCGTACGAGACCGCGGACGGCGGCTATATGGCCGTCGGCGCGCTGGAGCCGCGGTTCTACGCCGAGTTCGTCCGCCTCCTCGGCATCGAGGACGAGGTCCCGGGGCGGGACGACCCCGCGGCCTGGGGCGCGTTGCGCACCGCCATCGCCGGCCGCTTCCGGACCCGCACGCGGGACGAATGGACCGCCGTCTTCCAGGAGTCCGACGCCTGTGTGGCTCCCGTGCTCTCGCTGCGCGAGGCCCCCGAGCACCCGCACCTCGCCTCCCGCGGCACCTTCACCGAGCACGCCGGCCTCACCCAACCCGCCCCCGCGCCCCGCTTCTCCGCCACCCCCGGGACGCTCCGCAGACCTCCCGCCCGCCCCGGCGCGGACACCGAAGAGGTCGCCCGCGACTGGCGCGTCCCCAGCCTCACCGCCCCGGACGCCGGCCCGCGCGACACCGAGCGGAAGGAGGCGGCCCACTGATGGCGCCGTCCACCGGCCTCCGGCACGCGGCCGACCCGCGCCGCGCGGGCGAGGCGGTCGCGGTCCGTGCCGAGCGGGCCCAGATGGCCGGGCAAGTCGCCTGGCCCGGCGTCGAGTTGGGTGCCCTCCGTGGGGCGCGCCTGCGGGGCCGTCCGGTCGTGCCGCCGCTGGCCTCGACGCCGGGCGCCGGACGACGACCACGGCGGCACGGACATCCCGCCGCCCCCGGCGAAGGGCACCGACTCCGGGAGCACCGCCTCGCCGGCCGGCGGCGTGCGGCCGAGGCCGCGGTGGCGGGCGGCGACGGAGTGGTGGTGTCGCCGAGCGGGCCCGAAGGGCGCGCCCGTGGGCGTAGCGGGGCGAGCGCGCTCCCGACCGCGGATCCCCAACTGCCGTCGGGAGGTGCCCCAGCCGCCGCCCCCGAGGGGAGGACGGCCGCGCACCCCGAGCCCGCCGGGACGAGGCCCCTCGCCCAACCCGCCCGGCCCACCCAGCCCATGAGTCCCCGGAGCCTCCGATCCCGTTCCATACGCCCCGGCCCCGGCTCGGCGAAGGCCATCGGGATCGTCAACGACCGCCCCTGAAGGCCCGATTGAGGAGCGTTCACCGGTCCGACCGGGGAGCACTCACCGCCGTACGAGGAAGCACTCGTCGGGGCCCCGGCCCCGGGCGGGCAGTGAGCACCGCCGTCCACCCACGACCATCCCCCGAAGGGACAGCAGAGTGAAGCGCCAGATCTTCACCGAGGACCACGACGCCTTCCGCGAGACGGTGCGCACCTTCCTCGCCAAGGAGGTGACGCCCCACTACGAGCAGTGGGAGAAGGACGGCATCGTCAGCCGGGACGCCTGGCGGGCGGCCGGCCGGCAGGGGCTGTTGGGCCTGGCCGTGCCCGAGGAGTACGGCGGCGGGGGCGCCACCGACTTCCGCTACAGCGCCGTCCTGGCCGAGGAGTTCACCCGCGCCGGCACCCCGGGGTTCGCCATCGGGCTGCACAACGACATCATCGGCCCCTATCTGACCTCGCTCGCCACCGACGAGCAGAAGCGCCGCTGGCTGCCCGGATTCTGCAGCGGCGAGATCATCACCGCCATCGCGATGACCGAGCCCGGCGCCGGCTCGGACCTCCAGGGCATCCGCACCTCCGCCGAGGACCGCGGCGACCACTGGGTCCTCAACGGCTCCAAGACCTTCATCTCCAACGGGATCCTCGCCGACCTCGTCATCGTCGTCGCCAAGACCACCCCCGAGGGCGGCGCGCACGGCCTGAGCCTGCTGGTGGTCGAGCGCGGCGCGGCCGGCTTCGAGCGCGGTCGCAACCTCGACAAGATCGGCCAGAAGTCCCAGGACACCGCCGAGTTGTTCTTCAACGACGTCCGGGTCCCCAAGGAGAACCTCCTCGGCGAGCTCAACGGGGCGTTCGTGCACCTGATGACCAACCTCGCCCAGGAACGGCTGGCGATAGCGATCGCCGGGATCGCCGCCGCCGAGCACCTGCTGGAGATCACCACCGGCTACGTCAAGGAGCGCGAGGCGTTCGGCCGGCCGCTGGCCAAGCTGCAACACGTCCGGTTCGAGATAGCCGAGATGGCCACCGAGTGCGCGGTCACCCGCACCTTCCTCGACCGCTGCATCGCCGACCACTCCGAGGGCACCCTCGACGCGGCGCACGCCTCGATGGCCAAGTGGTGGGCCACCGAGTTGCAGAAGCGGGTGGCCGACCGGTGCCTGCAACTCCACGGCGGGTACGGCTACATGACCGAATACCCCGTCGCCCGGGCCTTCACCGACGGCCGCATCCAGACCATCTACGGAGGGACGACCGAGATCATGAAGGAGATCATCGGCCGCTCCCTGCTCGGCTAACCCTCCCGATCGTGCCTCCCCGGTCCGGAACGTCAGCGGCTGACGCCGCGCACCCCGGACCCCGGCCGATAGAAAGGCTTTTCAGTGAGCACCGAAGCGTATGTGTACGACGCGATCCGCACCCCCCGCGGTCGCGGCAAGGCCAACGGCGCGCTGCACGGCACCAAGCCCATCGACCTCGTCGTCGGCCTGATCCACGAGGTGCGGCGGCGCTTCCCCGACCTGGACCCGGCCGCGATCGACGACATCGTGCTGGGCGTCGTCGGCCCGGTCGGCGACCAGGGCTCCGACATCGCCCGGATCGCCGCGATCGCCGCCGGGCTGCCCGACACCGTCGCCGGCGTACAGGAGAACCGCTTCTGTGCCTCCGGCCTCGAAGCCGTCAACATGGCCGCCGCAAAGGTCCGTTCCGGCTGGGAGGACCTCGTCCTGGCCGGCGGCGTGGAGTCGATGTCGCGGGTCCCGATGGCGTCCGACGGCGGCGCCTGGTTCGCCGACCCGATGACCAACTTCGACACCGGCTTCGTCCCACAGGGCATCAGCGCCGACCTCATCGCCACCATCGAGGGCTACTCCCGCCGCGACGTCGACGAGTACGCCGCGCTCTCCCAGGAGCGGGCCGCCACGGCCTGGAAGGACGCCCGCTTCGAGCGCTCCGTCGTCCCGGTGAGGGACCGCAACGGCCTGGTCGTCCTCGACCACGACGAGCACCCGCGCCCCGGCACCACCGCCGACTCCCTCGCGGGCCTGAAGCCCTCCTTCGCCGCCATCGGCGACGCCGGCGGCTTCGACGCGGTCGCGCTCCAGAAGTACCACTGGGTCGAGAAGATCGACCACGTCCACCACGCCGGCAACTCCTCCGGCATCGTCGACGGCGCGGCGCTGGTCGCCATCGGCTCCAAGGAGGTCGGCGAGCGCTACGGCCTGACCCCGCGGGCCCGGATCATCTCCGCCGCGGTCTCCGGGTCCGAGCCGACGATCATGCTCACCGGCCCCGCGCCGGCCAGCCGCAAGGCGCTGACCAAGGCCGGCCTGACCATCGACGACATCGACCTGGTCGAGATCAACGAGGCGTTCGCCGCGGTCGTGCTGCGCTTCGTCAAGGACATGGGCCTCAGCCTGGACAAGGTCAATGTCAACGGCGGCGCCATCGCCCTGGGCCACCCCCTCGGTGCCACCGGCGCGATGATCCTCGGCACCCTCGTCGACGAACTGGAGCGGCAGGACAAGCGCTACGGCCTGGCCACCCTCTGCGTCGGCGGCGGCATGGGCGTCGCCACCGTCATCGAGCGCCTCTGACCCCTCGTCCCCTCCCACAACGGAGTACGCAAGCCATGAGTGAATCCACCACCATCCGCTGGGAACAGGACGAGACCGGCGTCGTCACCCTCGTCCTGGACGACCCCGACCAGTCCGCCAACACCATGAACGACGCCTTCAAGACCTCCCTGAAGGCGGTCGCCGACCGGCTGGAGGCCGAGCGGGACGGCATCCGCGGCATCATCTTCACCTCCGCCAAGAAGACCTTCTTCGCCGGCGGCGACCTGCACGACCTGATCGCCGTCACCCCCGATCACGCCCAGCAGGCGTTCGAGGCGGGCAACGGCATCAAGCGAGACCTGCGCCGGATCGAGACGCTCGGCAAGCCCGTCGTCGCCGCGATCAACGGCGCGGCGCTGGGCGGCGGTTACGAGATCGCCCTTGCCTGTCACCACCGCATCGCCCTGGACACCCCCGGCACCAAGATCGGCCTGCCCGAGGTCACCCTCGGCCTGCTGCCCGCCGCCGGCGGCGTCACCCGCACCGTCCGGCTGCTGGGCATCACCGACGCGCTGCTGAAGGTCCTCCTCCAGGGCACGCAGTACAACGCCGCCCGCGCCAAGGACAACGGGCTGATCCACGAGGTGGCCCGGAGCGCCGACGAACTGCTCGCCAAGGCGCGGGAGTTCATCGACGCCCACCACGAGTCCCAGCAGCCCTGGGACGTCAAGGGCTACAAGATCCCCGGCGGCACGCCGGCCCACCCGAAGTTCGCCGCCAACCTCCCGGCGTTCCCCGCCAACCTCAAGAAGCAGCTTGCCGGCGCGCCCTACCCGGCGCCGCGGAACATCCTCGCCGCGGCCGTCGAGGGCTCCCAGGTCGACTTCGAGACCGCGCAGACCATCGAGGCGCGCTACTTCGTCGAGCTGGTCACCGGCCAGGTCTCCAAGAACATGATCCAGGCGTTCTTCTTCGACCTCCAGGCCGTCAACGCCGGCCGGAGCCGCCCCAAGAGCATCGAGCCGCGCACGGTCCGGAAGGTCGGCGTCCTGGGCGCCGGCATGATGGGCGCCGGCATCGCCTACGCCTGCGCCAAGGCCGGCATCGAGGTCGTCCTCAAGGACGTCACGCTGGAGGCGGCCCAGCGGGGCAAGGGGTACTCCGAGGGGCTGCTCACCAAGGCGCTGGCCAAGGGGCGCACCACCGAGCAGAAGCGGGACGAGCTGCTGGCGCGGATCACCCCCACCGCCGAGCCCACCGACCTCGCCGGCTGCGACGCGGTCATCGAGGCGGTATTCGAGGACGTCGCCCTCAAGCACAAGGTGTTCAAGGAGATCCAACACGTCGTCGCGCCCGACGCGCTGCTGTGCTCCAACACCTCCACCCTGCCGATCACGGCGCTCGCCGAGGGCGTCGAGCGGGACGCGGACTTCATCGGCCTGCACTTCTTCTCGCCGGTCGACAAGATGCCGCTGGTGGAGATCATCAAGGGCGAGCGGACCGGCGACGAGGCGCTGGCCCGCGCCTTCGACCTGGTGCGCCAGATCCGCAAGACGCCCATCGTCGTCAACGACTCGCGCGGCTTCTTCACCTCCCGCGTCATCGGCCAGTTCATCAACGAGGGCGTGGCGATGATCGGCGAGGGCCTCGACCCGGCCTCCGTCGAGCAGGCCGCGGCCCAGGCCGGCTACCCGGCCAAGGTGCTGTCCCTGATGGACGAGTTGACCCTCACTCTCCCGCGGAAGATCCGCAACGAGACCCGGCGCGCCGTCGAGGAGGCCGGCGGCACCTGGGAGCCGCACCCGGCCGACGCCGTCATCGACCGCATGGTCGACGAGTTCGGCCGCCCCGGGCGCAGCGGCGGCGGGGGCTTCTACGAGTACGGCGAGGACGGCAAGCGGACCGGCCTGTGGCCGGGGCTGCGGGAGCACTTCCAACGGGCGGGCACCGCCGTCCCGTTCGTGGACATGCAGGAGCGGATGCTGTTCTCCGAGGCGCTGGACACCGTCCGCTGCCTGGAGGAGGGCGTGCTGACCTCCGTCGCCGACGCCAACATCGGCTCCATCCTGGGCATCGGCTTCCCGGGCTGGACCGGCGGCGTGCTCCAGTACATCAACGGCTACCAGGGCGGGTCAGGGCGGGAGGAGTTCGCCGGGTCAGGGCGGGAGGAGTTCGCCGGGTCAGGGCGGGAGGAGCTCGTTGGTCTGCGCGGGTTCGTGGCCCGCGCCCGCGAGCTCCAGGCCGCCTACGGTGACCGGTTCGCGCCGCCCGCGTCGCTGGTCGAAAAGGCCGAGCGGGGCGAGAAGTTCACCGACTGAGTGGGTGTGGGGGGCGGGCCCGGTGGCCCGCCCCCTCAGCCTCCGCGCCGGCCGTCGTCCGCGTCCCGGCCCTCCCGGCCGTCGCGCTCGCCGGCGCCGAGCCACTCCCGCAGCTCTTCCTTCATCGACCGTTGGAAGGCGGTGACCAGTGCCTGCACCACCATCGGCTGCATGTGCGCCGAGAGCGACTTCACCCGCGCCACCTCCGCCGCGTCCGCCCCGCCGTCCCGGTACGGCTCCCATACCTCGTCCTTGAAGAGCCGGCTGAGCTCGCGGGCCGCCGAGCGGGTGTGCTCGATGACGACGGTGCGCGCCGCCAGGATCGTCTCCAGCGCGATCGGCACGTCGAGCAGCCGCGCCCCCAGGTGCAGCAGCCCCGGATCGACCCGGAAGACCCGGGGGTCCTCGGTCCGCACCAGGACGTTCATCGCCGCCAGCCGGTCGAGGTCCTCCTCGGTCAGCTCCCGGCCGACCCGCCGCTCCAATTGGTCCCGGGTCGCGTCCTCCGCCTGGTCCGGTAGCCAACTGGCCACCAGGGCCCGGTGGATGGCCAGGTCCTGGGCGCTCAGATCGGGCGGCAACTGCGCCAGGTAGCGTTCGATGGCGGACAGCGTCAGGCCCTGGTGCTGGAGCTCCTCGATCAGTGCGAGCCGCGAGAGGTGGTCCGGTCCGTAGCGGCCGACCCGGCGCGGGCCGATCTCGGGGGGCGGCAGCAGTCCGCGGGTGCTGTAGAAGCGGATGGTGCGGACCGTGACGCCGGCGCGGGCGGCGAGTTCGTCGACGGTCAGGTCGGGCGCGGACTCCATCATGTTCAACAGTATTGCTGTCTCACCAGCCTTGTGAAACCTTCTCACCGCTCCCTCGCACAGCCGGGCTCCCGCCGGGCGGGACCCGGGCCCTCGTACGGTCCGCAGCGCACGTCCCACCCTCTCGGGAGGCCGCCATGACCACGCCCCTGCGCATGCCCGGTGATCCGGGCGAACTGACGCTGCCCGCCCTGCTGTTGCGCAACGCCGAGGACCACGGGGCGCGGCCGGCCCTGTCGTGGCGCGCCCCGGAGGCCGGCGGTTGGCGGACGCTGAGCTGGGCGGCGGCCCGCCGGCGGATCGGTGAACTGGCCGCCGGCTTCCGGGCGCTCGGCGTCCGGCGCGGGGAGATCGTCCTGCTGATGATGGGCAACCGCCCCGAGCACTGGCTCAGCGATCTCGCCCTGGTGCATCTGGGGGCCGTGCCGGTCACCGTCTACGGCACCGCCGCGCTGGGCCAGATCGCGCATATCGCACGGCACAGCCGGGCCCGGCTGGCGGTGGTGGAGGGCCCTCGGGAGCGGGCGCGCTGGGCGCCGCTGCTCGACGATGCGGCGGCCCGGTTGGAACGGCTGGTGACCGTCGAGCCGGGGGACGGGGCGCGGCCCGAAGGGGCGGCGGACGGTCGGCACGAGAGCTTCGCCGCGCTGCGGTCCCGGGGCGCCGCGGCGTACGAGCCGGGGGAGTTCGAGGCCGAGTGGCGCCGGGGCGGGGCGGGGGACTCACTGACCGTCGTCTACACCTCCGGGACCACCGGCGATCCCAAGGGCGTGGTGATCAACCACCGCCAGGTGGTGCAGAACGCGGTGGCGCTGGACGGCGTCGTGGAGCTCCCGCACCACGTCGAGCACCTCTGCTACCTGCCCTTCGCGCACATCGCCGAGCGGATGTTGGGCCTCTACCTGCCGGTCTTCCGGGCCTCGCACGTTTATCTCTGCGCGGATCCGGCGCAGGTCGGGGCGCTCGCCCGGGAGCTGCGGCCGGCGCAGTTCTTCGGGGTGCCGCGGGTGTGGGAGAAGCTGACCGCCGCGGTCCGGGCCGTACTGGACCAACTGCCCGAGGAGCGCCGGCGGGCGCTGGCCGCGGCGGCGGAGACCGCCCGCGCCCATGTCGCCTGCCGGGAGCGCGGGGAGCGACCGCCCGCCGGGCTGGCGGCGGCGTACGCGACGGCGAAGGCGGAGGTGCTGGATCCGTTGTTGGCGGCGGCCGGCTTCGACCGGCTGGTGTGGACGGCGAGCGCCTCGGCGCCGATGCCCCAGGAGGTGGTGCGGTTCTGGGCCGGCTTCGGCATCGTGATCATGGACGCGTGGGGGTTGACCGAGACGGTCGGGGTGGCCACCACCAACGCCCCGGGGGCGTTCCGCCTGGGCTCGGTCGGCCGGCCGCTCGACGGGCTGGTGGTGCGCACGGCCGCGGACGGGGAGATCGAGGTGCGCGGCCGGACGGTGTGCGCGGGGTATCTGCGGGCGGACGGGACGGTGGAGCCGGTCACCGGGGCGGACGGCTGGTTCCGCACCGGCGACATCGGGCGGATCGACGCGGACGGCTTCCTCTGGCTGACCGACCGCAAGAAGGAAATGATCGTGACCTCGACCGGCAAGAACGTCTCGCCGGCGCTGGTCGAGAACGCCCTCAAGGAACACCCGCTCATCGGGCAGGCACTGGTGCACGGCGACGGCCGGTCGTATCTGGTGGCGCTGCTGGTGTTGGACCCGGAGCTGGCCCCGGCCTGGGCGGCGCGGCACGGAGTGCCGGGGAGCTTGGCGGAGTTGGCCCGGAATGCGGTGGTCCGGGCGGAGATCGAGCGGGGTGTGGCGGCGGCCAACGCCCAGCTGAACCGCACCGAACAGGTCAAGCGATTTTCGCTGCTGGGCGAGGAATGGGGGCCGGAGAGTGGCGAACTAACGCCGTCGCTGAAGCTCCGCCGGCATGTCATTCGCCACAAACACGGACAGACCCTAGAGCGAATGTACGCCATGTGATGTCGCACACAGACGGGGGGCCACTCTTCGGGGAAGGTGTGCCGACTGGCCGTTCGCGCGACCCGCGGTGCCAGTCGTGGTCGAGCTCTCCGAAAGCGAGATGAACCAGTAGTGAGCACAAAAACCGTCGTGGATGCATCCGAGCGATCATCGGACGGGGGGAGCGGGATCCGGCAGGACGCGGGGGACGCCGGCTACAGCAAGGCCCTCAAGGGCCGGCACATCAACATGATCGCCATCGGCGGCGCGATCGGCACCGGCCTCTTCCTGGGAGCCGGCGGCCGACTGCACTCCGCCGGTCCCGGGCTGGCCATCGCCTACGCGGTCTGCGGCCTCTTCGCCTTCTTCGTCGTCCGGGCCCTCGGCGAACTGGTGGTGCACCGCCCGTCGTCCGGCTCGTTCGTCTCCTACGCCCGGGAGTTCCTGGGCGAGAAGGGCGCCTACGTCGCGGGGTGGATGTACGTCGTCAACTGGTCGACCACCGGTATCGCCGACATCACCGCGATCGCCCTCTACACGCATTACTGGAGCATGTTCACCAGCATCCCGCAGTGGGTGATGGCGCTGATCGCGCTGGCAGTGGTGCTCACGGTCAACCTGATCTCGGTGAAGATCTTCGGCGAGCTGGAGTTCTGGTTCGCCATCATCAAGGTCGCGGCGCTGGTCGCCTTCATGTTCATCGGGATCTTCCTGCTGGCCACCCAGCACCCGGTCGACGGACACACCCCGGGCCTGCATCTGATCAGCGACCACGGCGGGCTCTTCCCGACCGGTCTGCTGCCCGTGGTGGTCGTGCTCCAGGGCGTGGTCTTCGCCTACTCCGCGGTCGAACTGGTCGGCGTCACCGCTGGTGAGACCAGCGATCCGCAGAAGGTCGTGCCCAAGGCCGTGAACTCGATCATGTGGCGGGTGGGGATCTTCTACGTCGGCTCGGTGCTCCTGCTGGCGATGCTGTTGCCGTGGAACGTCTTCAGCGCCAACGAGAGTCCCTTCGTCACCGTGCTGTCCCACGTGGGCATCCCGCACGCGGGCGATGTGATGAACCTCGTCGTGCTCACCGCGGCGATGTCCAGCCTCAACTCCGGCCTCTACTCCACCGGTCGCATCCTGCGCTCGATGTCGATGGCCGGCTCCGCGCCGAAGTTCGCCGCCCGGATGAACCGCAGCCAGGTCCCCTACGGCGGCATCATGCTCACCTCCACGGTGTGCGTGCTCGGCGTCGGGCTCAACTACTGGTTGCCGGGCAAGGCGTTCGAGATCGTGATCAACATCGCGGCGCTGGGCATCATCAGCACCTGGTGCACGATCATGGTCTGTCACATGGCGTTCGTCCGCCGGGCCAAGGCGGGCCTCTTGGAGCGCCCGCGCTTCCGACTGCCGGGCACGCCGGTCACGGACATCGCCACCATCGTCTTCCTGCTCGGGGTGATCGTGCTGATGTGGTTCGACAAGGGCGTCGGCCGCCAGACCGTGCTGATGGTTCCGGTCCTCGCGGCGGCCCTGGTCGTCGGCTGGTTCGTGGTGCGCGGCCGGGTGCGCCGGATCGCGGAGGAGCGCGAACTCGCCGAATAGGGCGCGCGCGGACGGAGGTTCGCGCTGATTGGGCGGCCGCGGGGCCCGAGGGGCACCGCGGCCGCCCTGGCGCGTCCGGCCCGTTGTCAGTGGTCGCCCGTACCGTTGGGACATGGCTGAGAAAACGGGGATCGACGCCGCCATCACCTATGTCGACGGTGATGCCACCGCGCCGCAGGGCGCGGGCGTCAAGATGATCGTGCACGTCTGCAATGACGTCGGGGGCTGGGGCAAGGGCTTCGTCCGCGCCCTCTCCCGCCGCTGGCCGGAGCCGGAGCGGGCCTACCGCCGCTGGTACCGGGAGCGCGCGGGGAACGACTTCGGGCTGGGCGCCGTGCAATTCGTGCCGGTCGGCGAGGAGTTGTGGGTGGCCAACGTCATCGGGCAGCGCGGGACGGCCCGCCGGGTCCGCGGCTCCGATCGACCGGCGGGCGCCCCCATCGGCGGGACGGGGGCGCCGGTGCGGTACGAGGCGATAGCCGCGGGCCTCGGCCGGGTCGCGGAGCGGGCCGTCGAGGTGGGGGCCTCGGTCCACATGCCGCGGATCGGCTGCGGCCTGGCCGGCGGGACCTGGTCCCGGATGGAGCCGCTGATATCCCGCCGGCTGGTCGAGCGCGGGGTGGCCGTGACGGTCTACGACGGCTGACGCTCCGGGCTGCCGTCCCGCGGGGTCCAGGGGGTCCACGAGGTCAGGGGGCCACCGGGGCTACGGACCGCGCGCCGGATCAGCCGGCGACGAGCGGGTAGTGGTCGGAGAGGTTGGTGTAGGTGTACTTCTTGCCCCAACTGGAGACGGTCCAGGGCGCCGAGTCCTCCTTGACCACCGTGTTGCGCCAACCGGCCGGCCGGGCATGGCCGTTGCGGAACAGCACGTAGTCCAGGTCCTCGCGGGGGTCGTTCGGGTAGCGGTACGACGCGATCGAGTTCTCGTGGGTGTCGAAGGAGTACGGGTGGCCGGTGCGGCTGTCCGCGGGGGCCAGGTCGCCGTTGGCCAGCAGGGCCTGGTACTCGGCGCCGTGGAAGTCGATGTTCAAGTCGCCGGCGACCATCACCTCCTCGTCCGCCGGGATGTGCCGGGCGTCGAGGAAGGCGTTCATCTCCTTGAGCTGCTTGGCGCGGTCGGCGGCGGCCTCGCCGGCCCTGCAGCCCGAGTCGGTGGACTGGGTGTGCGTGCCGACCACGTGCACCCTGGCGCCGGCCACGTCCAACTCCGCGTAGACGAAGCCCTTGTTGGAGAAGGAGTCCGAGCCGCAGGAGTCCTTGTAGATGTACTGCTCCTTGCGCAGGATCGGCCACTTGCTGAGCAGCGTCACCCCGCCGTCCTCGGGCACGACGGACGAGTAGGCGCCGCCGGTGGCGTCCCAGCCGCTCTTGCTGCGGCCGACCACCGGGGTCTGGTGCGGATACTCGGCGGCCGCCCGGGACTTGAGGGCGTCGGAGGCGGAGTTGTCGAAGGCTTCCTGGAGCACGACGACGTCATTGCCGTGGAAGAAGTCCGCGGCGGGGATGGCCTGGGCCCGGTGGTCCTGGCCCCAGTTGGGATAGAGGTTCTTGCTCATGAGGAAGGTGTTGTAGGTGAGCACCTTGAGCCGGGGGGCGCTCGCGGCCGACGCGGTGGGGGACGCGACGGCCAGCGTGGCGGCGAGGGCCGCGGCGATCGCGGCGGCCCGGGACGTACGCTGCGCGGAGTGCGGCACGGAATCTCCCTGTGCAGATGGGGGGTTGGCGGGAATGAACCGGCGACGCACATCAAATCAGCCTGGGTTACTTCTAGGTAACCTCCCGGCGGGTAGGAGATGGACGGATCACGGCGCGCGCGGGTGGCGTCCCGCCGGAGCCCCTCGGTGCACAAGTCGCCGGCCGCGGCCGGGTCGTGGGCGCGCCCCACCCGCTGGCGGGAAGGCCGTCCGCGCCGCGGAATGCCCGTTGCGCTGGGCGTCGTTACGACGTGATTCGGTCAGTGTGTCTGTCGCTGGCGGGGTGCCGTCGGTGGGCGGCGGCTCTGCGGAGGGGGACCGATGGCGGACGAAGGGCGGCTGCTGGCCCGGGCGCTGGAGAGCGGGCCGGGCGACGGGGCGCGCTGACCGAGCGGATCCTGGGCGCGGCGCGGGAGCAGTTCATGACCTTCGGGCTGCGCCGGTCCACCGTCGACGACGTGGCCAAACGGGCCGGGGTCTCGCGGGTCACGGTGTACCGACGGGTGGGCAGCAAGGGCGAGTTGGTGCAACGGGTGCCGCTGCGCGAGTATCGGCACTTCGTCGCCGAGGTGGACGCGGCGGTGGCCGGGTTGCCGACGATGGAGGAGCGGATGGTGGAGGGGTTCGCCGCCGTCCTGCGGCTGATCCGGGGGCACCCGTTGATCGGCGGGCTGCTGCGGCTGGAGCCGGAGACCATGCTGCCGTACCTCACGTTGGAGAGCGGGCCCTCGTTCCTGGCGATGCGGGGATACCTCGCGGGGCATCTGCGCAGGGCGCAGCGGCAGGAGGGGGCGTTCCCGGGGAGGTCGCGGGGGATCCGACGGCGGTCGCCGAGCTGATGGTCCGGATCACCGTCTCCTTCCTGCTGAATCCGGTGAGTTGCTTCGCGCTGAACGACGACGAGCAGGCGAGGGGGTTCGCCCGGAGGTATCCGACTCCGCTGCTGGACCGCTGAGCGGAGCCGGCCGCCGGCCGCTGGTGAGGACGGCCGCGCCCAGGGCGCAGTCGGAAGCGCCGGCGCGGGTCGCCGCCTCGTTCGCCGCCCACTACGCGCTGCTGGTCACCGTCGGCACGTTGCCGCCCGTCCTCCGCGAGCGGTTCGGGCTCGCCTGGAGCGACCGGCAGCAGCGGCGGCTGCGGAGGTTCGCCCGGGTGGTGCGGTGCCTGATGGCGCCGGTGCCGCCGCCGCTGCGGATCACCCCGGCGCTCTTCCTGGCCTACTGGGCCACCCACCGGCCCGGTACCGACCCGTGGACCCGCCGGCCGTTGGGGGCCGCCGTATGATGAGTAACGGTATGAACACGGTACGAAAGGCGCCCGAACCCACCGACCCCGCACCCCCACCGCCCGGCGGCGTGCTCTGGTCGCTCGTCGGGGACGTCCGGACCCTGCTGTCCCTGCCCGCCGCGCTGACCCTCCAGGTCGCCCACCCCGCGGTGGGCGCGGGCGTCGACGACCACTCGGTCTTCCGCACCGACCCCTGGGGCCGCGGCGAGCGGTCCCTCGCCTCGTACCAGCTCTGGGTGTACGGCGGGCCGGCCGCGGCCGAGGAGGGCCGGCGGTTGCGGAGACTGCACCGGACCATCCAGGGCACCGACGCGCACGGCCGCACCTACCACGCGCTCACCCCCGCCTACTTCTCCTGGGTGCACGCCACCGGCTACCCCGTCTTCCGGCACGCCCAGCGCTACCTCGGCCGTCCCTTCACCCCCGCCCAGGAGCGGCAGCTCTACGCGGAGTGGCTCCGGGTCGGCCGGATCCTCGGCATCCACGACCGGGACATGCCCCAGACCATCGAGGAGTTCTGGCCCTACTACCGCAAGGTTCTCGACACCGAGATCGAACAGACCGCGGTGGTACGGGAGTTGATCGCCACCGACCAGCCGGTGCCGGCGCCCGACCGCGGTCCCCGGTGGCTGCGGTTGCTGCTCCGGCTGAGCTGGCCGGCGCTCCGGCCGGGCTTCCTCCGCTTCCGCCGGTTCCTGACCATCGGGCTGATGCCGCCGGACGCCCGGCGCGCCATCGGCCTGCCGTGGACCGACGCCCAGGAGCGCCGACTGCGCCGACTGGGCCTGGTGGTGCGGCTGGTGGTCCCGGTGCTGCCGGAGCGGCTGCGGTTCCTGCCGGCCGCGCGGCGGGCCCGCCGGGAGTACCGGGCGGCCCACCGCTGAGGGCGTCCGGGCTGTGGTCGGGCGCGCGCCCGACCACAGCCCGGACGCCCGTGTCAGCGGCCGTCGTGCACGTCGTGGGTGGCCGCGATCTGCTTCCAGGACTTGGGCTGGGCCACCGGGCCCCGCGCGACGAACGCCCGGGCGCCCGCGCCGGTTTGCGGCTTGGTCGGTTGGAACAGCCAGGTGTCGAAGAAGTCCGCCAGCGGCTTGCCGGACTTCTGCTCGGCGAACTTCACGAAGTCGCCGACGGAGGCGTTGCCGTACCGGTGCTCGGTCGGCCAGGACTTCAGCAGGCCGAAGAAGACCTTGTCGCCCAGCTTGACGCGGAGCGCCTGGAGGGCCAGCGCACCGCGGTCGTAGACCGCCGAGTCGAACTGCTTGTCCGCGCCCGGGTCGCCCGGCTTCACCGTCCAGAACGGGTCGTCGGCCGGGTGTTGGGCGTAGACGTAGTCCGCCAACTGCTGGGCGGTGCCCTCGCCCTCCTTCTCCGACCACAGCCACTGGCTGTACGCGGCGAAGCCCTCGTTGATCCAGATGTCCTTCCAGTCCTTCAGCGACACGCTGTCGCCGTACCACTGGTGCGCCAACTCGTGCACCACGACCGAGACGTTCGTCCCCTTGTCGAAGGCCTGCTTGCCGTAGAAGGGGCGGGTCTGGGTCTCCAGCGCGTAGTGCGCGGGGACGTTGGGGACGTAGCCGCCGACCGAGTTGAACGGGTACGGGCCGAAGACGCTCTCCAGCCACTCGGTGACCTCGGTGGTGCGCTCGATACTGGCCCGCGCCGACCCCAGGTTGGCGCCCAGGTCAGGGCTGACCGCGTTGATCACCGGGGTGCCGTCGGCGGTGGTGTCCGTGGTGATGTCGAACTTGCCGATCGCCAGCGTCGTCAGATACGTCGCCTGCGGCTTGTCCGAGCGCCAGTTGTAGCGCGTCCAGCCCAACTTGGAGGTCTTCGAGGCCAGTACGCCGTTGCTCAGCGCCTGGGTGCCGTCCGGCACCGCGATGGAGATGTCGTACGTCGCCTTGTTGCTGGGGTGGTCGTTGCTGGGGAACCACCACACCGCCGAGTCCGGCTCCTGCGCCACCACCCCGCCGTCCGGCGTGCGCGCCCAGGCGGTGAAGCCGTCGATCTTCAACTCCGAGGGCTTGCCCGCGTAGCGGACCACCACGCTGATGTCCTCGCCCTTGGGAAGGCCCGCGGGCGGAGTGACCTCCAACTCGTGCTTGCCGGAGGTGGCGAAGGCGGCCTTCTTGCCGTTGACCCGGACCTCGCTGACCTTCAGGCCGAAGTCCAGGTTGAAGCGGGAGAGGTCCTGGGTGGTCTTGGCGAGCAGGGTCGCCGTGCCCTCCAACAGGTCCGTCTTCGGCTGGTACTTCAGCCGCAGGTCGTAGTGGGAGACGCGGTACCCGCCGTTGCCGCTCTCGGGGTAGTAGCTGTCGCCCACGCCGGGGGCACCGGGTGTGAAGTCGGCCGCCGACGCCGGGATCGCCAGCATCAGGCTGAGCGCCGCCGCACCCGGCACCAGGAGTCTGTGACGCACGAGTCCTCCAACTCGTAGGGGTGGTGGAACTCTTCCGGAGCCTATGTGCGCATCGCGTGCCGCGTCATGTCCATGGCCACATCCGACACATGACCGACATCTCATCGACACGCACCCCGTAACGCCCCCTTCTGCACGGGAGTTGACCCGCGCTACCGTCCGCCCGTGACGATACGCAGAGCAACCCCCCACCCCCCTTGGAAATCCCTCGTCCTGACCGCCGTCCTCGCCCTCCTCGCACTGCTCGCCGCCCCCGGGACTGCGTCCGCGGCCCGCGCGCCCGGGGAGAGCACCCCCGTCTACTCCTACGCCCACGCCATCCGCGAGACGGTCTGGGTGGACACCGGGCTCGACGGCGACGGCAGGGGTCACCCGGACCGGGTCGCCGCCGACATCATCCGGCCCTCCGAGCCCGCCAAGCAGGGCCACAAGGTCCCGGTGATCATGGACGCCAGCCCGTACTACTCCTGCTGCGGGCGCGGCAACGACAACCAGAAGAAGACCTATGACGCCCAGGGCCGCCCGGTCCAGTTCCCGCTCTTCTACGACAACTACTTCGTGCCCCGCGGCTATGCGACCGTCCTCGTCGACCTGGCCGGCACCAACCGCTCCGACGGCTGTGTCGACGTCGGCGGCCGCTCCGACGTCCAGTCCGCCAAGGCCGTCGTCGACTGGTTGAACGGCCGGGCCCGCGGCTACTCCGCCCGCTCCGGAGGCAGAGCCGTCACCGCGGACTGGTCCAACGGCAACACCGGGATGATCGGCAAGAGTTGGGACGCCACCATCGCCAACGGCGTCGCCGCCACCGGCGTCCCGGGCCTGAAGACCATCGTCCCGATCTCCGGCATCTCCTCCTGGTACGACTACTACTTCCAACAGGGCGCCCCGCTCTACGACTCCGGCCCCGACGGCCTGGCCAGCGCCGTCGAGAGCCCCGCCGCGCACAAGAACTGCGCCGCCGTCCAACAGAAACTGGTCAAGGGCGCCCCGCGCAACGGCGACTGGACCGACCTGTGGACCGAGCGGGACTACGTCCGAGGCGCCGACAAGGTGCGCGCCAGCGTCTTCCTCGTCCACGGCATGCAGGACCTCAACGTCCGCACCAAGCACTTCGGCCAGTGGTGGGACGCGCTCGCCCGGCACGGCGTCCAGCGCAAGATCTGGCTCTCCCAGACCGGCCACGTCGACCCCTTCGACTACCGCCGCACCGACTGGGTGCGCACCCTCCACCAGTGGTTCGACCACTACCTGATGGGCTACGCCAACGGCATCGACCGCGCCCCCATGGCCGACATCGAGCGCCACCCCGACTCCTGGGCCACGGACGCCCGTTGGCCCGCCGCCGGCACCGCGGCGGTCACCCTGCACCCGCGCAACGGCACCACCGCCGGCGTCGGCGCGCTCGGCACCCGCGCCACCCCGGCCGGCCAGAGCGCCACCTTCACCGACGACCCCGAGCTGGGCGAGGCCGACTGGGCCGGCGCCATCGACCGGGCCACCCCGGCCAAGGCGGGCTTCACCACCGGCCCGTTGACCGCCCCGCTGCGGCTCTCCGGCGCCGGCACGGTCACCGTCACCGCCACCCCCAGCACCACCAGCGCCCGCCTCTCCGCCGTCCTCGTCGACCTCGGCCCGGACACCATCCGCAACTACGCCGGCGCCGGCGAGGGCATCGTCACCCGCACCACCACGAGCTGCTGGGGCGCCGGCACCACCGGCGACACCGGCTGCTTCAAGGACACCGCCGCCGACACCCGCAAGGTCGGCTTCACCGTCTTCAGCCGCGGCTGGGCCGACCTCGGCCACGCCACCGACCCGCAGCACGGCCACCCGCTCACCCCCGGCAAGCCCTACACCCTCACCGTCCAACTCGCCGCCAGCGACCACATCGTGCCCGCCGGCCACCGGCTCGCGCTCATCGTCGCCGGTACCGACAAGGACCTGATCGACCCGCCCGCCTCCCGCCCCACCCTCACCCTCGACCTGCCCCGCACCACCGCCCGGCTCCCGCTGACCGGCGGCGCCCCGGCCCTCGCCCGGGCCACCGCGGGCTCCCCGACGGCCGGCCACCTGGTCCGGCCCGCCGCCGGCATCGCCCCGCCGGCACTGCTCAGCCGGCTGCCGTAGGGAAACCGAGGGCGATCGCACGACCAGGGGCCGCCCCGCGGGCACGGGGCGGCCCCACCACCCGCCGACCCACGAAAGGCACACCGTGGCACCCCTGCGCGCACCCCGCCCCCGCGGCCTCGCCCTCGGCGCCCTGGCGGCCGCCGGCACCGTCGCGTTCGCCCCGTTCCCGGCCGCGCCGGCCGCCCCAACACCCGTTCCGCGCACGGGATTCGAGACCAGCCACGGCGCCCGTTGGACCAGCGGTCCGGAGGAGACCGCGTTCCTGGCGGCCGTGGACCGGGCCTCCCCGCGGGTCCGCGTCGACCGGATCGGCAGCACCGTCCAGGGCCGCCCGCTGCGCCTCGTCCGGATCGGCGCCCCGGCCCCCAAGGATCCCGCCGCCGTCCGCCGCGGCAACTCCGTGCTGCTGATCTGCTCCCAACACGGCGACGAGCCCGCCGGCCGGGAAGCCTGCCTGAGCACCGTCCGCGACCTCGCCCGCGCCACCGACCCGACCACCACCCGCCTCCTCGCGCACACCAGCGTCCTGGTCGTCCCCACCGCCAACCCCGACGGCCGGGCCGCCGACACCCGCGGCAACGCCGACCGCACCGACCTCAACCGCGACCACCTCGCACTGACCACCCCCGAGGCCCGGGCGATCGCCGCGGTACTCCGCGACTACCGCCCCGACACCGTCTACGACCTGCACGAGTACACCCCCAAACCGCCCTGGTACGACCGCGACCTGCTCTCCCTGTGGCCGCGCAACCGCAACACCGCGGCCCCCGTCCACCGCGCCTCCACCGCGCTGTCCCGGTACTTCGTCGCCCCCGCCGCCCAACGGGCCGGCTTCAGCACCGGCGTCTACGGCATCTGGACCGACCCGGTGACCGGCGCCCCCGTCAAGCAGGTCGCCGGCGACGGCCAGGAGCGCATCCTGCGCAACACCGCCGGCATCAAGGGCTCCGTCGCGCTGCTCGTGGAGACCCGCGCCGACGGCCAGCGGCTCGCCGCCGGGCCGGCCGACCCGGCGGGCGGCAACCGCCGCCGGGTGGCCGCCCAACGCGCCGCCCTGAAGGGCCTGTTCGCCTTCCTCGACCGGGAGCGCGGACGCATCGAGACGGCCACCACCGCGGCCCGGGCCGCCGGCCTGGCCGACCGCGGCCCGGTCTACCTCGGCGGCGCCGACAACGAACCCCCGTCCCCGGACCGGGTGTTGACCCGCCCGCCGCGCGCCTACCGGCTGGACGCCGCGCAGTTCGCCCGGGTCCGCGCGGTCCTCGCGGCGCACGGCGTGGACTGGCGGTGGGACGGCGACGGCGGCGCCACCGTGCCGCTGCGCCAACCCCTGCGCGCGCTGGTCCCGTTGCTGCTCGACGGGCGGGCCGACGATCACCTCGTGGCCGCCGCGCCGCTCGACCGCTGAGCCGGCGGCGGGCTCAGCCCGCCAGCTCCGCGCGCACCAGCCGCAGCACCTCGTCCGCGCACCCCCAGGACACCGTCACCCCGGCGCCCCCGTGCCCGTAGTTGTGCACGCACACCGTCCCGTCCGGCAGCCGCTCGGCCGCCAACCGCACCGCCGGGCGGGCCGGCCGCAGCCCCACCCGGTGCGCCAGCACGCGGGCCCGCGCCACCTCGGGGACGTACCGGGCGCAGCGCGCCACGATCGCCTCCGCCACCGCCGGATCCGGCTCCCGCGACCAGGCGCCCTCCCGCGCCGTCCCGCCCAGCACCAGCCCGTAGGGCTGTGGCAGCAGGTACGTGGTGTCCACCGACCCCGCGTCGGCGGCGCTGAACCACTCCGTCACGCCCGGGTTCTCCACGATCACCAACTGGCCCTGGACCGGGTGCACTTCGGCGTCCGGCACCAGCTCGCGAGCGCCCAGCCCGGAGCAGTTCACCACCCCCCGGGCACCCTCGGCCGCCTCCGCCAGCGACGCCACCGGCCGCGCCACCACCGTCCCGCCGGCCGCCGCCAACCGCCGCTCCAGATACCGCAGGTACACCGGCATCTCCACCAGCGGCGTGCGGGCTCGCCACCCCGCGCCGCACCCCGGCGGCAGCTCCTCGGCGCGCGCCCGCCGCAGCCCCGGCACCGCCGCGTACCAGGCTTCCAGGCCCTCCTCGGGAGCGCCGCCCCCGGCGTCCGCCTGGACCCCCGCCACCAGCCGCGCCCCGGTCTCCGCCGGCCGCCCCGCGAGCCCGGTGAACACCTGAAGCGAGCGCAGCGACCACCGGACCGCCTCCTCGTACGGCCGGATCCGGTACGGCCAGCACAGGCCGCCGGCCACCGCCGAGGTCGTCCCGCCGGCCCCGTCCCGGGCCAGCACCCGCACCCGATGGCCGGCCTCGGCGAGCACGATCGCCGAGCTGAGCCCGATCACCCCGCCGCCGACCACGCTTATCTCCGGGGCCACCGCCCGCTCCTCGGTCATCTCCGCGCCTCCTCGGGTTCCGTTTCCCTGCCGTGCCCCGTCGCCTGGATCTTGTCCGGGTGTGACGCACACGTAACCCTCCGGCAGCGAACCGGACGGAAACGGAAAGTACGCTGGTAGGGCCCCCGAAGGCCCGGCCCGCGCCGCGCCGTCGGCCGGGCCCCGGCACCGTCGGCCGATGACGCCCCTCGGATCCGCCCGCGACCCCCGTGGCCGCGCCCCGTATCCCGTACGTCCGCGTTTCGCCCGAGGAGCCCCATGCCCCGCCACCGGCGCGCCCTGCCCGCCTGGCTCGCCCACCCCTTCCGCTGGCAGCGGCTGCCCGTGCCGTGGGCGGCGGTGATCCGGGGTGCGCTCTGCGCGGGACCGCTGCTCGGCGCGGGACTGGCCACCGGCCACCCGGCGCCCGGCGTGCTGACCGCCCTCGGCTCGATGCTGGCCGGCGTCAACGACCGCCCCGGCACCCGGCGCACCGGCATCGTCCACATCGGCCTGCCCGCGCTGGCCTCGGCCCTCGGCATGCTGATGGGGGCATCGCTCCGGGCGGCCGACGCGGGGTGGTGGGTGGTACCGGCGCTGGCCGTGGTCGGCTTCGCCTCCGGCGCGGGCAGCCTCGCCGGACCGGTGCGCTCCACCGCCGGGATGCAGATGCTCGCCGCCACCGTCCTCGGCGCCGGCATGCCGCTGCCCGGCGCGCCCTGGGCCAAGGCGCTGTACGTCCTCGCCGGCTGCCTCTGGCTCCTCCTGCTCCGCCTCGTGCTGCGGACGCCGCGCCCAGCCGGCGGGCCGCTCAGCGGCGAACGGGCCGCCGTCGCCACGGTCTTCGACGCGCTCGCCGACGCCCTGGCGGCGGTCGGCGGTCCCGGTGCGGAGCCGGCCCGGCGCCGCCTCACCGCCGCCCTGGACCGCGCCGACGAGGCGCTGCGGCTGCGCCGCCTCACCAGTCGACTGCTGTGCCGCCCGGCCCGCACCGAGGAACTGCTGCTGGCCGAGCGGTTCGCCGCCGCCACCGCGCTGTGCGAGGCCAGCGTCGCGCTGCTGTGGGAGGCCCGGCCGCTCACGCCCCGGGTCGCCGCGAGCCCCCGCCGGTTCGCCGACGCGCTGCGCACCGGCCGGCCGCCGGGCCGGCTCTCCGCCCCGGAGAACAGCTCCGCCGCCCGCGGTGCCTTCGACCACGCGCTGCTGGACGCCGCCGTCGCGTTCGCCAGGGAACGGCCGGAGCCGCGGCCCGCGCCCGGCGCCGACGCCCCGCCCGCCCGGCCGGCGCGCGCCCGCCGCGCCCTCGGCCCGGCCGCCCGGGACTACGGGCTGCGGGTCGCCCTCTGCATCGGCGCCAGCACCGCCACGGCCCTGCTGCTCCGCGCCGAGCACTGGTACTGGCTCCCGGCGACCGTCACCTTCCTCGTCAAGCCGGACCTCGGCCCGCTGTTCTCCCGTACGGTCAACCGCTTCGCCGGCACCGCGGTCGGCGTCCTGGTCTTCGCCGTCGCCGGGCTGCTGTTCCCCGGCGACTGGTGGCCCGCCCTGATCGCCGGCGCGGCCGGCGCGCTGCTGCCGTTCGCCACCCGGCACTTCGCGCTCCAGACCGGCGCGATCACGCTGATGGTGCTGTCCTTCGTGCACGTCGGCGGCGCGCCCCAGGCCGCCGGCGAACGGCTCGTCGACACCTCCCTCGCCTGCGCGATCGTGCTCGTCGTCGGCCACCTCCCGCGCCTGGCCGACCCGCGCCGCCGCGTCGGCCCACGCGTCACACAGGCCCTGCGCAGCACCGAACGCTTCCTGCGCTACGTCCTGGAGCCGCGGCCCGACGAGACCGATCCCGCCCGGCGGTTGGCGCTGCGACGGGACGCCTACCGGACGCTGGCCCAGGCCCGCGCGGCCGCCGAGACCGCCGCCGCGGAGTTCCGCACGGCCCGTGCCGCCGACCCCGACTGGCTGACCATCGTCACCGCCGTGGAGCGCATCGTCGACGCCGCCACCGCCTGCGCGGTCCGCCTCGACCGCGGCGCCCACCGCCCGAGCCCGGAGGAGGCCGAGCGCCTCTGCCGCGCCCTGGCCGCCATGGCCGACGCCCTGGAGGACCCGCACCGCCGCCCGTCCGGCACCCCGCCCCCGGCCCTCCGCCCCATCCCGGACTGCGCCACCCTCACCGCCGTCGCCACCGAACTGGAACGGCTCCGGGAGTACGCCGTCGCCCACTGAGGGGACGGACGGCCGCCCCGCGTACGGAGCGCAGGGCGGCCGCGCACTGCCCCAACGGGGCGGCGGAGGAGGGACGTTGGACCTCCCCCTTACAGGACCCGGACCGCCCGCGGACTCACGGCATCGCCTACGGAGCCCCCATCGGCACCCCCGTTGCGCCCCCGGCCGGCCCCTCGGTCGCCCGCCGGCGTGCCCGGACCGCCTCCGCCGCCCCGCCGAGCGCCAGCGCGGCCGTCACCAGCAGGGCGCTGACCCACAGCGGAGCGCGGTAGCCGAAGCCCGCGACGAGCGCGACGCCGCCCAGCCAAGGGCCGGCCGCCGCGCCCACGTTGAGCGCCGCGGTGGCGAAACCACCGCCCAACGTGGGCGCTTCGGCCGCCGCGTAGAGCACCCGCGTGATCAGGGTGGAGCCGACCGCGAACGACAGCGCCCCCTGGACGAAGACCAGCACGACGACGGCCACCGCAGCGCCGGCCGCCAGCGCGAACGCCACCCAGCCCACGAGCAGCGCCGCCCCGCCGACCGCGAGCACCGGCCGGGGTCGCCGGTCCGCCAGTCGCCCGCCGGCCGTGACGCCGACGAACGAGCCGAGCCCGAACAGCGCCAGCACCACCGGCACCCCGGTCGCCCCCAACCCGGTGACGTCGGTGACCAGCGGCGCGAGGTAGGTGAAGGCGCAGAAGGTGGCACCGTTGACCAGCGCGCCCAGCAGCAGGGGCACCAGCAGCCGCGGGCGGCGCAGCGCCCGCAGCTCACCGCGCGCGTCCGGCGCCGCGACGCCCGCACCGGCACCGGCCGCACCGCCGGGAACACCCGTCCCGCCCGGCAGCGACCGCACCAGCGCGACGACCGCCGGCACCGACACCGCGGCCACCGCCCAGAACGCCGCGCGCCAGCCCCACTCCTGCCCCAACACGGCACCCGCCGGAACGCCCGCAATACAGGCCAGCGTTGTGCCGCCCAACAGGACGGAGGTCGCCCGCCCCTTGGCGTCGGGCGCGACCAGCGCGGCCGCGGTCGCCAACGCCACCGCCAGGAAGCCGGCGTTGGCCAGCGCCGCCACCACGCGGGTGGCCAACAGCACCGCGAAGCTGGTGGTCACCGCGCCGACGACATGGACCAACAGGAAGGCGACCAGGAAGACCAGCAGCGCGCGCCGGCGCGGCCAGCGCCGGCTGAGCAGCGCCATCAGCGGCGCCCCGACCACCATTCCGACCGCGAACGCCGACGTCAGCGCGCCCGCGGCCGGGATGGACACCGCCAGATCGGCGGCGATGTCCGGGATCAGCCCGGACAGCATGAACTCGGACGTGCCCTGCGCGAAAACCGCCAGCGCGAGCACGTAGAGGACGAATGGCATCAGAAAGATCTCCGCAACCACACCGTGGACCGGCCCGGACCGCGCGCGGAACGACCGGTGAGGGAAGCGGCAGCCCCGGCTACCGCGATGACAAGACCTGCCCGGTACGGGCGGCCCGGTGGTGGGAGAAGACCTCTACGTGGCGGCGCGCAAGGGCACCCGCCAACACGACGGCAGCCCGAGGGGGCGGCGTCGCGGCCGCGGAACGGCAACGTGAGGAGCCACCGGACGATGCCCGGTGGCTAGCGTCTTGAGGACTCGGGGCTGAACATGATCCGCAGGCTAACCGCGCGCCCCGGCCCGCGTCCACGGATTTCCCCGCGTACGTCCGTTACGCGCGGACCGGCCCGGCGACGACACCGTGCGGCAGCGGGAGGCCGTCCCGCCGCCGCACGGTGAGGTCGCCGAACGTCAGCGCCCCTTCTTGTCGTTCAGCAGCCCGGCCCGCCGCAGCGCGTCCGCCATCGCGTCGTTGACCGGCCCGGCGTCCCGGCCGCCGCCGCGGCGCTCGCCGCCCCGTTGGCCGCCGCCCTGCCGCTGCCGCGGCGCGCCGCCCCGGCCGCCCTCGCGCGGTCCCCGGCCCCCGCCGCCGGCGCCCCCATTGGCACGCCGCTCGCCGCCGCCGGCCGGCGCGCCCTTGCTGGGCTCGTCATCCAGCCGCAGGGTCAACGAGATCCGCTTGCGCGGGATGTCGATGTCGAGCACCTTGACCCGGACGATGTCGCCGGGCTTGACCACGTCCCGCGGGTCCTTGACGAAGTTCTTCGACATCGCCGACACGTGCACCAGGCCGTCCTGGTGGACGCCGACGTCCACGAACGCGCCGAAGGCGGCGACGTTGGTCACCACGCCCTCCAGGACCATCCCCGACTGCAGGTCGCCGATCTTCTCCACGCCGTCCTTGAACGTCGCGGTGCGGAACTCGGGACGCGGGTCCCGGCCCGGCTTCTCCAGCTCCTGGAGGATGTCGGTCACCGTCGGCAGGCCGAAGGAGTCGTCCACGAAGTCGTCCGGCCGCAGCGAGCGCAGCACCGCCGCGTTGCCGATCAGCGAACTCACCTCGCTGCCCGCCGACTTCACCATCCGCCGCACCACCGGATACGCCTCCGGGTGCACGCTGGAGGCGTCCAACGGGTCGTCGCCGCCCCGGATCCGCAGGAACCCCGCGCACTGCTCGTACGCCTTGGGGCCCAGCCGCGGCACGTCCTTGAGCGCCTTGCGGGAGCGGAACGGGCCGTTGCCGTCCCGGTGGGTGACGATGTTCTCGGCCAGGCCCGAGCTGATGCCGGAGACCCGGGCGAGCAGCGGCGCGGAGGCGGTGTTGACGTCCACGCCGACACCGTTGACACAGTCCTCGACCACCGCGTCAAGCGAGCGCGACAACTTGGTCTCGGCCAGGTCGTGTTGGTACTGACCGACCCCGATCGACTTGGGGTCGATCTTGACCAGTTCGGCCAGCGGGTCCTGGAGGCGACGGGCGATGGACACCGCGCCGCGCAGCGACACGTCCAGGTCCGGCAGCTCCTGGGAGGCGAACGCGGAGGCCGAGTACACCGAGGCGCCGGCCTCGGAAACCATCACCTTCGTCAGCTTCAACTCCGGCTGCGCGGCGATCAGTTCGGCCGCCAGCTTGTCGGTCTCCCGGGAGGCGGTGCCGTTGCCGACCGCGATCAGCTCGACCCGGTGCTCCCGGGCCAGCCGCGCCAGGGTGGCCAGCGCCGCGTCCCACTTCTGCTGCGGCACGTGCGGGTAGATCGTCTCGGTGGCCGCCACCTTGCCGGTCGCGTCCACCACGGCGACCTTCACGCCCGTGCGGAAACCGGGGTCCAGGCCCATCGTGGCGCGCGTCCCGGCGGGCGCCGCCAACAGCAGGTCGCGCAGGTTCGCGGCGAAGACCCGGACCGCCTCGTCCTCGGCGGCCTGCCGCAGCCGCAGCCGCAGGTCGATCCCGAGGTGCACCTGGACGCGGGTGCGCCAGGCCCAACGGACCGTGTCCTGGAGCCACTTGTCGGCCGGCCGACCGCCTTCTTGGCGGTTGGTGATGCCGAAGCGGTGCGCGATCGACCGCTCGTAGGAGCTGGGGCCCTCGCCGGCCTCCGCCGGGTCCTCCGGCTCCAGGTTGAGGTCGAGGACCTCCTCCTTCTCGCCGCGCAGCATCGCCAGCACCCGGTGCGAGGGCAGCTCGGTGAACGGCTCGGCGAAGTCGAAGTAGTCGGCGAACTTGGCGCCCTCCTCCTCCTTGCCGGCCCGCACCTTCGCCGCGACCCGGCCGCGCGTCCACATCCGCTCGCGCAACTCGCCGATCAGGTCCGCGTCCTCACTGAACCGCTCGGTGAGGATCGCCCGCGCGCCCTCCAGGGCCGCGGCCGGATCGGCCACGCCCTTGTCCGCGTCCACGAACGCCGCGGCGGCCGCGGTCGGTTCCACCGACGGGTCCTCCAACAGCCCGTCGGCCAGCGGCGCGAGCCCCGCCTCGCGGGCGATCTGCGCCTTGGTGCGCCGCTTGGGCTTGAACGGCAGGTAGATGTCCTCAAGCCGGGCCTTGGACTCCGCCCCGCGGATCTGCGCCTCCAGCGCGGCGTCCAGCTTGCCCTGGGACCGCACGGACTCCAGGACGGCGTTCCGCCGCTCCTCCAGCTCCCGCAGGTAGCGCAGCCGCTCCTCCAGGGAGCGCAACTGCGCGTCGTCGAGCGTCTCGGTCGCTTCCTTGCGGTAGCGCGCGATGAACGGAACGGTCGAGCCGCCGTCGAGCAGTTCGACCGCGGCCTTCACCTGCCGCTCCTTGACGCCGAGCTCGTCGGCGATCCTCGCTTCGATGGACCCGAGGGCCCCGATGGGCTCAGTGGCTGCCGTCACGTTGATCCTGCCCGCCTTCCAGCGACTTGCCTTGAAGCCTGCATTGTGCCGGTTGGCGACCCGGGCTGTCGCACCGCCCGGCCGGGAGCGCCGGGGTGTGAGAAGTCGCACGCGCCCCGGCGCTCACCACGGACTACTCGTCGCTGAACAACTGCTGCGGGAACGCTCCGGCCTCCATCAGGCGCGCCGTGAACCCGCCCGCCAGCTCGGTCAGTCGGGCCACGTCCGTCGCCCCCAGGCGCTCGTACGGCGCCCGGTCCAGCCGGTCCGTCGCCCGCTCCAGGTCCTTGCGCAGCGCCACCCCGGCCTCGGTCAGCTCGTTCTCGGCGGCCAGCAGGCCCCGTACGCGCAGCCGTTCCTGTGCGGCGGTCAGCTCCTCAGGCGTCCAGCCGCGGGTCGCCAGGATGCCGCGGTAGCTCATCCCGCGCCCGCTGGCGGCGTGCGTGACCAGCGCCTCCACCGGGTCCAGTTCGGCGTCCAGCAACGTCATCAGGTGGCCGTCGCCGCGGTGTTCGCGCAGCAGTGACGCGGCGTGCCAGTAGGCGAGGTGCGGGGCGTCGGGAACCGGCAGGTCGGCGTGGGCGGAGTAGAGCGGCCGCGCGTGCGGGGTGCAACCCTCGGCGGCGCGCAGCGCCAGTCCGGCCGCCTCCGCCATCTCCGGCGACTCCACCACGGCGTCGCCGAGCTGCCGGCGCAGCGAGGCGTCCACCGCGCGCAGCCGGGCGTCCAGGACGGCCGCCGGCGTGGTCACCGTCCAGACCTGCGGGAGGTGCTCCGCGATCAGCGCGGGCTTGAAGGAGAAGAAGGTCGCGGCCACCGTCCCGGGGCCCACCGCGCCCATCGCCGCGCTCCGGGTGGCGAAGTACCCGGCGCGCCCCTCGGGAACGCCCAACCCAGCGAGCTCCGCGGCGAGTTCGGGGGCGAAGTAGTGCGCCGAGTGGAAGGGGTTGAGGGCGTTGTGACAGTGCCGTCCGGCCCGTTCGGGCAGTGCGCTGGAAGAGGTCATGCGAGCAGGTTACCGACCCGTTGGTATGCCGTTGCGGGGGGCTTCCCGGCAGTGGGGTTCCCGGGCCCGGCCACGGCAGGAAAGGTGGGAAATTCGTCATTGCCGCCATCGCTCCCGTTGCCCAGGATGGACGGCATGGAACAGCGCGACGTACTGGTCGTCCTCTACGACGGCGTGCAGAGCCTCGACGTCTCCGGACCGGTCGAGGTCTTCAGCGGCGCCGAGCACGGCATGCCCGGCGCGTACCGCATCCGCACCGCGAGCCTGGACGGCGCCCCGGTCCGCACCACCAGCGGCCTGACCCTCGTCCCGGACACCACGCTGGACGCCGCCGCGCCCCCGCACACCCTCCTCGTCCCGGGCGGCGAGGGCACCCGCGCCCCCGACCCCCGGCTGGTCGCCTGGCTGCGGGCGCGGGCCCCGCACGCCCGCCGCAAGGTCTCGGTGTGCAGCGGCGCGTTCCTCCTGGCCGCCGCCGGCCTGTTGGACGGGCGCCGGGCCACCACCCACTGGGCGCTGTGCGCCCAACTCGCCGCCGACCACCCCGCGGTCCGCGTCGCACCCGAGCCGATCTACGTCCGCGACGGCGACGTGGCCACCTCCGCGGGCGTCACCGCCGGCATCGACCTGGCGCTGGCCCTGGTCGAGGAGGACCTCGGCCGCGACCTCGCCCTGACCGTCGCCCGCCACCTCGTCGTCTTCCTCCGCCGGCCCGGCAACCAGACCCAGTTCAGCGCCCAACTCGCCGCCCAGACCGCCGAGCGCCGCCCGCTGCGCGACGTCCAGCAGTGGATCTCGGAGAACCCCGCAGCGGACCTCTCCGTCGAGGCGCTGGCCGACCGCGCCCGGCTCTCCCCGCGGCACTTCGCCCGCGCCTTCCGCGACGAGACCGGGATGACGCCCGGCCGCTACGTCGACCGGATCCGCCTGGAGGCGGCCCGCCGGCGCCTGGAGGACACCGCCGACGGCATCGAGCGGATCTCCCGGCAGTGCGGCTACGGCACCGCC
The DNA here is from genome assembly GCF_028898845.1 of Streptomyces sp. WZ-12. Taxonomy (NCBI): domain Bacteria; kingdom Bacillati; phylum Actinomycetota; class Actinomycetes; order Kitasatosporales; family Streptomycetaceae; genus Streptomyces; species Streptomyces sp. WZ-12. The sequence continues at coordinate 1,945,100 of NZ_CP118574.1, read as the reverse complement.
GAGGCGATGCGCCGCGCCTTCGTCCGGGTCCTCGGCGCCTCCCCGGCCGAGTACCGCCGCCGCTTCCGGCCCGCCTCGCCGCCCCCGTAGCGGCCCCACCGACCACCACCCGACCACACCCACCACACCAGGAACGAGGCCACCATGCAGATCGCCATCCTGCTCTACGACCGCTTCACCGCCCTCGACGCCATCGGCCCCTACGAGACCCTCGGCCTGATTCCGGGCGCCGAGGTGGTCTTCGTCGCCGAACGCACCGGCCTGCACCGCACCGACAAGGGCTCCCTCGGGGTGACCGCGGACGCCGCGCTGGCCGACGTCACCGCGCCGGACCTCGTCGTCGTCCCCGGCGGTCCGGGACAGGCCGCGCTCATGGACGACGGCCCGGTGCACGACTGGCTCCGCGCCGTGGACGCCGGCACCACCTGGACCACCTCCGTGTGTACCGGCTCGCTCATCCTCGCCGCCGCCGGCCTCCTCAAGGGCCGCCGGGCCACCTCCCACTGGCTCGCGCTGGACCAACTGCCCGCCTACGGCGTCGAACCGACGGGGGAGCGGGTGGTCTTCGACGGCAAGTACGTCACCGCCGCCGGCGTCTCCTCGGGCATCGACATGGGCCTCGCCCTGGCCGGCCGGATCGCCGGCGACCACGTCGCGCAGACGATCCAGCTCGGCATCGAGTACGACCCGCAGCCGCCCTACGACGCGGGCGCCCCGGACAAGGCCCCGGCCGACGTCGTCGCGGCCCTGCGCGAACGCGGCCGCACCATTCTGGCCGGCGAGCGGCGGGACCAGGTCGCCGGCGGGGAGTGACCGCACACCGGCGCGAGGGGGCGGCGGCCCCGGCTCAGCCCGCCGGCCACCGGAAGCGCGGCGCCCTGCGCTCCAGGAAGGCCGCCGCCCCCTCCGCGATCTCGCCGCTCTCCCGCGCCTGCGCCGCCCAGTGCGCCCCGCGCGCCTCGGCCGCCTCCGCCGGCACGTCCCAGGTGCCGTCGGCCAGCTCCTTCGCCGCGGTCTGGGTCAGCAGCGACCGGCTGGCCAGCACCGCGGTGAACTCCGCGATCCGCTTGCCCAACTCGCCCTCGGGCAGCACCTCGTCCACCAACCCGGTCCGCAGCGCCCGCGCGCAGTCGATCAACTCGCCCGAGAACAACAGGTACTTGGCGGCCGACGGCCCCACCAGGCGGACCAGCCGCCGGGTCGCCGACGCCGGATACGCCACCCCCAGCTTGGCCGGCGGCACCCCGAACAGCGCGCCCTCCTCCGCGAACCGCAGATCGCAGGCGGCCGCCAACTGGGCGCCGCCGCCCACGCAGTAGCCGCGTATCGCCGCCACCGTCGGCCGGGGAAAGGCCGCCAGCGCCTCCTCGGCCACCACCGCCAGCCCCTCCGAGGCGCCCGACGCGTCCCGCAGCGACCCGATGTCCGCCCCCGCGCAGAACGTCCCGCCGTCCCCGGTCAGCACCAGTGACCGCACCGCGGGATCCGCCGCCAGCCGCGCCAGCAGCGGCGGCAGCTCCCGCCACATCCCGACGGTCATCGCATTGCGCTTGCCCGTGTTGCTGATGGTGACGGTGGCCGTGCCGCCGTCGACATGCGTCCTCAGAGCCGGTTCCATGCCGGGATATTAGAGCGACCCCGGGACCCCGCGCCGGATACGATCGACGGTCTGATGTCTGCCACCCTCGTCGCCAAAGACCTCGCCGCCGGCCACGGCGAGCGCGTCCTGTTCTCCGGCCTTGACCTGGTCGTCGCCCCCGGCGACGTGATCGGCCTGGTCGGTGCCAACGGGGCGGGCAAGTCCACCCTGCTGCGCCTGCTGGCCGGCCTGGCGCCCCCGGAAGAGGGCGCCCTCGCGCTCAGCCCGCCCACCGCCACCATCGGCCACCTCCCCCAGGAGCCCGACCGGCGCCCCGGGGAATCGGTCCGCGCCTTCCTCGCCCGCCGCACCGGCGTGGCCGAGGCCCAACGCGCCCTGGACGCCGCCACCGCGGCCCTGGCCGACGAGCGCCCCGGCGCCGACGACGCCTACGCCACCGACCTGGAGCGCTGGTTGGCCCTCGGCGCCGCCGACCTCGACGACCGCGCCGAGGAGACCGCCGCCCAACTCGGCCTGGCCGTCAGCCTCGACCAGCCGATGACCGCCCTCTCCGGCGGTCAGGCCGCCCGCGCCTCGCTCGCCTCCCTGCTGCTCTCCCGCTACGACGTCTTCCTCCTCGACGAGCCCACCAACGACCTCGACCTGGACGGCCTGGACCGGCTGGAGTCCTTCGTCGCCGGGCTGCGCGCCGGCACCGTCCTGGTCAGTCACGACCGCGAGTTCCTGGCCCGCACGGTCACCCGCGTCGTCGAACTCGACCTCGCCCAGCAGCAGGTCAACACCTACGGCGGCGGCTACACCGCGTACCTGGAGGAGCGCGAACGGGCCCGCCGGCACGCCCGCGAGCGCTACGACGAGTACGCCGACACCAAGTCCGCCCTGGAGACCCGGGCGCACACCCAGCGCAACTGGATGGAGAAGGGCGTCCGCAACGCCCGCCGCAAGGCCACCGACAACGACAAGATCGGCCGCAAGGGCCGGGTCGAGGCCACCGAGAAGCAGGCCGCCAAGGCCAAACAGACCCAGCGGATGATCGAGCGGCTGGAGGTCGTCGAGGAGCCCCGCAAGGAGTGGGAGCTGCGGATGGAGATCGCCGCGGCGCCCCGCGCCGGCGCCGTGGTGGCCACCCTCCGGCAGGCCGAGGTGCGCCGCGGCGCCTTCCGCCTCGGCCCGGTGGACCTCCAGATCGACTGGGCGGACCGGGTCGCCATCACCGGCCCCAACGGCTCCGGCAAGTCCACCCTGCTCGCCGCCCTCCTGGGCCGGCTGCCGCTGGACTCCGGCGCGGCCGCGCTCGGCCCCGGCGTGGTGGTCGGCGAGATCGACCAGGCCCGCGGCCAACTGTTCCACGGCAGCGGCGACCCCACCCTGCTGGACGCCTTCCGGGCCGCCGTCCCGGACCTCGCCCCCGCCGACGTGCGCACGCTGCTCGCCAAGTTTGGCCTCAAGGCGGCCCATGTGCTGCGCCCCGCGCACACCCTCTCGCCCGGGGAGCGCACCCGCGCCGCGTTGGCCCTCCTCCAGGGCCGCGGCGTCAACCTCCTGGTGCTCGACGAGCCCACCAACCACCTCGACCTGCCGGCCATCGAGCAGTTGGAGTCCGCGCTCGCCTCGTACCCGGGCACCCTGCTGCTGGTCACCCACGACCGTCGGATGCTGGCGGCGGTGCACACCACGCGCCGCATCGAGGTCGACGGCGGGCGGATCACCGACCGGGCGGCGTGACTGCGCCCGGCGGCCGCTCCCGCTTTCGATTTGTCACCGCGCCGGCCGCCCCGTAAGGTACTCCAGGTCGACGCGGGGTGGAGCAGCTCGGTAGCTCGCTGGGCTCATAACCCAGAGGTCGCAGGTTCAAATCCTGTCCCCGCTACTGAAGAGACGACAGGCCCGGTGCCCAGGCACCGGGCCTGTCGTCGTTTCCGCACCCCGTGCGCTTCCCCGCTCACCCTGCCCCCTCCCGCAATAAGCGGTATACCGGGACAAAACGGTCCTTGATCGAGGAGGCGGCGATGGTCGGCAGGTCCAAGTCCCCCCGGCGCAGCCCGGCGGCCCGGCTGGGGCGCAGCTTCGGACTGCTCGCGGCGCTCGGAATCATCCTCGTGCTGGCCGGAATCGTGGGGCTGATCTACGTCGGCGTGGCCACCCTCACCACGATGCTGCTCTTCGGCTGGCTGCTGCTGATCGGCGGCCTGGTGGGGCTGGCGCAGGCCATCCAGTCCCGGGGCACGAACTTCTTCTGGCTCGCGGTGGTCGTCGCGGCGCTGAACATCGCGGCCGGCGTGGTGGTGATCCGCCGGCCCGAGGCCGGCGCCGCCGCGCTGACCATGTTCGCCGCCCTGCTCTTCCTGGCCGGTGGGCTGTTCCGGCTGGCCGGCTCCGTCGTGGTGCGCGGACCGCAGTTCGGCTGGACGCTCCTCCAGGGCGTCATCGGCCTGCTGCTCGGCATCCTGGTGCTGGCCGACTGGCCGCACAGCAGCCTCTACGTCATCGGCACCTTCTTCTCGCTGGAGCTGCTCTTCGACGGGCTGGGCCTGCTCGCCATGGGACTCGGCGGCCGCCGGGTGGTCGACATGGTCGAGGGCGGCAGAGTGGCTTGATCCCTACCCCGGCGCCGACGGATTTGTCCGGGCGCCGGGAACGCCCCGCGATGCCGCGCCGAAAATACGAAAGTGAAGCGACGGAGCGTGTCACGAGGCCGATCAATTCCGCCAGAATCGACCAATTGCCGTCGATAGGCGCTGACTTGTGTTCAGGAGGCCGGCCAGGACCGGCGCATTCTCAACACTCGTCCTGTGAGGATGCCTTCCGGACCCCCTGCAGAACCCCCCGAGGAGCTGACCTCCCCGCTCGCGTACGAAGGTGTCTGGCGGTTCACCGCCCCGGCACTGGAGTCGTCGGTGCCCCAGGCGCGCCACGCGGTCCGGGATCTGCTCGCCGAACAGCGCGTGCCCGTCGCCGACGACGTCCTCGACGGGCTGCTGCTGATCGTCTCCGAACTGGTCACCAACGCCGTCCGGCACGCGGCGCTGCTCTCCCCGCAGATCGCCGTCCAGCTCACCCTCGGCGCCGGTTGGCTGCGGATCGCGGTCGAGGACGACCACCCCTACCGCCCCAAGGCGCTTGAGGCGGACGAGGGTGACATCGGCGGCCGCGGCCTGTGGCTGGTCAAGGTGCTCACCGCGGAGGTGGGCGGCAAGTGCGACGTGGAGCTCACCGCCGGCGGCGGCAAGGCGATCTGGGCCGAGCTGCCGCTGACCCCGCTGGCTACCAGCCCGCCGACTGTCCGGTGAGCTCGCGGACCGCCGGACGCGCCGCGTCCAGCACGGTCATGAACCACGCCGAGAACGGCGCCCGGGCGTGCCGCTCGGCCAGCTCCGCCGGCGTGACGAAGGCGGTCTCGGAGATCTCCTCCGGGTCCGGCGCCGGCTCGGTGCGCAGCAGCCCCACGAACAGGTGGTTGTACTCCTGCTCCACCAGACCGGAGTCCGGATCGGGATGGTTGTAGCGCACCGTCCCGGCCTCGGCCAGCAGCGCCGGGGCCACTCCGAGCTCCTCCGCGGTCCGCCGGGCCGCGGCCGCGAACGGCGTCTCCCCGGGATACGGGTGGCCGCAGCAGGTGTTGGACCACACGCCGGGGGAGTGGTACTTCGACAGCGCCCGGCGCTGCAGCAGCAGCCGTCCCTTCTCGTCGAAGAGGAAGACCGAGAACGCCCGGTGCAACTGCCCCGGCGGCTGGTGCGCCGCCAGCTTCTCCGCGGTGCCGACCGTCCTGCCGTCCTCGTCGACCAGCTCCAGCATGATCGGCTCGGCGGCGCCGTCCGGTGCCCCCACCGCAGAGGTTCCGGCGGTCTGTCCCTTGGGAGGTGTGATCGGCATGCCCATCCTTGTCGTCGGTCGTCGGTGTCAAGTCTGCCCCACCAGGCCGGCCATCTTCGGCAGAGCGCCGCCCGGTGCGGCCGCGGCCGCACCGCCCGCCGCCGGCATGGCCCTCGCCACAGCCGCCCCGCGGCAACCGTGACCAGCCCCCGCATATCCGGCACCCGGCCCGCCGGCCAGTTGTTCCGGCGCGCCCCGATCCACCATGATGATCGCGGCAGGCGCAGCCGTCGGTCACCCGATCGAGTGGTGAATGCATGGTGAACGGCCGCATCCCGCGATCAGATAGCCTCTGCCGACGTGCCCCCGGCCTTCTCCGGCCCGGTGTGCCACGCCCGCCGCCCGGGTAGTTCGTGCCGAATGCGGACCGACCGGCGCGGCTCGTCAGCATCCAAGGAGTGAGTTCGTCTGTCGACCGCCATCCTCACCGGTCCGCCGGTCGCCGGGTCGTCGCTCGAAGCCGACCTGCGCGCACTGGGTTTCGAGGTCCGCGCGGCCGATGACCCGGCCGGCGCCGCCGAACTCCTCGCCGAGGCACCCGCTCAGGAGCGGGTGGCCATCGTGGACCCCCGCTTCGTCGGGCACCTGCACGCCCTGCGGCTCGCCCTGACCGACCCCCGCTTCCCGGCCGCCGCCGTGCCCGGCGCGCTCACCGTCCAGCCCGCGGCCCGCGCCGCGCTGGACCGCGCCGCCGGCCGCATCCCGGTCGGCGCGGGCACCGCGCACCTGACGGACGTGCTCACCGACACCCTGACCGAGGCGCTCGACCGCGCCGACGTCGGACTGCACCGCGTCGAGCCGGGCACCCTGGTCGCCACCCTCGCGCTGACCCCCGCCCAGCGGGAGGAGGCCCGCGAGGCGGTCGCCGCCGTCGACGACGAGGCGGTCCGGCTGCGCACCGCCGTGAAGTCCCGCGACGGCTTCTTCACCACCTTCTGCATCAGCCCCTACTCCCGCTACCTCGCCCGCTGGTGCGCGCGCCGCGGCCTGACCCCCAACCAGGTCACCACCGCGTCCCTGCTCACCGCGCTGATCGCGGCGGGCTGCGCGGCCACCGGCACCCGCGGCGGCTTCGTCGCCGCCGGCGCACTGCTGCTGCTCTCCTTCGTCCTGGACTGCACCGACGGGCAACTGGCCCGCTACTCGCTCCAGTACTCGACGCTGGGCGCCTGGCTGGACGCCACCTTCGACCGTGCCAAGGAGTACGCGTACTACGCCGGGCTCGCCCTCGGCGCGGCCCGCGGCGGGGACGACGTCTGGGCGCTGGCGCTCGGCGCGATGATCCTCCAGACCTGCCGGCACATCGTCGACTTCGCCTTCAACGAGGGCAGCGACTTCGAGGGCGGCGCCGGGGCCGCCGGCCCCGCCGTGGCGCTCTCCGACCGGCTCGACAGCGTCGGCTGGACGGTCTGGGTGCGACGGATGATCGTGCTGCCCATCGGCGAACGCTGGGCCATGATCGCCGTGCTGACCGCGCTCACCACCCCGCGCATCGTCTTCTACGCCCTGCTCGTCGGCTGCGCGCTGGCCGCCTGCTACACCACCGCCGGCCGGGTGCTGCGCTCCCGGGCCCGGCGCGCCCGCCGCACCGACCGCGCCGCCCGCGCGCTCGCGGAGCTCGCCGACTACGGCCCGCTGGTCGAACTGCTCACCCGCCGCGGTCGCGGCCGGGGCCGGACCGGTTCCCTCCTGGCGCCCGTTATGGCGTTTCTCTCGTCCGCGGTGCTGTTGGTGTGGCTGGTCTCGCAGCCGGAACCGGCGTCCTGGCTCACCGTCGGCGTCGCCGTCTGCGCCGCGCTGCTGGCCGCCGCGGCGCTGTCCCGCCCGCTCAAGGGCGCCCTGGACTGGCTCGTCCCGCCCTTCTTCCGGGCCGGCGAATACCTCACGGTGCTGGTGCTGGCCGCCCGGTCGGACGCCCACGCGGCGCTGCCCGCGGCGTTCGGGCTGGTCGCGGCGGTCGCCTACCATCACTACGACACGGTCTACCGCATCCGCGGTGGCGCCGGGGCCCCACCGCGGTGGCTGGTCCGGGCCTCCGGCGGACACGAAGGGCGGATCCTCGTGGTCACCGTCCTCGCCGCCGCGCTGCCCGCCACAGGTTTCGCAGTCGCGCTCACGGCACTCGCTGTGCTCTTGGCGCTGCTGGTGCTCGCCGAGAGCATCCGCTTCTGGGTGGCCGCTCACAAGCACGGCGCACCCGCCGTTCACGATGAAGGAGAACCCGCATGATCGGCCTCGTGCTGGCCGCCGGCGCCGGACGGCGTCTGCGCCCCTACACCGACACCCTGCCCAAGGCGCTGGTGCCGGTCGACGGCGAGAAGACCATCCTCGACCTGACCCTCGGCAACTTCGCCGAGATCGGTCTCACCGAGGTCGCGATCATCGTCGGCTACCGCAAGGAGGCCGTGTACGAGCGCAAGGAGGCCCTGGAGCAGCAGTACGGCCTCAAGCTCACCCTCATCGACAACGACAAGGCCGAGGAGTGGAACAACGCCTACTCCCTGTGGTGCGCCCGTGACGTGATCGCGGCCCACGACTCGGTGATCCTCGCCAACGGCGACACCGTGCACCCGGTCTCCGTCGAGCGGGACCTGCTCGCCGCGCGCGGCAACGGCCAGCAGATCATCCTCGCGCTGGACACCGTCAAGCAGCTCGCCGACGAGGAGATGAAGGTCGTCGCGGACCCCGCCAAGGGCGTCCGGAAGATCACCAAGCTGATGGACCCGGCCGAGGCGACCGGTGAGTACATCGGCGTCACCTTCATCGAGGGCTCCGCCGCCGCCGAGCTGGCCGACGCCCTGAAGACCACCTTCGAGCGGGACCCTGACCTCTACTACGAGGACGGCTACCAGGAACTGGTCAACCGCGGCTTCAAGGTCGACGTGGCCCCGATCGGCGACGTCAAGTGGGTCGAGATCGACAACCACGACGACCTCGCGAAGGGCCGTGACATCGCATGCCTGTACTGACCCGCCTCATTCCGTCCCCGGTCGTCGTCGACATCAGCGCCGGCGCCCTGGACGACCTGGCGGGCGTGCTGGCCGACCAGCGCATCTCGGCTTCCGGCAAGCTGGCCATCGCGATCAGCGGTGGCTCGGGGGCCCGGCTGCGCCAGCGGCTGGCCCCCGCCCTGCCCGGCGCCGAGTGGTACGAGGTCGGCGGCGGCACCCTCGACGACGCGATCAAGCTCGCCGATGCCATGAAGAAGGGCCACTACGACGCGGTCGTGGGCCTGGGCGGCGGCAAGATCATCGACTGCGCGAAGTTCGCCGCGGCGCGCATCGGCAAGCCGCTGGTGGCGGTCGCGACCAACCTGTCGCACGACGGGCTGTGCTCGCCGGTCGCCACCCTCGACAACGACGCGGGCCGCGGCTCGTACGGCGTGCCCAACCCGATCGCGGTGGTGATCGACCTCGACATCATCCGCGAGGCCCCGGTCCGCTTCGTCCGCTCCGGCATCGGTGACGCGATCTCCAACATCTCCGCGGTCGCGGACTGGGAGCTCTCGCACCGGGAGACCGGCGAGGACATCGACGGGCTGGCCGCGGCGATGGCCCGGCAGGCCGGCGAGGCCGTGTTGCGCCACCCCGGGAGCGTCAGCGACGACAACTTCCTCCAGGTGCTGGCCGAGGGCCTGGTCCTCACCGGGATCTCGATGTCGGTGGCCGGCGACAGCCGTCCCGCCTCGGGGGCCTGCCATGAGATCAACCACGCCTTCGACCTCCTCTTCCCCAAGAGGGCGGCGAGCCACGGCGAGCAGTGCGGCCTCGGGGCCGCCTTCGCCACCCACCTGCGCGGCGACCGCGAGACCGCGGGGCTGATGGTCCAGGTGCTCCAGCGCCACGGCCTGCCGGTCACCCCGGGCGACATCGGCTTCACCGACGACGAGTTCGTGCAGGCCGTCGCGTTCGCCCCGAAGACCCGTCCGGGCCGCTACACGATTCTGGAGCACCTGGACCTGACCACCGACCAGATCAGGGACGCATACGCCGACTATGCCGAAACCATCAGTAGCTGAACTCCGCCCGGTCGTTCACCCCGAGGGCGTGAAGGACCGGCGCAGCGGTGAGCACTGGGCCGGCCGCCTCTACATGCGGGAAATCTCGCTGCGCTGCGACCGATACCTGGTGAACACCAAGGTCACGCCCAACCAGTTGACCTACCTGATGACCGTCTTCGGCGTCCTCGCCGCCCCGGCGCTGCTGGTGCCGGGGATCTGGGGCGCCGTGCTCGGCGTGCTGATGGTCCAGCTCTACCTGCTGCTCGACTGCGTCGACGGCGAGGTCGCCCGCTGGAAGAAGCAGTTCTCGCTCGGCGGCGTCTACCTGGACCGGGTCGGCGCCTACCTGTGCGACGCGGCGGTGCTGGTCGGCTTCGGCCTGCGCGCCGCCGACCTGTGGGGCCCCGGCCGGATCGACTGGCTCTGGGCGTTCCTGGGCACCCTGGCCGCGCTCGGCGCGATCCTGATCAAGGCCGAGACCGACCTGGTCGGCGTCGCCCGACACCAGGGCGGGCTGCCGCCGGTCAAGGAGGCGGCGGCCGAGCCGCGTTCGTCCGGTTTGGCGCTGGCCCGCAAGGCCGCCGCGGCGCTGAAGTTCCATCGGCTGGTGCTCGGGATCGAGGCGTCGCTGCTGATCCTGGTGCTGGCGATCGTGGACGCGGTCCGCGGCGACCTGTTCTTCTCCCGGCTCGGCGTCGCGGTGCTGGCCGGCATCGCGCTGCTCCAGACCCTGCTGCACCTGGTGTCCATCCTCGCGTCCAGCAGGCTCAAATGACCGGGGCACCCCGCATGCGACTCGGGGCGGTCGTCCTCACCATGGGCAACCGCCCCGCCGAGCTGCGCGCGCTGCTGGAATCCGTCGCCAAGCAGGACGGCGATCCGATCGAGGTGGTGCTGGTCGGCAACGGCGCCCCGCTGCCGGAGCTGGACGTCCCCGGGATCACCGTGCGGACCGTCGAGCTGCCGGAGAACGTCGGCATCCCGGCCGGCCGCAACGTCGGCATCGAGGCGTTCGGCCCGGGCGGCCGGGACGTGGACGCGCTGCTGTTCCTGGACGACGACGGACTGTTGCCGAACGCCGACACCGCCGAGCTGTGCCGGCGGGCGTTCGCCGCTGACCCGAAGCTGGGCATCATCAGCTTCCGCATCGCCGACCCGGACACCGGGCTGACCCAGCGCCGGCACGTCCCGCGACTGCGCGCCTCCGACCCGATGCGCTCCTCGCGGGTGACCACCTTCCTCGGCGGCGCCAACGCGGCCCGCACCGCGGTGTTCACCGAGGTCGGCGGCCTGCCCGACGACTTCTTCTACGCCCACGAGGAGACCGACCTGTCCTGGCGGGCACTGGACGCCGGCTGGCTGGTCGACTACCGGGCGGACCTGGTCCTGCACCACCCCACCACGGCCCCGGCCCGGCACGCGGTCTACCACCGGATGGTGGCCCGCAACCGGGTCTGGCTGGCCCGCCGCAACCTCCCCGCCCCGCTGGTGCCGGTCTACCTCGGTGTCTGGTTCCTGCTCACCCTCGCCCGCCGGCCATCGTTGCCCGGACTCAGGGCTTGGCTGGGCGGCTTCAAGGAGGGCTGGTCAACGGCCTGCGGTCCTCGGCGTCCCATGAAGTGGACTACCGTGTGGCGCCTGACCCGGCTGGGCCGCCCTCCCATCATCTGACAAGCTCGTATCTGAGAGCATCAGGCGCGAACCGGGGCGTCCCCGGCAGCGCACCTTGAGGACGAAAGTGTCAACTGTGAGCGAGACTACGCACGACAGTGCGGTCGCCATGAGTGCCCCGCCATCCGCCGACGAAGGTCTCAGCCCCCTCCAGCGGGCCGAGAAGTACGGACTGGCGCAGAGCGGGGCCCGGCCCAGCCTTGTGGAGTACGTCCGGCAGCTTTGGGCCCGCCGGCACTTCATCTCCGCCTTCGCCAGCGCCAAGCTGACCGCGCAGTTCAGCCAGGCGAAGCTGGGCCAGGTCTGGCAGGTGGCGACGCCGCTACTGAACGCGCTCGTCTACTACCTCATCTTCGGTCTGCTGATCGGCACCCGTAAGGGCGTCCCGGACTATGTCCCGTTCCTGGTGACCGGTGTCTTCATCTTCACCTTCACCCAGAGCTCGGTGATGGCCGGCACCCGGGCGATCTCCGGCAACCTCGGTCTGGTGCGCGCGCTGCACTTCCCGCGGGCCTGTCTGCCGATCTCGTTCTGCCTGATGCAGTTGCAGCAACTGCTGTTCTCCATGGGCGTGCTGGTGGTCATCCTGCTCGCCTTCGGGCAGGTGCCGACCTGGTCCTGGCTGCTGGTGCTGCCCGCGCTGGCGCTCCAGTTCGTGTTCAACACCGGCCTGGCGATGATCATGGCCCGGCTCGGCAGCAAGACCCCGGACCTGGCGCAGTTGATGCCCTTCATCATGCGGACGTGGATGTACGCGTCCGGCGTGATGTTCAGCATCAGCGTCATCCTCAAGGGCAAGCACGTCCCGCACTGGGTCGAGGTGCTGCTCTACGGCAACCCGGCCGCCGTCTACATCGACCTGATCCGGTTCGCGCTGATCGACAGCTTCAAGGCGAGCCAGTTGCCGCCGCACGTCTGGGCGTTCGCGCTCGGCTGGGCGGTGCTGGCGGGCGTCGCGGGCTTTGTGTACTTCTGGAAGGCTGAGGAGCGGTACGGACGTGGCTGAGCAGATGGAAGGCGTCCAGCCGACCGAGGTGGCGCAGGAGCAGGTCCCGACGGTGATCGCGGACGAACTGCACATCGTCTACCGGGTTTACGGCACCGGCGCCGGCAAGGGCAGCGCGACCGCCGCGCTCAACCGCATCATCCGGCGCCGGCCGTCGATGGGCGTGCGCGAGGTGCACGCGGTCAAGGGCGTCTCCTTCACCGCCTACAAGGGCGAGTCGATCGGCCTGATCGGTTCCAACGGCTCGGGCAAGTCGACGCTCCTCAAGGCGATCGCCGGGCTGCTGCCCGCCGAGCGCGGCAAGGTCTACACCCACGGTCAGCCCTCGCTGCTGGGCGTGAACGCGGCCCTGATGAACGACCTGACGGGCGAGAAGAACGTCATCCTCGGCGGTCTGGCGATGGGCATGTCCCGCGAGCAGATCCGCGAGCGCTACGACGGCATCGTCGACTTCTCCGGCATCAACGACAAGGGCGACTTCATCTCCCTGCCGATGCGCACCTATTCGTCCGGTATGGCGGCCCGGCTGCGGTTCTCCATCGCGGCCGCCAAGGACCACGACGTGCTGCTCATCGACGAGGCGCTGGCCACCGGCGACCGGGCCTTCCAGAAGCGCTCCGAGGCCCGCATCCGCGAACTCCGCAAGGATGCGGGTACGGTCTTCCTGGTCAGCCACAACAACAAGTCGATCCGGGACACCTGTGATCGCGTGCTGTGGCTGGAGCGGGGCGAGCTGCTGATGGACGGCCCGACGGACGAGGTCATCAAGGCGTACGAGAAGGAAACGGGCAAATAGCCCGTCCCGTCGCGCAAGGCCCTCGCGAGTCGGTTCGCGGGGGCCTTCGAACGTGAAGAAATGGTCAACTCCCGTGAATACGGGAACGGTTGAGCATCCTGTGACGTTGGTTAGGTCGTTGCCTGAGGCTTCGGTACCCGATCGATCGACGCCTAGATGTACGGCGTAAGCTGTACGGGTACTGAACGGAAAAATTGGTGCAAGTCGGGCAATATTCACCCCGGCGAGCGATGAAGCTCGATCGGAGGGCGCCCCTCCACTTTCGACTACGCTCATCGAGCGGGAGGCGCCCCCACGCTGCGGCGTGTCCGAAATGGGTTGTTTTGGCTCGGCGGTGTAGAACGGGAGACGTGACGGCAATGGCTACTGGTTCGCTCCGGCTCCACAACGCGCCGGGTAGCCCCCGGTGAGCCGAGGAGACGAGCAGGCGCGTCGCGCCTTCCTCCGGAAGGTGGCGGTGAGTGGCGGGAGGGACCACACGCGCACCGTGCTCGATCAAGCCGCGCACGAGAACTTCCCCGTCGCGCCGTTCTTCCTGCCCCGCGCCTGGCGCGCCGACCTGATGGCCCTGTACGGCTTCGCCCGCCTCGTCGACGACATCGGCGACGGCGACCTGGCCCCCGGCGGTGGCGACGCCGTCCTGCTCGGCCTGGAACGCACCCAGTACGACGACCGCCCGGCGCTGCTCGACGCTTTGGAGGCCGACCTCCACCGGGTCTTCAGTGACCGCGCGCCCGGCCCCAAGCACCCGCTGATGCGCCGGCTCGGCCCGACCGTCCGGCGCTGCGCGCTGACCCCCGAGCCGTTCCTCGGCCTGATCGAGGCCAACCGCCAGGACCAGCGGGTCAGTCGCTACGCCACCTACGACGACCTCGCCGCCTACTGCGAGCTGTCCGCCAACCCCGTCGGCCGGCTCGTGCTCGGCGTCACCGGCACCTCCAGCCCCGAGCGCATCCGCCTCTCGGACGCCATCTGCACCGCGCTCCAGATCGTCGAACACCTCCAGGACGTGGCCGAGGACCTCGGCCGGGACCGGATCTACCTCCCCGCCGACGACATGAAGAGCTTCGGGGTCACCGAGGACGATCTGGCCGCGCCGACCGGCGGACCGTCGGTGCGGGCGCTCATCGCCTTCCAGGCCGAGCGGGCCGGGGAACTGCTGGACCGGGGCGCGCCGCTGGTGAACAGCGTGCACGGGCGGCTCCGGCTGCTGCTGGCCGGCTTCGTCGCCGGCGGGCGCGCCGCGCTCCAGGCGGTCGCGGCCGCCGATCACGACGTGCTCCCCGGACCGCCCAAGCCGACCAAGCTCAGCCTGCTGCGCGAGGTCGGGGCGACACTGCGACGAGAGGGGTGAGTCGGACCGTGGAGGCGACCACACAGATGTCCGCGCCGGTGCTCGCTGCGTACCGCTACTGCGAGACGGTCACCGGGCAGCAGGCGCGTAACTTCGCGTACGGGATCCGGCTGTTGCCGGCCGACAAGCGGCAGGCCATGTCGGCGCTGTACGCCTTCTCCCGACGGGTCGACGACATCGGTGACGGCGATCTGGACCTCGACGCCAAGCGCCGGCGCCTGGCGGACACCCGCACCCTGCTCGACCGCGTCAAGGACGGCCGGATCGAAGAGGACGACACCGATCCGGTGGCCGTCGCGCTCGCCGACACCGCCCGGCGCTTCCCCGTTCCGCTCGACGCGTTGGACGAGTTGATCGACGGGGTGCTGGCGGACGTCCGCGGCGAGACCTACGAGACCTGGGACGAGCTGAAGGTCTACTGCCGCTGCGTCGCCGGGGGGATCGGCCGGCTCTCACTCGGGGTGTTCGGCACGGTACCCGGCGCACCCGAAGCCGAACGCGCCCTCGAATACGCCGATACGCTGGGGCTTGCGCTCCAACTCACCAATATCCTCAGGGATGTTCGCGAGGACGCGGGCAACGGACGGACGTACCTCCCGGCCGAGGATCTCGCCAAGTTCGGCTGCTCGGCCGGGTTCAACGGCCCGGTGCCGCCGCCCGGCGCCGACTTCACCGGGCTGGTGCAGTTCGAGGTCCGGCGGGCCCGCGCGCTGTTCGCGGACGGCTTCCGGCTGCTGCCGATGCTCGACCGTCGCAGCGGCGCCTGCGTGGCGGCGATGGCCGGGATCTACCACCGGCTGCTGACGCGGATCGCCGACGACCCGGAGGCGGTGCTCCGCGGCCGGGTCTCACTGCCCGGCCGGGAGAAGGCGTTCGTCGCGGTGCGCGGGCTCTCCGGGCTCGACGCGCGGGCGATCGGCCGCCGGCAGGCGGTCAGGAGGCGTGGATGAGGTGCCGGACCGCGCACCCCGGTCATGATCCGGAATCGGTGCGGCGGGCAACCCTTCGCCGGACGGCGGCGTCCTTGACAGGCGTGAGGGGGGAGAACGCATGACAGCGGGAGCCACGCTGCCCGGGCGCGACCCGATCCGACCCTCCGGCCGTCCCGAAGGGGCGGCCGCGGTGGTCATCGGGGGCGGACTCGCGGGCACCACCGCGGCGTTGGCGCTGGCCGACGCGGGCCTGCGGGTCACGCTGGTCGAGGGCCGGCCGCGGCTCGGCGGGCTGGTCTTCTCCTTCCGCCGCGACGCGGCCGTCGGGCCACTGACCGTCGACAACGGCCAGCACGTCTACCTGCGTTGCTGCACCGCCTACGGCGACCACCTGGCGCGGCTCGGCGCCGAGCGCCTGGCGCCGCTCCAGGAACGCCTGGACGTGCCGGTCCTGGACGCCGACCTGATGCGGCTCGGCCGGCTGCGGCGCACCGCCCTGCCGGTGCCGCTCCACCTGGCCAAGAGCCTGGCGCTCTACCCGCACCTCTCGCTCGCCGAGCGGGCCGGCGTGGTCCGCGCCACCCTCGCGCTCCAGCAACTGGACCCGGCCGACCCGGAGTTGGACGCCACCGACTTCGGCAGTTGGCTGCGGCGTCACGGCCAGAGCCCGCGCGCCATCGAGGCGCTGTGGGACCTCGTCGGCGTCGCCACCCTCAACGCCCCCGCCGGCGACGCCTCGTTGGGCCTGGCCGCCAAGGTCTTCAAGACCGGGCTGCTCTCCGACCCCGGCGCCGCCGACATCGGCTGGGCCCGGGCCCCGCTCGGCGAACTCCACCACACCCGCGCCGCCGCCGCACTGGAGGCGGCCGGCGTCCGCACCGCCCTGCGCACCCGGGCCGCGGCCGTCACCCGCGACGGCGCCGGCTGGCGGGTCGCGGTGGAGAACGGCCCGCACGGCACCGAGACGCTCGCCGCGGACACGGTCGTGCTCGCCGTGCCGCAGCGCGAGGCGCACGCCCTGCTGCCGGACGGCGCGCTGCCCGACCGGGACCGGCTGTTGGACATCGGCACCGCGCCGATCCTCAACGTCCATGTCCTCTACGACCGCAAGGTGCTGCGCCGCCCGTTCTTCGCGGCGATCGGCTCGCCGGTCCAGTGGGTCTTCGACCGCACCGACGCCTCGGGGCTGGCCCGCACCGCCGGCCACGAACGCAGCCAGTACCTGGCCCTCTCGCAGTCCGCCGCGCAGGAGGAGATCGACCAGCCGGTCGCCAAGCTCCGCGCCCGCTACCTCCCCGAGTTGGAACGGCTGTTGCCCGCCGCCCGGGGCGCCCGGATCCTCGACTTCTTCGTCACCCGCGAGCGCACCGCGACCTTCGCGCCCGTACCCGGCGTCGGCCGGCTCCGCCCGCCCGCCCGCACCCAAGCCCCCGGCCTCTTCCTGGCCGGAGCGTGGACCGCCACCGGGTGGCCCGCGACCATGGAGAGCGCCGTCCGCAGCGGCACCGCAGCCGCCCGTGAGGCACTCTCCGAACTCGGCGTCCCGCAGGCCCAGTTGCCTCAGGAGGCGGCATGACGACGCATATGCGTGCCCGCACGAGCACAAGCATCGGAAACAGAGGAGAAACCGTGGCTTCCCCGGCTATCGACACCGCGAGCGTCACCGCGCTGCTGGAGCGCGGGCGGACACTCGCCACTCCCGTGCTGCGTGCCGCCGTATCCAGGCTCGCCCCTCCCATGGACACCGTCGCCGCCTACCACTTCGGGTGGATCGACGCGGCCGGCAACCCCAGCGACGGTGACAGCGGCAAGGCCGTGCGGCCCGCGCTCGCCCTGCTCTCCGCCGAGGTCGCGGGCAAGGGCCCCGAGGTCGGCGTGCCCGGCGCGGTCGCCGTCGAGCTGGTGCACAACTTCTCGCTGCTGCACGACGACCTGATGGACGGCGACGAGCAGCGCCGGCACCGCGACACCGTCTGGAAGGTGCACGGGCCGGCCCAGGCCATCCTCGTCGGCGACGCGCTGTTCGCGCTGGCCAACGAAATACTGCTGGAGCTAGGGACCGTCGACGCGGGCCGCGCCACGCGTCGACTGACCGTGGCCACCCGCAAGTTGATCGACGGTCAGGCCCAGGACATCTCCTACGAGCACCGCGAGCGGGTCACCGTCGAGGAGTGCCTGGAGATGGAGGGCAACAAGACCGGCGCGCTGCTGGCCTGCGCGGTCTCCATCGGCGCCGTCCTCGGCGGCGCCGACGACCGCACCGCGGACATCCTGGAGCGCTACGGCTACCACCTCGGCCTCGCCTTCCAGGCCGTCGACGACCTGTTGGGCATCTGGGGCGACCCGGACGCCACCGGCAAGCAGACCTGGAGCGACCTGCGGCAGCGCAAGAAGTCGCTGCCCGTCGTCGCCGCGCTCGCGGCCGGCGGGCCCGCCTCGGAGCGGCTCGCCGGCATCCTGGCCGCCGACGCCAAGAAGACCGAGACCGAGATCGCCGACTTCACCGAGGAGGAGTTCGCCTCCCGCGCGGCGTTGATCGAGGAGGCCGGCGGCCGCGAGTGGACCTCCGAGGAGGCCCGCCGCCAGCACGCCACCGCCATCGCCGCCCTGGACGAGATCGACATGCCCGAACGGATCCGCGCGCAGCTCGTCGCGCTCGCGGACTTCGTCGTCGTACGAGAGAGATGATGACCATCAACACGAACTAGCTCGCAGTCGCCGGCCGGCGCCGTCCTGGCGCCGGCCGACGGAATCCCTGGTCACGCATTGACAGTTCACTGCACGAAGGGGAAGCCATGACAGCGACGACCGACGGAAGCACCGGGGCACTGCTGCCCGGGGCCCCCTCGGCCAACGAAGCCGACGCCGAGAAGACCGAGACCGACAGGGCCGAGCAGTCCGGCCCGGCCGGCAGAGAACGCACCGCCGTGCGGCAGGACACGGCGGACGCCGCGCGCGGGGCGACCGCCCGCGCCACCGACTACCTGCTCTCCGTCCAGGACCCCGCCGGCTGGTGGAAGGGCGACCTGGAAACCAACGTCACGATGGACGCAGAGGATCTGCTGCTCCGTCAGTTCCTGGGCATCCAGGACCCGAAGCTCACCGAGGCCACCGCCCGCCACATCCGCGGCGAGCAGCGCCCGGACGGCACCTGGGGCACCTTCTACGGCGGGCCCGGCGAACTCTCCACCACCATCGAGGCGTATGTGGCGCTGCGGCTGGCCGGCGATACCCCGGGCGCCCCGCACATGGCCACCGCGTCCGCCTGGATCCGCGAGCAGGGCGGCATCGCCGCCTCCCGGGTCTTCACCCGGATCTGGCTCGCCCTCTTCGGCTGGTGGAACTGGGACGACCTGCCCGAACTCCCCCCGGAACTCATCTACTTCCCCAAGTGGTTCCCGCTCAGCATCTACGCCTTCGGCTGCTGGGCCCGGCAGACCATCGTGCCGCTCACCATCGTCTCGGCCACACGCCCGGTCCGCCCGGCGCCGTTCGCCCTCGACGAGCTGCACACGGACCCCGCCGTCCCCAACCCGCCGCGTCCGCTCGCCCGCACCACGAGCTGGGACGGCCTCTTCCAGCGCCTGGACAGGGCGCTGCACCTCTACCACAAGGTCGCCCTGCGTCGGCCGCGGGCGGCGGCGATGCGCTCGGCCGCCCGCTGGATCGTCGAGCGGCAGGAGAACGACGGCTGCTGGGGCGGCATCCAGCCCCCCGCCGTCTACTCCCTCATCGCCCTGCACCTGCTCGGCTACGACCTCGACCACCCCGTGCTGCGGGCCGGTCTGGAATCCCTGGAGCGGTTCGCGGTCTGGCGCGCGGACGGCGTCCGGATGATCGAAGCCTGCCAGTCACCGGTCTGGGACACCTGCCTGGCCACCATCGCACTGGCGGACGCCGGAGTGCCCGCCGACCACCCGCAGTTGGTCAAGGCCGCCGACTGGATGCTCGGCGAACAGATCGACCGGCCCGGCGACTGGTCCGTGCGCCGCCCCCAACTCCCCTCCGGCGGCTGGGCGTTCGAGTTCCACAACAGCAACTACCCGGACATCGACGACACCGCCGAGGTGGTCCTGGCGCTGTGCCGGGTGCAGCACCCCGAACCGCAGCGGGTGCGGGAGTCGATCGACCGGGCGGTGCGCTGGAACGCCGGGATGCAGTCGAGGAACGGCGCCTGGGCTGCCTTCGACGCCGACAACACCAGTCCGTTCCCCAACCGGCTGCCGTTCTGCGACTTCGGCGAGGTGATCGACCCGCCGTCGGCCGACGTCACCGCGCACGTCGTGGAGATGTTCGCCGAGGTCGGGCGCGGCCACGACCCGCGCGCCCGCCGCGGTGTGGCCTGGCTGCTGGCCGAACAGGAGCCGTGCGGTGCCTGGTTCGGGCGCTGGGGCACCAACTACATCTACGGCACCGGCTCGGTGCTGCCCGCCCTGGCCGCGGTCGGCGTCCCCGCCGCGCACCCCGCCGTCCGCCGCGCCGTCGGCTGGCTGGAGCGGGTGCAGAACGACGACGGCGGCTGGGGCGAGGAGCAGCGCTCGTACCAGGACCGGGACGGATGGGCCGGGCGCGGCGCCTCCACCGCCTCGCAGACCGCCTGGGCGCTGATGGCGCTGCTCGCGGTCGGCGAGCGGGACGGCGAGGCGGTACGCCGCGGGGTGCGCTGGCTGGTGGAGAACCAACTGCCGGACGGCTCCTGGGACGAGCCGTACTTCACCGGCACCGGCTTCCCCTGGGACTTCTCCATCAACTACCACCTCTACCGCCAGGTCTTCCCGCTGACCGCCCTCGGCCGCTACGTCCACGGCGGACCGGCCGCCGGCCCCACCGCCGGGGCACCGGTGGGGGACTGATGCCGAGACGGCCCCCGCAGGACGCGGAGCCGCCGCTGCTGGTCGCCTGTGCGCTCGGCATCGAACGGTTCGCGCTGCGGGGCGGTGACCCCGGGGCCGCCGGGGCGCCGGCGGTCACCCTCCGGACCGGCATGGGGCCGCAGGCGGCGGAGCGCGCCCTGGCGGACGCGCTGGGGGAGGGCGCGCCCACCGCGGGCTCGCCGGTGGTGGCCAGCGGCTTCTGCGCCGGGCTGGCTCCGGGGATGCGGCCCGGGGACGTGATCGTCGCCGAGGCCACCCGGGATCACCGGAGCGGCGTCCCGGACGTGCCGTGCCGCGACAACGGCCCCCTGGTGCGCGCCCTGCGGGAGCGCGATCTGCGGGTGCACACCGGACTGTTGCGCGGCTCCGACCACGTCGTACGGGGTGCGGAGCGGGCCGCGTTGCACGCCGAGGGCGCGATCGCGGTGGACATGGAGTCCGCCGCGACGCTGCGGACCGCGGTGCGCTGCGGCAGCCCCGCGGTTGCGGCCGTCCGGGTGGTCGTGGACTCCCCGGAACACGAACTCGTCCGCATCGGGACGGTACGCGGGGGAATATCGGCCTTCCGCGTGCTGCGCTCGGTATTTCCCGTTTTCTTTGACTGGCACCGTTCTTTGCCGCTCCCCAGGAGGTGAGCCAGATGGCCATGCCGCTCCGCCAATCCATCCGGGTCGGGACCTATCTCTTTGAACAGAGAGTGCTGCGCAAGCGGGAGAAGTTCCCGCTCATCGTCGAGCTGGAGCCGCTCTTCGCCTGCAACCTGAAGTGCGAGGGCTGCGGAAAGATCCAGCACCCGGCCGGAGTTCTGAAGCAGCGGATGCCGGTGGCCCAGGCGGTGGGAGCGGTGCTGGAATCCGGCGCCCCGATGGTCTCCATCGCCGGCGGCGAACCCCTGATGCATCCTCAGATCGACGAGATCGTCCGGCAGTTGGTGGCCCGACGGAAGTACGTCTTCCTGTGCACCAACGCGATGCTGCTGCGCAAGAAGATGGAGAAGTTCACGCCCTCGCCGTACTTCGCCTTCGCGGTGCACATCGACGGGATGCGGGAGCGGCACGACGAATCCGTCGCGAAGGAGGGCGTGTTCGACGAGGCGGTGGCGGCCATCAAGGAGGCCAAGCGGCGCGGCTTCCGGGTCACCACCAATTCCACGTTCTTCAACACCGACACCCCGCAGACCATCATCGAGGTCCTCAACTTCCTCAACGACGACCTGAAGGTCGACGAGATGATGCTCTCGCCCGCCTACGCCTACGAAAAGGCCCCCGACCAGGAGCACTTCCTCGGCGTGGAACAGACCAGGGAGCTGTTCCGGAAGGCGTTCGCCGGCGGCAACCGGCGGCGCTGGCGGCTCAACCACAGCCCGCTCTTCCTGGACTTCCTGGAGGGCAAGGCGGACTTCCCGTGCACCGCCTGGGCGATTCCCAACTACTCGCTCTTCGGCTGGCAGCGCCCCTGCTACCTGATGAGCGACGGCTACGTCCCGACGTACCGGGAGCTGATCGAGGAGACCGACTGGGAGAAGTACGGCCGCGGCAAGGACCCCCGGTGCGCCAACTGCATGGCGCACTGCGGCTACGAGCCCACCGCCGTGCTGGCCACCATGGGCTCGCTGAAGGAGTCCCTCCGGGCGGCCAAGGAGACCGTCGCGGGCAACCGCGGGTGACCCGGTGATCGGGGGCGCCGGGGCCGCCGGGCCCCCGGCGCCCCCGACCCGTGTCCGCCGCCCGCCCGTAAGGAGATCACCGTGACCGGATTCGACCTGACCGAGCTGCTCGCCGAACGCGGCGGCGAGCGCTACGACCTGCACGGCCGCCACCTCAACCACCAGCTCCCGCGGATGCTGCACACCATCGGCTTCGACAAGGTCTACGAACGCGCCGAGGGCGCCTACTTCTACGACGCCGAGGGCCGGGACTACCTCGACATGCTCGCCGGCTTCGGCGTGATGGGTCTGGGCCGGCATCACCCGGTCGTCCGCCGGGCGCTGCACGACGTCCTCGACGCCCAACTCGCCGACCTCACCCGCTTCGACTGCCCGCCGCTGCCCGGGCTGCTCGCCGAGAAGCTGCTGGGCCACGCGCCCCACCTGGACCGGGTGTTCTTCGGCAACAGCGGCGCCGAGGCCATCGAGACCGCCCTGAAGTTCGCCCGCTACGTCACCGGCCGCCCGCGCGTCGTCTACTGCAGCCACGGCTTCCACGGCCTGACCACCGGCGCGCTCTCCGTCAACGGCGAGGACGGCTTCCGGGACGGCTTCGCCCCGCTGCTGCCGGACACCGCCGTCGAGCTGGGCGATCTGGACGCGCTGGAGCGGGAGTTGGGGCGCGGGGACGTGGCGGCCTTCGTCGTCGAGCCCATCCAGGGCAAGGGCGTCACCGCCGCACCGCCCGGATTCCTGCGCGCCGCCCAGGAGTTGCTGCACCGGCACAAGGCGCTGCTGATCGCCGACGAGGTGCAGACCGGCCTCGGCCGCACCGGCGACTTCTTCGCCTTCCAGCACGAGGAGGGCGTGGAACCGGACCTGGTCTGCGTCGCCAAGGCGCTCTCCGGCGGCTACGTCCCGGTCAGCGCCACCCTGGGCAAGGACTGGATCTTCAAGAAGGTCTACTCGTCCATGGACCGGGTGCTGGTGCACTCCGCCAGCTTCGGCGCCAACGCCCAGGCGATGGCGGCCGGTTTGGCGGTGCTCTCGGTGATGGAGGACGAGCAGGTCGTCGCCAACGCCCGGCACACCGGCGAGCTGCTGCGCTCCCGGCTGGCCGGGCTGGTCGACCGCTACGAGCTGCTGCACGAGGTGCGCGGTCGCGGCTTGATGATCGGCATCGAGTTCGGGCGGCCCAAGTCGCTGGGGCTGCGCAGCCGTTGGACGATGTTGCAGGCCGCCAGGAAGGGCCTGTTCGCGCAGATGGTCGTGGTGCCGCTGTTGCAGCGGCACCGCATCCTGACCCAGGTCTCCGGCGACCATCTGGAGGTCATCAAGCTGATTCCGCCGCTGACCATCGGCGAACGGGAAGTGGACCGGTTCGTCGAGGCGTTCACGGCCGTCATGGACGACGCCCACAGCGGCGGCGGCCTGATGTGGGACTTCGGGCGGACGCTGGTCAAACAGGCGGTTGCCAACCGCTGACCGCGGCCCGCCGGGCTTCCCGGCGGCCGCGGTCACGGCGCTACCGGTGGTCGCCGCCGGGCCCGCCGTACCGGGCGCTGCGCGTCGCGGTGCACCACGAGCGGCCGTTCGGCTTCCTCGCGGTGCACCGCGCGACGGGGCTGGTGCTGGCGGCCGGGTGGGTCGCCCGAGCCGTGGGCGCCTGGAGCGGGGTCAGTCCGTCAGCAGGCGCTCGCGGAGCTGCTCGCGGGTGGCGGGGGAGAGCTTGAGGCCGTCGGTGAGGTAGGGCTCGATGCCGCCCCAGGTCTCGTCGATCGCCTCGAAGGCGGCCGTGAGGTAGTCGATGTGCGCGCCGAACAGCGGCGACAGCAGCTCCATGACCTCCGGTGACATCCCGACCGCCGAACTGTCCGTGCGGCGGACCTTGTAGCGCCGGCTGGGGTCGTTGGACTTGAGGTAGTCCGCCTCGATGGCGTCCCGCTCCACGCCGACCGCGAGCAGGGTGACCGCGATGGACAGACCGGCGCGGTCCTTGCCGGCGGCGCAGTGCATCAGTGCCGGGACGCTGTCCTCGGCGAGGGCGTGCAGCAGCCGGCTGTGGTCCTCGGTGCGGGTGGTGATGATCTCGCGGTAGGTGAGGGCCATCCGGCCCGCGGCCTTGCCGTCGCCGAGCGCGAGCCGGAGCTGGTCCAGCTCGCCGTCCCGGACCATCGCCCAGAACTCCGCGCCGTCGGCGGGGTCGGTGAGCGGGATGTTGACGTTCCGCACGCCGGGGAGGGCGACGTCGGGGCCCTCCAGCTTGATGTCCGCGGCGTTGCGGAAGTCGAAGACGGTGTGCAGCCCGAGGCCGGCGAGGAACGCGGCGTCCGCCTCGGTGGCGTGCGCGAGGTGACCGCTGCGGAAGAGCCGACCGTGCCGGATGCGACGCCCGTCGACGGTCGGCAGCCCGCCCACGTCGCGGAAGTTGCGGACCTCCGCGAGTTCCGGCTGGGACTGGGGGACCTGCGGCGTCTGCTGCGTCACGGGCGCTCCTCGGGGTCGGTCGCCGACGCTGCTCGTCGACGAGGCGGGGCTCCTTCCGACGATACGACACCGATGCCTGCGGCAATCAGGTGGCAACGGGGCGCAACACCGGTGCAACGGCGCGCATCATCCCCCATCCATGGCGGTGGGGCAGCACTTCCTGATCGATCATTATTCCCACTTGGACAGAATTTGACTTGGTGGTATTAATCACCCCTCGTCAACCCCTGGTTACGGTGGCGTAGGTCACTTCTCGCGGTGAAGTATGTCCTGACGTGGCAGACGATTCGAAGAACATCAGCAACGGCGCGATCAGCGCCATCGGGTCGTACGCAGCCGTCGGGGACAGCTTTACCGAGGGGGTCGGGGATCCCGGTCCGGACGGGGCGTACATCGGTTGGGCGGACCGCCTTGCGGTCCTCCTCGCCGACCAGCGGAACGAGGGGGACTTCCGCTATGCCAACCTCGCTGTGCGGGGGCGGCTTCTGGACCGGATCATCGAGGAGCAGGTGCCCCGGGCGCAGCAACTCGCCCCTGAGTTGGTGACGTTCTGCGCCGGCGGCAATGACATCCTGCGGCCGGGCTCGGACCCGGACGCGGTGGCCGAGCGCTACGAGGCGGCCGTGGCCGCGCTGCGCGAGACGGTCCCGACGGTGCTGCTGTGCACCGGTTTTGACACCCGGGGCATGCCGGTCCTCAAGCACCTGCGCGGCAAGATCGCCACGTACACCGCCCATGTGCGGGCCATCGCCGACCGGCACGACTGCCCGGTGCTCGACCTGTGGTCGCTGAAGTCCGTGCAGGACCGGCGGGCGTGGAGCGAGGACCGGCTGCACCTGTCGGCCGACGGGCACACCCGGGTGGCGCTGCGCGCCGCACAGGTGTTGGGACTTGAGGTGCCGGCCGACCCGGACCAGGCATGGCCGCAGGAGACGGAGCGGACCGCCGCCGAGGCGCGGCGGGACAACATCCACTGGGCGCGCGAGCACCTGGTGCCGTGGATCGGGCGCCGACTGCGCGGCGTCTCCTCCGGTGACGACGTCGAGCCCAAGCGGCCCGACCTGCTTCCGCTGTAACTCCCACGGCACGCTGAAGGCCCCGTGCCCGCCCGCGGCGGAACGGGGCCTTCAGTGCGCCGTCGCCCGATACGGCAGGTCCGCCCAGACCACCTGGCCCCGGCCGCCGTCGTCGGGCCGGGTGCCCCAGCTCTCGGAGAGCGCGCCCACCAGGAACAGCCCCCGGCCGCCCTCTTCGTCGAGGCTTCCGGGCAGGGCGTGCGGTGCGGAGGTGCCCGGTCCGCCCTCGTCGGTGATCTCTATGCGGATGTGCGCGCCGACGACCGCTATCTCGCAGCCGACCTTCTCGCTGTCGGTGTGCCGCACCGCGTTGGTGAACAGCTCGGTGACCACCAACTCCACGTCGTCCCGCACCTGTTGGGCCGCGCCCCACTCGCACAGCAGCATGCTGACGCGCCTGCGCGCCTCGGGAACGGACGTGCGCAGCGCCGGCAAGTGGAACGCGTCCTGCGGGCTCGGAGCGGCGAAGCTGCCGCATCGCCCTAACGACGGAGCGTTTTTGTAGGAAGCCACGACTTAACTATGTGCGATGTTGCTCACCGTTGGCAAGGATCAGTCTGTAATTTGCAGAATTGAAAGTGCAGTCTGTTCGAGCTGATGACGGCATGACAGACTGCTGAGCACTGAAGCTGGTTGGAGGGGATCGGACGTGGCGGACCCACGGTCTGCAGGTGCACCGACCGTCCTGCGGGTGGTGCTCGGCAAGCGACTGCAGGACCTGAGGGAGAGGGCGGGGCTCTCCTTCGAGCGCGCCGCCGCCGCGCTCGATGTGACGCACGCCACGATACGGCGCATGGAGAAGGCCGAGGTCGGCCTCAAACTCCCGTACGTGGAAAAGCTGTTGGCGACCTACGGCGTCACCGACCAGGAGGAGATCGACGGCTTCGTCTCCCTGGCCCGCGAGGCCAACCGCCCCGGCTGGTGGCACCGCTTCCGCGATGTCCTCCCCGAGTGGTTCAGCGCCTTCGTCAGCCTGGAGAGCGAAGCCAACCTGATCCGCTCCTACCAACCGCACTACGTCCCCGGCCTGTTGCAGACCGAGGACTACGCCGCCGCCGTGCTGCGCGCCGGAATGCCGCACGCCGCCCCGGCCGACATCGACCGCATCGTGGCCCTGCGCATGGAACGCCAGGCGCTGTTGACCCGCGGACAGGCCCCGATGCTGTGGTCGGTCATGGACGAGACCGTGCTGCGGCGCCCCATCGGCGGACCCAAGGTGATGCGTGATCAGATCACCCGGCTGATGGAGGCCACCTCCATGCCGAACGTCCGGCTCCAGGTGATGCCGTTCGCCGCGGGTCCGCACCCCGCCATGTACGGGCCGTTCCACATCTTCCGCTTCCCGATCCCGGAGCTCCCGGACATCGCGTACGCGGAAAGCCTCGTCGGAGCCGTGTACTTCGACCAGCGCAACGACGTCTCGCAGTTCCTGGAGGCCCTGGACCGGATGTGTGCGCAGGCCGCGCCGGCACACGCGACCGAGGCCATCCTGGGCGGCTTTCGCAAGGAGATCTGAACCCCCCATGGACCGCATACGTATCTACAACGGGATGCCCGCCAGCGAACTGGGCAGCGACGGCTGGCACAAGCCGTGGAGCGGCGGAAACGGCGGCGAGTGCGTCGAGGCCCTGCGGCTGCGCGACGGCCGGGTCGCCCTGCGCCAGTCCACCGACCCGGACGGTCCCGCGCTGATCTACACCCACCGCGAGATGGTCAGTTTCATCGAGGGCGCGAAGGCCGGCCACGCCGACTTCCTGCTCTCCGCCGCGTCGTGCCCGGCGCACTGAGGGAGGAGCCATGAACGAGCAGCACAGCCCTCCCGGTTGCGACCCCGGAGCCTGGGCGATCGGGCCGTACCCGCCCGGCCCGGACCATCTGGGCTTCGCCGCCGAGGAGATCGACACCAGCCGGCCGCACCCGGCCCGGATGTACGACTACTTCCTCGGCGGCTGGGACAACTACGAGGTCGACCGGGTCGCCGCGGACCGCGTCATCGAACTCCACCCCAAGGTGCGCGACAGCGTCCGCGCCAACGGCGCCTTCCGCCGGCGCGCGGTCCGCGCCGTGGTGGCCGCCGGGGTCCGGCAGTTCCTCGTCCTCGGCGTCGGCATCCCCACCTCGCCCAACGCCCACGAGGTGGCCCGCGAGACCGCCCCCGAGACCCGGGTGGTCTACGTGGACAGCGACCCGATCGTGGCCACCCACGCCCGGGCCCGCCTCGCCAACGCGCCCGGCACCGCCTTCGCGCTCGGCGACCTCCGCGACCCCAAGGCGGTCCTGGAGGACCCGGCGGTCCGCGAACTCATCGACCTGGAACGGCCGGTGGGCCTCCTGGTCGGTGGCGTACTCGACTTCCTCGGCGACGACGACCACCCCGCCGCGCTGCTCGCCGCGTTCGGCGCCGCGCTGCCCGCCGGTAGCCACCTGATCCTCTCGAACGGCACCTACGAGCCGTACGAGGGCTACGCGCAGGGCCGGGTCGACGAGGCCGCCCGCGCCCACGTCGAGGAGGTCTACAAGAGCGCCA
The DNA here is from genome assembly GCF_028898845.1 of Streptomyces sp. WZ-12. NCBI lineage: Bacteria > Bacillati > Actinomycetota > Actinomycetes > Kitasatosporales > Streptomycetaceae > Streptomyces > Streptomyces sp. WZ-12. Next base: position 1,917,256 of record NZ_CP118574.1, on the reverse strand, counting down.
CCACCCCGCTCGCCCTGCGCACCAAGGACGAGGTGGCCGCCCTCCTCGGGCCGTTCACCCCGCTGGAACCGGGCGTCGTACGGGTGCCGCTGTGGCGGCCGGACGGGCCCGTGCCCGGCCCGGAGGAGCTCAACAACACCATCTTCTACGGGGTGGTGGGCCGCAAGGGCTGAACCGCGCCCTCCCGCCCGCGCGGTGGCGCGAAGGGCGTCAAGTCGTCTGCGTGGCAAGACACTTGAGGTCGCGGCCGGCCTTCCGGGGCCGGGCGGCGTGGGACGGCGTCGCCCGGGCCTTCGGGCTCGGCGCGGAGCGCTACGCCCCGGTGCGGGTGACCTGGGCCTCGACGGCGGCCACCGGAGCCAGTGGGGGCGGCGGAGTCTGCGCGGCGCGCAGGTCGTCGGGCCGGGCGAGGGCGGTGTGCGCGCCGGCGGCCGTGCAGGCGTGGGCGCCCGCGACGGCTCCCAGCCGGGCGCACTCCTCCAGGTCCTGACCCGTCAGCCGGCCGTAGAGGAAGCCGCAGGTGAAGGCGTCGCCGGCGCCGTTGTTGTCGACGACCGGGCGGGGCGGCACGGCCGCGGGCACCAGCCGAGGGGTGCGGTCCTCGGGCGTGAGGAGATAGGCGCCGCCCGCGCCGGCGGTGGCGATCACGGCCTCGGCGCGCCCTTCGTGGACGATCTCCCGCATGATCGAACCGATCCGCTCGCCGGCGCCCGCCGTGCTGAGGAAGACCAGCTCCGAGCGGAACGCGAACTCGCGGTGATGCTCCGTCAGACCGTCCCAGTCGTGCAGGTCCGTGGAGACGGGGAGGCCCAGCGCTTCGATGTCGTCGAAGAGGTGCCGGGCGAAGTGGGTGATCGACAGATGGACGTGCCGGGTGCGGCGCAGCAGGGGGAGGTAGTGCTCGGGCGGCATGCGCAGATCGAGCGGGTCGCGGGCGTCGTAGAAGGACGTCCGACGGCCGTCCGGCGAGACGAGGTTGACGGCCCGTCGGGTGCCGTGCGGGGAGGCCAGCGGGCGGAAGTCGACCCCGCTTCCGGCCAGCCGCTCGCGCACCAGGGCGCCCGGCGGATCGTCGCCGAGGAAGTCCACGAACCCCGTGGTCAGTCCCAGCGCCGCGCAGCCGAGCGCGACACCGGTACCGGTGTGCCCGGCCTCCTCGCGGATGGGCGGCACCCGGTGTCTGTCGGCGGACGGCACGGGCAGCGCGCTGACCCGCACGATGGTGTCCACGCCCGATCCGCCGACGACGAGTACGTCATATGGCTCAGATACCTGCTGGAAGGTCACAAGCGTCCCTGAATCCCTTGCTGGTGCGACGAGTCCCGTGCTGGTGGGAGCGGCCGCGGCCGCGGTGCGCCCGCCGACGGGAGTCTAGACGCACACCCGCCTCATATCGGGATGTTAGGGACTGGCGTGACGCGCAGGGGGAACGGGCGCCGAGAAGTCGCTGCTCACGCCCCGGGGCAGGGGCGCTGACGGGTGGGCCGGGCGGTGGCCGCCGCGCGTCAGGAGGAAGCCCGGGACGGGAGTTGCCGAGCGGCCGTCGAACCGGTCACAGCCGGGAACGGGTCGTTGACACCGGCCCGGCGGGCGCCGGAGTCTGAGCCCCGACAGTGATCAGATCCCGGCGACGGTGACCAACGGACCGGCGGGCCGGCCCGGGCGGGGAGAGGGAGTACGCATGCCGGAGCACACCGCCCGCGGGCGGACCGCGGTCGTGATCGGCGGCGGGCTCGCCGGGATGCTCGCCGTCGTCGCCCTGCGCGGGCACGTCGAGACGATCACGGTCGTCGAACGGGACCGCTATCCGGCCGGCCACGCCTTCCGCAAGGGCGTCCCGCAGGCCCGTCACCTGCACATCCTGCTCAGCGGCGGGCAGCGCGCACTGGAGCGGCTGCTGCCCGGCACGGTCGCCGCGCTCACCGACGCCGGGGCCCGCAGCCTCCACCTCCCGCGCGACCTGCTCACCCGCACCCCCACCGGCTGGCAGCGCCGCTTCGACGAGCGCCGGCACCCCACGCTCAGCGTCACCCGGCCGGTGCTCGACGCCGTCGTCCGCGAACGGGCCCTGCGCGCCGTCGGACCGACCACCCGCGTCGAGGTCCTGGAGGCGACCGAGGCCATCGGCCTCATCGGCGACGCCCGGCGGGTCACCGGCGTCACGGTCCGCGCCCGCACCACCGGCACCTCTCGCCGGCTCCCCGCCGACCTGATCGTCGACGCCTCGGGACGCGGCTCCCGCACGCCCCAGTGGTACGCCGAACTCGGCCGCGAGACACCGCAGGAGGAGACCGTCGACTCCGGCCTCGCCTACGCGACCCGGATGTACCGGCCCACCGACGAGGACGGCGAACCCGAGATCGCCGTCAACGTCCCCGGCTGGCCTGAGTGCCCCCGGGGCGCCGCCTACCTCCCGGTGGAGGGCGGCAACTGGCTGCTGACCCTGTCCGGGGTGACGGGGCACCACCCGCCCACGGACGAGGCGGAGTTCACCGCGTTCAGCGCCACCGTCGGCGACCCCTACGTCCACGAACTCCTGACCCGCGCCGAACCGGTCTCGCCGGTGCACGGCTTCCGCGACACCCGCAACCGCCGCCGGCACTACGACCACCCCGGCGCGCTCCCCGAGGGGCTGCTGGTCCTCGGGGACGCCAACTGCACCTTCAACCCGGTCTACGGCCAGGGCATGTCCGTGGCCGCGCTCGGCGCGGTGGCCCTGCGGGACACCCTCGACGCCGTCGGCGGCCCGGGGCCCGGCGTCCTCGGCCGGGCACAGCGGGCGGTCGGCCGGGCCGCGGAGTCCGCCTGGATGGCCGCGGTCGGCGCCGACCGCCCCTATGCGCACGGCACCGAGACCAAGGCGGGCCCCGGCGAGCGCCTGATGTCGTGGTACCTCGACCGGCTCGCCGCCCGCGCCGCCGTCGACCGGGTCGTCGGCGGCGCCTTCCGGGACGTCTTCTGCCTCACCGCCCCGCCCGCCCGCCTCATGGCCCCGCGGGTCCTCCTGCGCACGGTCTTCCTGCCCCGTCGCCCGGGGCTGCCCAGACCACCCGGCACGGTGGAGACGGCCTGAGGGCGAGGGGGGCGGAGCGCCGCCGGTCGCGCCGGGGCCGCGACCCCGTTCCGGATTCACCCGATCGGGGGAGTCCGCGTGGCGTCGTCGCTCACCCCGTCGTACGACGAAGTACGGGCCTGTCTGCGGGTTCGTCCGTCCGTCGGCCCGCTCGCCGGTCGATCCGTCGAGGCGTCGCTTCGTCGGTTCGGGAATGTGGCGGGCGGTCGGGTCGTTGCCCACGGAGGGTGCCGGTGGCGCAGTCGGGGCCGCGGTGCAGGTCTCGGGCGGTTGTCGGAACCCACCGTTCGTGCGGTCCGTTCACTTCGCGACTGCCCCGACCATGGAGGTGCCGTGACCGCATCCCGTCCCCGCCCGAGACCACTGACCGCGCTGCGCCCCGCCAGCTTCGGTGCCGAGCCGACGGGGGAGCGGCTGGCGAGGATGCGCAGGTCGCCGCAGTTCGTGGACGGGCAGTTCCGCAATCCGACGCCCACCCGGCAGTTGCTCCGCGGCGCCGCGCTGCCGATGGCCCGCACGCAGCTCAGCCGCGAGGGGCGGTTGCGCAGGGCGCCGGTGGGACGGATTCCGGTGCACCGGCCCACCGCCGCGGACCGGACCCGCCCGCCCGCCTCGGGGCTGCGGCTGACGTGGATGGGGCACTCCAGCGTGTTCGCCGAGATCGACGGGCACCGGGTGCTCTTCGACCCGGTCTGGGGCGAGCGCTGCTCGCCGCTGCGCTGGGCCGGGCCCAAGCGGATGCACCCGGTGCCGGTGGAGCTGGCGGAGCTGACGCCGGTCGACGCGGTGGTGATCTCGCACGACCACTACGACCACCTCGACATGCCGACCATCAAGCAACTGGCGGCCTCCGGCGCGGTCTTCGTCGTGCCGCTGGGCGTCGGCGCCGACCTGGAGTTCTGGGGCGTGCCCCCGGGCCGGATCACCGAGTTGGACTGGCACGAGTCGACCCGGGTCGGCGGGCTCACCCTCACCGCCACCCCGGCGCAGCACTTCTGCGGCCGTGGGCTGCGTGGCGCGCAGCACACGCTGTGGGCCTCGTGGGTCGTCGCCGGTCCCGAGCACCGCATCTACCACAGCGGCGACACCGGCTACTTCCCCGGTTTCGCCCAAATCGGCGCGGAGCACGGCCCGTTCGACGCCACGATGGTCCAGATAGGGGCCTACTCCGATTTCTGGCCGGACGTGCACATGACCCCGGAGGAGGGGCTGCGGGCGCAGCTCGACCTCCAGGGCGGGCGGCCGCGCGGGGTGCTGCTGCCGATCCACTGGGGCACCTTCAACCTCGCCCCGCATCCGTGGGCCGAGCCCGCCGAGCGCACGGTCGCCGCGGCGTACCGGGCCGGCGCCGAGGTCGCGGTGCCGCCGCCGGGCCGGCCGTTCGAGCCCGCCGAGGCGCAGGTCGTGGAGCCCTGGTGGCGGGTGGTCGCGGTGCCGCCGGTCCAGGGTTGGCCGAGCTGGCCGCCGGCGGGTCCGGGGGCGCGGGTCGGCGCGGTGGAGGGAGAGGCGGACCCCGCCGCCGTCGAACTCCCGCAGTGAGGCGGGGCGGTTGGGGCGGTTGGGGTGCTGGTGTGCTACTCAACCGCCCTTGTTTGTACGGGAGTTCGGATCTTATCGCGCGCCCGTGCGGGCCGTGCATACCCAAGTAGGTGGCGTGGGGTAGCGAAACCCCGAAGTAGGTCCGAACCCCACCCCCGCAACAACTAGCGTGCGTGCTCCGTGAACTGCCAACGGCCGATCCGGAGGGCGCCGATGCGTACCGCAACGCCGAGGACCGAGAGGTCCCAGGAGGCTGCCGGTTCCCCTGGGGGGCGGCACGGCCGGGCGGCGTTCCCCGAGCCGGTGGCCGACGCGGCGCTGCGGTCCCGACTGGTCCGGCTCGCCGCCGTCCCCGCCCTGTCGGTGGCCGTCGTCTGCGCGGGCGTCGCCGCGTTCGTGGTCAGCAGCGGCGGCGCGCGGATCACCCAGCGCGAGTGGGCGGTGCTGGCCGGCGGCCTCGCCGCGGTCTGCGTCATCGTCCTGATCGGCGGACTGGTCGGGAACGCCGAGGCGCGCGCCCAGGCGCACCGCTGCACGCGGCTGCGCCAGGCGTGCGCCCGCGCCCAGGCCGATCTCGTCGACCTCCTCGACCGGGTCCGCCACGACGAGTGGCTGCGGCCCCACGACGGCCGGGAGCCGCTGGCGGAGCCCGGCGGCGACCCCCTCGGCCAGGTCGCCCACGACATCGCCGTCACCGGCCGGGCCGCGGAGGCCGCGCTCATCGAGGCGGTGGGCATCGTCCGCAGCGACGCCACCGGCAACGAGCAGAAGCTGGAGGTCTTCGTCAACCTCGCCCGGCGGCTCCAGTCCCTCGTCCACCGCCAGATCCTCACCCTGGACGAGATGGAGTACCAGGTCGAGGACCCGGACCTGCTCAAGGGCCTGTTCGTCATCGACCACCTGGCCACCCGCATCCGCCGGCACGCCGAGAACCTCGCCGTCCTCGGCGGCGCCATCACCCGCCGCCAGTGGACCCGGCCGATCACCATGACCGAGGTCGTGCGCTCCTCCACCGCCGAGGTCGAGCAGTACACCCGGATCAAGCTGGTCTCGCCCTTCGAGGGCACCCTGCGCGGGCACGCCGTCGCCGACGTCGTCCACCTGCTCGCCGAACTCGTCGAGAACGCCACCGAGTTCTCCGACCCGGAGACGCCGGTCACGGTCCGCGCGCGGCACGTCACCGCCGGCCTCGCCGTCGAGGTCGAGGACCGCGGCCTGGGCATGGCGGGGGACGAACAGGAGCAGATGAACCGGCTGCTCACCGACCCCGAGCGGATCGACCTCACCGAACTCCTCGACGACGGCCGGATCGGCCTCTACGTCGTCTCCGCGCTCGCCCAGCGGCACGGCCTGCTGGTCCGGCTCCAGGGCAACATCTACGGCGGCGTGCAGGCCGTCGTGATCGTGCCGCCGGAGCTGCTGGGCGCCAACTCGGCCGAGATCCGCGAGGAGTTCCCGGACGGGATGGAGGACGAGGAGCCCGTTCCGGCCCCGGCGCGCGGCCAACGGGCGCACGGCGACCGCTTCCACTACGCCCCCGACCGCCGCGAGCCGTCCGTCGGGCCCCTGCCCCGGGCCCTGCCGGCGCTGCCCGCCACCCGAGGAGACGGCCTCCCCGCCCGCCGCCGCATCGTCCGCACCCCCGCACAGACCACCGTCGCCAGCGTCGAGGCCGCCGCGACCGCGCCGCAGCACGCCTCCGGCCCGGCCGGCGTCCCGCCCGGCGCGCTGTCGGGCGGCGGCCACCCCGCCGACCAGCGCCCCACCGGTGCCCGCCCGGCTCCGACCCGCCGCGCCGACCCGGGCCCGGTCGTCCTGCCGCCCCCGCCGCCACCCCTGGACGAGCTCGACCGGCCCCGGCTGCCGCGCCGCATCAAGCAGGCCCACATCGCCCCCCAGTTGCGCGACGCGCCGGTCCAGCCACCGCAGCGCACCGACCCCGAACGACTCCACGACCCCCATCTGATGGCCGCCTACCAACGCGGCTTCAGCCGCGGCGACCCCAGCTACGCGGCCGGTCTGGCCGCCGCCGGCCGCCCCGGCCCCGCTCCTGCCACCACCCCGGGCCAGGACGGCGGGACCGGCCGCACCGCGGACCCCGATCTGCTCCTTCCCCCCGACCACCACGCCCCGACGGCCCGCCCCCGAGGAGACGAACCCGACCATGGTGAGTGATGTGCGCGCACAGCGGCACGCGGAGTTCCGCGGCAATCAGCACACCGACCTTTCCTGGCTGCTGACCGGACTCGTCCAGCGGGTGCCCCACACCCGAAGCGCCGTCCTCCTGTCCGCCGACGGCCTCGTCAAGGCGTGCCACGGCTTCGAACCCGACGTCGCCGACCACATGGCGGCGCTCTCCTCCGGCCTGTACTCCCTTGCCCGGAGCGCCGGTTCGCGCTTCGGGGAGGGCAGCGACATCCTCCAGGTGGTCGTCGAGATGCAGGAGACCTTCCTGTTCGTCGCCGCCGCCGGGTCCGGCGCCTGCCTGGCCGTGCTCGCCGGCCGCGAGGCCGACGCGGGCGTGCTCGGCTACGAGATGGGGATGCTGGTCAAGAGCGTCCGGCCCTATCTGTCGGCGGCCCCGCGCACCCTGGGTCCGGCGGGTGGCCGTTGACCGTGGCCCTGCCCCTCCGGCAGCGGCCGTTCGGACCGGACGCCCCGTGGGTCGACGACGTGGCGGGCCCCCTGGTCCGCCCGTTCACCGTCAGCAAGGGCCGCACCCACCCCACGGCGGACTTCGACCTGATGACCATGGTGCGGGCCACCGGCCGGCGGCCCGCCGGGCTGCAAGGACCCGACTACGACCGGGTCCTGGGGCTGTGTGACGGGCGGACCGTCCCGGTCGCCGAGATCGCCGCCCACATCCGGCTGCCCGCCGTCGTCACCAAGGTGCTCCTGGCCGACCTCGTCGACTGCGGGGCGCTCGCCGCGCGTACCCCCTCGGCCGTCTCGGCCGCCCCCGCCCCCCGTCCCGACCGCGCCCTGCTGGAGGCGGTGCTGCATGGACTTCGCAGACGACTCTGACCCCCACACCTTGGTGGACCCGTCGTCCGATCACTTCCCGACCGCGCTGAAGGTCCTGGTCGCGGGCGGGTTCGGGGTCGGCAAGACCACCTTCGTCGGTGCGGTCAGCGAGATCGAACCGCTCAGCACCGAAGAGCTCATCACCCAGATCAGCGCCGCCACCGACGACCTGGCCGGCGTCGAGGACAAGGCCACCACGACCGTCGCGATGGACTTCGGCCGGATCACCCTCGGCCCGGACCACGTCCTGTACCTCTTCGGCACGCCGGGGCAGCACCGCTTCTGGTTCCTGTGGGACGAGCTGTCCCACGGCGCGCTCGGCGCGGTGGTGCTCGCCGACACCCGACGGCTCGACCAGTGCTTCGCCGCGGTCGACTTCTTCGAGGGGCGGGGCATCCACTTCGTCGTCGCGGTCAACGAGTTCGACGGTTCGCACCGCTACGCACCCGACGAGATCCGGGCCGCCCTGGACCTCGACCCACAGGTCCCCGTCGTCCCCTGCGACGCCCGCCAGTGCGCGTCCGGCACCCAGGTGCTGGTGTCCCTCGTCGCGCACCTGCTCACCTTTCCCGTCCTCACCGCCACCCCGGAGCTGCCATGAACGTCCCCTCCGCACGCTTCCCGTTCCCCTCCCGCTATCCGTCCTGGCGCTATCCCTCCTCCCAACTACCGCACCTCACCGAGGATCTGACGCGACGCCTGTTGATCACGCCGGAGGACCACGAGGCACCGGCCCGGGTCACCCGACTACGTGAACTGGGCATCGGCAAGAACCCGCTCCCCGCCTTCGACGCGTTCGCCCGCAAGCTGGCCCGGACCACCAACACCCCCTATGCGATGGTCAACTTCATCGACGAGCGGGAGCAGTACTTCGCCGGCCTGTACGCGCCGGACCTCGACACCGCCGTCGAGCTGGGCCCGGCGCCGCCCAGCGGCCGCCCGGAGCGGATCATGGCCCGCGACCACGGCTACTGCCCGTACGTCGTGGTGCGGCGCAAGGCGCTGGTGCTGGAGGACGTCTGCGACTACCCGCGGTTCGCCGGCAACCCCGTCGTCGACGAGCTCGGCATCCGCACCTACCTCGGCGCCCCGCTGATCGACCGCACCGGCACGACGCTGGGCACCGTCTGCGTCATCGACCGCGAGCCCCGCCCCTGGGGGCGCGAGGGGTTGCACACCATCAAGGCGTTCGCCGCCGAACTCGTCGAGCAGATCCACGAGATGGAGCGGCGGCAGCAGGAGGCCGGCGCCTCCTGACCGGGCGAGCCGGCGGCCCCGGGCCGGGAGCCGGTCGAGCCCGGGCCCGCCGGCGCCTCAGAACACCCCGGCCAACGCCCCGCGGCCGTCCGGCAGTCCGTCCGACCCGGGAGACGCGGTCGCCTCCGGCGAATCCGAGGGCGTCCGCAGCAGCCCCGCCAGCCGGTCCGACCACTCGCCCTTGCCCTGACCCAGCGCCAGTTCGCCCAGCCGCAGCAGTTGGACGTCGGAGGTGCCGGCCGGCGCGAAGATGTGGTGGGCATCGCGCAGGAAGCGTTCCACCGGCCGGTCGGTGAACAGCCCGCAGGCGGCGTGGATGTCCATCGCCTCCCGCGCCGACTCCAGTGCCGACTCCACGTTCACCAGCTTGGCGTTCATCAGCTCCGCATCGCACGGCAGCCCCTGGTCCAACAGGTGCACCGCGTGGTACGCGGCCAGCCGGGCGAGCAGCAGACGGGACTGGATGCGGCCCAACTTCAGCTTGATGGTGGGGAGTTCGGCGAGCGGCTCGCCGTAGCGGTGGCGTTCGGTGCAGAACGCGGTGGTCTCGTCCAGGACGGCCTGGTGGATGCCGAGCGAGACCGCCGTCAGGTTCGGCCGCCCGTACAGCACGCTGGAGGAGTACGCCACGGACAGTCCGTCGCCCTCCCGGCCCAGCAGATTGGCGGCCGGGACCCGGCACTCGTCGAAGAACAACTCGCCGAAACTGAAGCCGTGCAGGCCCATCGCCGGCTGCTGCGGCCCGACCCGGAAGCCGGGGGTGCCGGACTCGACGAGGAACGCCGACAGGCCCCCGGAGCCCTCGCCGGTGCGGACCACCACGCCGTGCAGATCGCCGATGTGACTGTTGCCGACGTAGATCTTCCGGCCGCTCAGGACGTAGTCGTCGCCGTCGCGGACCGCGGTGGAGGCCATCCCCAACACATGGCCGCCGGAGTGCGGTTCGGTGACCGCGATGGTCGGCAGGCAGTCGCCGGAGGCGATCGCCGGCAGCCAGGCCCGCTTCTGCTCCTCGCTGCCGAAGTGGATGATCTTCGCAGCGCCCAACTGGGACGCCTGCGCCATGGCGCCCATCGCGGCGCTCACCCGCGACAGTTCCTCGATGATCAGGGTCTTGGCGACGTGCCCGGCGCCCATCCCGCCGTATCTGCGGTGCACCGTCGCGCCGATCCATCCCTGACGGGCGATCAGCCGCGACAGGTCGGGGCTGACGGTGCGGTGCGCCTCCATGCCGGCGACCCGGGGCCGGATCTCGCGCTCGGCGAAGTCCCGTACCTGGCGCCGGAGTACCTCGTGCCGCCGGTCGGTGAAGTAGCGATGCAAGACGAGCCCTCCTTACGCGAACTGCCTGCCTGCGGACCGCTCCCCGCTGGGGGTGTGACGCGCGCGACGCCGCCAGATCGTATCGGAAACGATCTTGACTCCGCGGTGCGCAACACCCGTTGGCATACCAGCTCCGGGTCGCGCAAAACATCAACCCGGCGTATCCATACGGACACCTGGAGTGCGCGCGTGCGCCGCACAACCCCTCCCGGGAGCGCGGTGCGACGCGGTCCCGCCACCCCGCGGAACCGCGCCACCCCACGCTTCCCCGGCCGTCAGTGCCCGAGGTCGCAGCAGGACTCGCGGCGCTGCTGCCGGCCCACCTCCAGCCAGTCCGTACCGGCCGCCGCCGTCAGCGCCGCAGCACCGGGCGCCGGGAACGACTCCACCAACTCCCGCTGCTCGTACAGCCGCCCGCCCTTGAGCACCGCGGAGGTCCGCACCAGCGCCGCGATGTCCCGGAACGGATCGCCGTCCACCAGCGTCAGGTCCGCCAGCTTGCCGACCTCCAACGTCCCCAGATCGCGCTCGGCGCCGAACACCTCCGCCGGCAGCGCCGTCGCGGTCCGCAGCGCCTGCGCCACACTCAGCCCGCCCCGGTGCAGCGCCCGCAGCGCCAGGTGCAACGAGAGCCCCACCGGCACCAGCGGCTGGTCGGTGCCCAGCGCCACCAGCCCGCCGCCGGCCAGGACCCGGCGGTAGACCCCGACCTCGACCCCGATGTCCGCCAACTGGGCGGCCGTCGGCGGGTGTCCGGCGTTCTCCCGCACCACCGCCACGTCCCACGGCGGCATCAGCCGGCTCACCCGCACGTCCTCGGCCAGCGCCGGATCCTCACCGATCAGCGGCGACGCCGAGAACGGCGTGGCCAACATCCGGAACCCGCCCTGCGCATACACCTCCGTCAGGTCCTGGTACGCGTGCCCCGACGCCGACACCGCATGGCCGAACTCCAGCCGCTGGGTGGCCTGGAGATGGGTCGTCAGATCCAGTCCCAGTTGCACGCCCGGAGTGACCAGATGGCTCCCCGCGCGCACCCCGAGCCGCTCGTGCGCGAACCGCGCCGCCTCGGCCATCACCCAACCAGGCGCCCGTACATACGTCTTGACGAAGTCCCAGTCCAACGCAGCGCCCCGGGCCAACGACCGGCGCAGCCCCGCCTCGGTGCGGTGCGCCCGCCCCATGCTGTACGCCACCCGACCACCGTCCAGCAGCTCACCACAGGTCAGCAGCCGCGGCCCGGTCAGCGCCCCGGACGCCAACGCCTCCCGCAGCCGGGCCTGTTCGTAGGAGAAGCCGCCGCAGGACACCGTGGTGGTGATGCCGTACGCCAGCTGCAGTGCGGACTGCCGCCCGCCGTACGTCGTCTGCCACGGGTGGGTGTGCGCGTCCCACAGCCCCGGCAGCACCGTCCGCTCACCGGCGTCCACCCGGCGGGCGGCGCCGGCCCGGGACGCCCGGTGCGGCTCCACGGCCGTGATCCGCCCCTCCCGCACCACCACGTCGACGTCCTCCCGCACCGTCTCACCGGTGCCGTCCCAGAACCGGCCGGCGTGCACCACGGTGTCCCGGGCGCGCGCCGGGCGCCGGGTGAGCGCCACCGGAACGGTCCGCGCCGGACCGCCGGCCACCGGAACCAGCCGCAGCTTCCCGGCCGACAGGTACAGCAGCGTCCCGGAGTCCCCGGACCACGACGGATGGTCCGCGGCCTCCTCGGTCAGTTGCCGCGGCGCGCCCGCCGGCGTCCCGTCCGGCCGCACCGGCAGCACCCACAGCGCCGACTCCGCGATCAGCGCCAACCACTTGCCGTCCGGCGACCACACCGGACCGGAGTCATAGCGGTCGGCGATCGAGACGTGCTCGGCGACCTGGTACAGCCGGTCCTTCCCGGACTCCGCATCGACGATCCGGATGACGTTGTAGCCCTCGCGGAACCGGCGGTTGAGCCGATTGCGGTCGCACAGCGCCAGGAACCGCCCGTCCGGCGACCAACTGGGCCGGCCCGGCAGCCCGCCCGCCCCCATCGGCGCGGCCAGCACCTTCTCCGCGCCACCGGTCAGCGTCCGCACCACGAGATGGCCCGCCATGTCCAGCGCCGCCAGCCGACCGCCGTCCGGCGACAGCGCCGGCTGCACCCGCCCGCCGGCCGCCAGCACCGTCTCCGCCCCCGAGTCCAACTCCCGGCGGCGCACCGCGAACAGCCCGTCCCGGTCGTCCGCGTACACCAGCGCCCGGCCGTCCCGCGACCAACTGGGCGCGAGCACATACCGGGTGGCCGCCGCCGAGGTGATCCGGCGCGGCGCGCCGCCGCCGGAAGTCGGCGCCACCCAGAGCGAGTTGAGCGCCGCGAACGCCACCCTGCGGCCGTCGGGGGAGAGCGCCGGCAGATGGATGCCGCGGACCGGGCCGGCCGCCGAGGACTCGAAACCGTAGTCCTTCAGGCGGTACCGCGGCCGATCCAGCGGCAGCCGCGCGGCGAACGGCACGGTCTCCACGCGCTGCGGCGCATCCGGCCGGACGATGCGGAACTGCCCGCCGACGGTCAGCAGCAGCTCCTCCCGCGACACCCAGCGCGGCGGCACCGGCTCCACATCGCCGTCCACCGCCACCGCCGTCCCGTCCACCACCAGCGTGCAGGTCGGCCCCGGAAAGTCGGTGGTCCGCAGATACGCCAGTCGCCCCGTCGGGGACAGCGCGGGCACCATCACCTGCGCCGCGGCCGCCTCGGTGTGCTCGGTGCGCACCGCGCCCCGCCCGTCGGCGGGCACCGACGCCACCGTCCGGGAGAGCAGCGCGGCGCCGCTCACCCGCCCGCGGACGAAGACGATGCGGGAGCCGTCCGGCGACCAGCACGGGTCGAAGTCCTCCCAGGCGCCGTCCTGATGGGGCCCGTCCTGGCCCGGCACCCCGGTCACCCGCGTCAACCGCCCGGACGCCACCTCCAGGACCCAGATGCGGTACGGACTCCCGGCCACCGCGTCGCCGCCGCGCTCCGAGGCGAACGCGATCCGGCTCCCGTCCGGCGACCAGGCCGGCCCCCGGTCGTCCCACGGCCCGTCCGTCAACCGCGTCAGGCCCGAGCCGTCCGGGGCCAGTGTCCACAGGTGGAAGTTCCCGCCCCGATAGGCGCAGACCACCAGCCGACGCCCGTCGGGGGAGTACGCCGGGCGGGTCGGCTCCAGGTCGGGCGGGGTCAACGCCCGCGCCTCGCCGCCGTGTCGGGGCAGCGACCACAGGACGTTCTGCACCTCGGCGACCAGATGGTCACCGGACGGGGCGAGGGTGGCCGCGCCGTTGGTGGCGGCGGTGAAGGACAGCGTCACGGGCGCGCCCGCGGCCGGGACGGCGGACGGCGCGGCGGGCAGGGCCTCGGCCGCGGGGGCGGCGACGCCGGCCAGCCCGGCCGCGGCGGCGGCCGAGGCGGTGCCCTGGAGGAATCTGCGGCGGGTCAGCGGCGCACGCCGGATCGGGAAGTGCTCGGAGCGGTCTGTGGTGTCCAACGTTCCTCCTGTGAAAGGGGATTGCGGCACGGGTCGACTCAGAACCGCCCGATCGTGCCACGCCGGGCGGGCACTCGGCCATATCCGCCTCGCGCGCCCCGTGGCCAATGGCCGCCCCACCGGCCAGAGTGGGCGCGACCACCGACGCCGCCCCAGGAGAGCACCATGCAGCAGGACGTCCACCACGCCCCCGACGGCGCCCGCATCGCCACCTACACCTGGCTCCCGGAGACCGGTGCCCCGCGCGCCCTGGTGCAGATCGCCCACGGCGCCGCCGAACACGCCCGCCGCTACGACCGCTTCGCCCGCTTCCTGACCGACCGCGGCTACGTCGTCGTCGCCTCCGACCACCGCGGCCACGGCGCCACCGCCCCCTCGACCGGCGGCCGCGGAGTGACCGGCGAGGACGCCTGGCGGGCCATCGTCGGCGACCTCAAGGGCATCGGCGACCACGCGGCCGCCGCCCACCCCGGCCTCCCGCTCGTCCTCCTCGGCCACAGCATGGGCGCCATGCTGGCCCGCGACTACGCCCAGGAGTACGGCGCCGACCTCGCCGGACTGGTCCTCACCGGTGTCTTCCGCACCCTGCCCGGCCTCGACATCGACGCCGCCACCGCCGAACTGGAGGCGGAGATCGCCGCCCACGGCCGCGCCCACCCCTCGCCCTTCCTCCCCCGCACCTTCGGCTCCTTCAACGACGCCTTCGCCCACCGCACCGGCTACGAATGGCTCTCCCGCGACACCGCCGAGGTCGACCGCTACGTCGCCGACGAGGACTGCGGCTTCCCGTTCTCCGCCGGCCTGGTCCTGGACTGGGTGCGCGCCATCCGCAAGCTCAACGACCCCGCCCACCTGGCCCGGATCCCCCGCGGCCTGCCCGTCCACGTCGCGGTCGGCGACCAGGACCCCTGCCACCAGCGGATGACCCTGGTCCACGAACTCCTGGAGGACTTCCGCTACCTGGGTACCCGCGACCTGACCTGGCGCGCCCACCCGGACGCCCGTCACGAGATCCTCAACGAGACCAGCCGCGACCAGGTCCAGGCCGACCTGCTGACCTGGCTCGACGCCCGCCTCTGACCCATCCGCCCCCGGGCCGGCCTACCGACGAAGGAACCCGCCGATCCGGTCCCGCAGCCCCCGAGGGTCGAGCCCGTGTGCCGCCAGGTGCTCGTCGAGCTGCCCGTAGGGGCGCAACTCCCGGCGGCCGACGCCGAGTCCGAGCACCCGGTGCGGCCGGTCCGCCAGCGCGTCGTTGGCGTGCCCCGTGGAGGTACCGGCGAGATACGGCTCGACCAGCACCACGTCCGCGGAACCTGCGGCGTCCGCGGCGGCCCGCAGCGCCCGGCCGTCGAAGGGCCGCACGGTCGTCGCGTGGAGCACGGTCAGGTCCCACCCCTCGGTGGCGGCCAGCACGCTGTCCAGCATCGGGCCCACCGCGACCACCACCCCGCCACCGCCCTGACGCACCGTCGCGAACCCGACCCCGTCCACGGCCCACGGAGCCTCGTTGACCTGTACGGACAGTCGCACGTACACCTTGTCGTCACCGGCCGCCGCGGCCTTCCGCAGCAGCACCTCGGCCTCGTCGGGGTGCCCCGGCACGTGCACCGTCCAGCCGTCGAGGGTGTCCAACAGCGCCACATCGCCCGGTGCCATGTGCGTGAAACCGCCGCTGGGCCAGTCGTAGGAGCCGCCGGCGCTCACCAACACCCCACCCGTGCCCTGGTGGCCGAAGCCCAACTTCACCTGCTCGAAGGGGCGTTCCACCAGGAAGCTGGCGAAGGTGTGCAGGATCGGCCGCATACCGGTCAACGCCAGCCCGCCGCCCACTCCGACCAGCAACTGCTCCCGGATGCCGACGTTCAGCACCCGCGCGGGGTGCCGCCGGGCCGCGTCCGCGAAGCCATCGGCACCGATGTCGGCCAGCACCACGGCCAGCCGCGGGTCCTCGTCCAGCAGTCGCGAACCGACCGCGGCGAACCGCTCCCGCATGGTGTCCCTCACTCAAAGTCCTCTCGCATCAGGGCCGTTGGCCGTGAGGTGTCAGTCGCCGGTCGTCAGTCGCCGGTCGTCATGGGGAGGGGGGACGTCGGACGTCCTCGGTGGTGCGACGCGGGACGCTCAGGCCGCCCGCCGGGGCCGCGCGGGGGCGGTGGCGTTCTTCGGTTCGACGCGGGCGACCACCGCGTGCGGCCGGCCCGGGTGCGGGGCGCGGTACGCCGCGTGCAGCACCTCGTGGTCGCGGCCGTCCACGGTCGCCGCGGACCAGCCCACGGCCCCGAAGCGGGAGGCGATCCCGCCCCGCCAGCCGTGCGCGGCCGAGGAGTTGTCGACGACCAGGGCGTGCAGCCGGTCCAGGCCGGCCGCGCCCGCGTAGGCGAGCGCCTCGTGGTTGCTGCCCTCGTCGAGTTCGGCGTCCCCGAGCGGCACCCACACCGCCGGCCCGGTGCGGCCCTGGGCGCGCAGCCCCAGCGCGGTGCCGACGGCCAGCGGCAGCCCGTGCCCCAGCGATCCGCTGCCGATCTCGACGCTGGGCACCAGCACCCGGTCCGGGTGGTGACCGAGCGGCGAGTGGTACGCGCCGAAGTCCGGCAGCCAGTCGGCGGGGAAGAAGCCCTTGGCGGCCAGCACCGCGTAGTAGGCCATCGGGCCGTGGCCCTTGGAGGGCAGGAAGCGGTCCCGGTCGGGGTCGTCGGCGGTGGCGGGGGAGACCCGCAGCACCCGGTCGTAGAGGACCCAGAGGGCGTCGAGGGGGGAGGTGGCCGCGGGTCCGTGCTTCTCGTCGCCGGTCATCAGCCCCATCAGGCGGGGCAGTTCATCGAATCCACGGGCGTCGTGCAGCGGGGCGTCCAGGGCCGGTTGTGTCGCCGTGTGCGTCATGCCACCGACCTTGCAACCTCAAGCCGGCTTGAGGTCAAGGCCGCCCGCGGGGCGACCGCCGGTGCCGACCGCCCCGCCCCCATCGGCCGGGAGATGGCGACAGTCACCCTCTGAAGTGCGGTATTGTTGTGTCGCACGCCCGCTCCGGGAGCCCCGGGGTGGTGAGCATCGGGACGTGGCGCAGCTTGGTAGCGCACTTGACTGGGGGTCAAGGGGTCGCAGGTTCAAATCCTGTCGTCCCGACTTACGGAAACGTGAGTTGGAGACCGTGTCGGAAATATCCGACACGGTCTTTTCGCGTTCTCCTGGCCCCGGCCCCCGCCCGCCGTCGTCCCAACGCCGTTGCCGCGCCCGCCAGAAGGCCCGGGTCGCCGCCCCGCCCCGCCCCGCCGTACGCCCCGCCCAGGTCGACGCAGTGTCGTTGCCTCATCACTCAACTCCCGGTTAAGTCCGGCGTTCCTCACTGTCCGTATGTGGACTGGTGCGCCGCGTTCCCGGCGTGACAGGATGGGGAGGTGGCTTCGGCGGCCTTAACTGCTCGTTGGGCCGGCCGGACGGACGGGGGGATGGCCGTGGGAGGGGACAACCGGTCCAAGGGGGAGGGGAGCGTGCTCGCGGAACGGCTCAACCACCTTTTCGCGCACATGCACCCGCCGGGCGCCCCGTACACCAACGCCCACGTGGCCGAGGAGATCGGCCGCGGGACGGCGGAGTACGGCGGCGTCAGGGTCACCGAGCAGTACCTGTCGATGCTGCGCAACGGACGACGGGCGAACCCGAGCCCCGAACTCCTGCGCGCGCTGGCGAAGTTCTTCGCGGTGCCCGTCGGGTATCTGCTGGGGGACCTCTCGCAGCCGCAGGCCGCGCGGGTGGAGGAGGAGGTCCGGTTCCTCGCCGCCATGCGGGACCAACGGGTGCGCGCCATCGCGCTGCGCTCGGTCGGGCTGCCCCCGGAAGTCCAGGACAGCCTGACGACGATCATCTCCCAGTTCCGCCGGCAGATGAACCTGCCGGACGGCCCGCCGGAGCAGGGAGGTGAGCGGCGTGCCGCACGGCCCGACACCGACCGCTGAGCGCGACGGGATCTTCACCACCTGGCGGCGGGCCGGACACGAGGACGGGACGAGCATGCGAGTGGGGCAGATGCGCAGGCGGTGCAAGCAGCTCATCAAGGAGCTGCACCTGCCCGCCTCCACCGACCTGCGGGGGATCTGCGACATCGTCGCCGCGCGCGTCCAACGCCCCGTCCACCTCGTGCCGATGGGCCTGGGCGGGGTGGTCTCCGGAATGACCGCCACCACCGACGACGGCTACTGGGTCTTCTACGAACTCAAGACCTCCCCCTGGCACCAGGCCCACATCGTGCTGCACGAACTCAGCCACCTCCTCCTCGGCCACGCCCAGGACCCGGCCGTCACCGAGGACGCGCTGCGGCTGTGGACCCCGTCCGTCGACGTCGCCACCGCGATGCGACGGATGGGTCTGACGATGGGCTTCGCCCGCCACCACGGCTACGACAACCCCACCGAACGGGAGACCGAGGTGCTCGGCACGCTGCTGATGGAGCACGTGGTGCCCTCCGCGGCCGAGCGGGAACTCCCGCTGGAGGGGCCGGCCGCCGAGGTCGCGGCCGCGCTCGGTCCCGCGCTCCAACACATCCGCCGCCAACGGGAGGCCGCCGCGCGGGAAGGGGAGAGCCGTGTTTGACGTCGTCTACCTCTGCTTCGGGGCCGCCGCCTGGGCCCTGGTGGCGTACAAAGCCGTCGCCTGGTTCCGCGACCGCAGCAACACCGACCTGGGGCTGGCCTGCGTGATGACCGGCGGCGTCGCCACGGTCTTCCTCTTCTCCGCACCCAGCCTCTACCGCGGCTTCGACCATCTGGTCGGCGTCGCCAACCTCGCCATGGTCTTCCTGTACTCCTCCGTCATGGTCTTCGCCGCCGGGGCGCTGGTGCTGCTGCTCCGCTGGACGGCCGGCGACGGCGGGGCGGCCCGGGCCGGCGCCCGGACCAGGGCCCGCCGGACGGTCGGCGCGGTGGCGCTCCTGTGGGCGGTGGCCGTCACCGGCTTCGCCGTCGGCCGCCCCGATGCCGTGGAACACCCCCGCGACTTCAGCACCGCCTACACCGACGCCCCCGGCGTGATGGTCTTCCTGGTCCTGTACCTGGCCATCTTCGGCGCCAGCCTCGCCGGCCTGGGCACCCTCTGCCCCCGCTACGCCGCCCGGCTCGGGCCCTCCTGGTTGGCCCGCGGGCTGCGGGTGCTGGCCGCCGGCTGCTGGCTCGGCCTGGTCTACTGCGCCTGCAAGGTCATCGGCTTCAGCCTGTCATGGACCGGACATCCGGCCCACTGGCTCTCCAACGGCGTCGCACCCCTCAGCGCCTCGGTCGCCGCGCTCCTCGTCCTGACCGGCTTCAGCCTGCCCGCCGCCGGCCCCCGCGTCGCCGCCTGGCGCCGACTGCGCCGCCTCACACCCCTCTGGCGCACCGTCACCGCCCAGACCCCCGAGGTCACCATGGACGGAAGCCGGTGGTCCGGCCGTTGGCCCTTCGCCGACCTGGAATGGCGCGCCAACCGTCAAATGGCCGAGATCCGCGACGTCCAACGCGGCATCCGTCGCCACGTGGAGTCCGACGCCGTCGACATCGTCCTCGAACGCGCCCGCGCCGTCTCCCTCGACGACCGGCAACTGGCCGCCGTCGCCGAGGCCGCCGCCCTGCGCCGCGGCCTGGAGAACCGCGCGGTCGGCCACGTCCCCGTCCACGGCGCCGACAGCGTGGTGGTCGCCACCGCCCACCACCGCCCCGAACTCGCCGCCGAATACGAACACTTGGCGCTCGTCGCCGACGTCTACCGCTCCCCGCTCATCGAAACCGTGCTCGTCGAACTGCGCCAGCGCAGCGCCACCCCGCGCCGCTGACCACACCCCACAGACGGGGTGGCCCGGTACGGGGGTCCGGGCCTCCCGACCCGCCCGCGGCGGCACCGACCCCACCCGGCCGGTGCCGCCCGGCAGCCACCCGCGCTGATCTAGGCTCGTACGCCATGCAGAACACCGCCGAGACCGGCCCCGACGCCCCGATCGACACCACCCCCCTCCTGGACGACCCGTACGCCGCCTGCGCCGCCCTCCGCGAGGCCGGCCCGGTGCACCGCATCACCGGCACCGACGGTCAGCCCGCCTGGCTGGTCACCCGCTACGACGACGTCCGCGGCGCCCTGGCCGACCCCCGGCTCTCGCTCGACAAGCGCCATGCCGCGCCCGGCAGTTACCGCGGCTTCACCCTGCCGCCCGCCCTCGACGCCAACCTGCTCAACATGGACCCCCCGGACCACACCCGGATCCGCCGCCTGGTCGCCCAGGCATTCACCCCGCGCCGCATCGACGCCCTCCGCGCCCTGGTCCGCCGCATCGCCGACGAACTGCTGGACGCCATGGCCGCGAACGGCCGCGCCGAACTCGTCACCGACTACGCCGGCCCCCTCCCGATCACCGTCATCTGCGACCTCCTCGGCATCCCCGCCGCACACCGGCGCGACTTCCTGGCCTGGTCGGACGCGCTCCTCACCCCCGACCCCGGCCGCCCGCACGCGAGGAAGGAAGCAGTCGGCGCGATGCTGGAGTTCTACACCGACCTGATCGCCGCCAAGCGCGCCACCCCCGGCGACGACCTGCTCTCCGACCTGATCGCGGTACGCGACCACACCCCCGGCGACGCCGCCACCGACCGGCTCACCGAGGACGAACTGACCTCCCTCGCCTTCCTCATCCTCTTCGCCGGCTACGAGAACACCGTCCAACTCATCGGCAACGCCACCCTCGCCCTCCTCGACCACCCCGAGAGGCTCGGGGCGTTGCGCCGAAATCCAGCCGAACTCAGCGCCACCGTAGAGGAGTTCCTCCGCTACGACGGACCCGCCGCCCTCGCCATCCGCCGCTTCCCCGTCGAGGACATCGAAATCGGCGGCGCCCGCATCCCCGCCGGCGAGTGCGTCCTGCTCTCCCTCGCCTCCGCCAACCGCGACCCGGCCCGCTTCCCCGCCCCCGACGCCTTCGACCCGACCCGCGACCCCACCGGCCACCTCGCCCTCGGCCACGGCATCCACTACTGCCTCGGCGCCCCGCTCGCCCGCATGGAGGCCGAGACCGCCATCGACGCCCTCATCAGCCGCTTCCCCGGACTGCGCCTCGACATCCCCCGGGACGAAGTGCGCCACCGCCGGACGATCCGCGCACGTGGCCTGATTTCGCTGCCCGTGGCCTGGTAATCCAAGAGCGCACATCTTTTTGATGCGTAACCGTTCAGACATGCGGTAGAAAGGGCTGTGACCCGCCCGGTGTGCATCCCCCGTCGCACCGGGCGGGTCTTTCTTTGCACCCGCGCACGCCCCCGACACGCCGAACACACCACCACCCCGTGGCCCGTCTGGCGCAACCGTGCTGCGCCCTCCGTCCGCCCTACTTAGCGTGACCCCATGGCATTTGACGCGCTCGTCTCCAAGAAGACCGGTGCGCTGGCACTGATCGCCGCCGCCGGAATGACCCTCACCCCGATACCGGCCGACGCCCGTCCCGCCGCACCGACGGGCCGTCAGACGGAGGCCCCCGCCCGGCAGTCCCCCAGCGGCCTCAGCGCCCTAGCCTGGATGGTCGCCGACGCCGACACCGGCAGAGTGCTGGCCTCCAAGAACTCACACCGCAAACTCGCCCCGGCCAGCACCCTCAAGACCCTCTTCGCCGTCACCGTGCTGCCCAAGTTCTCCGCCAACCGCGTCCGCCAGGTCAGCGCCGCCGACCTGTCCGGCCTCGGCGCCGGCAGCAGCGTCGTCGGCGTCCACCAGGGCAGCAGCTACACCGTCGCCGACCTCTGGCGCGGCGTCTTCCTGCGCTCCGGCAACGACGCGGTGCACGTCCTCGCCGCCATGAACGGCGGCTGGTCGACCACCGCCCGCGAGATGCAGCAAACGGCGAACCGGCTCGGCGCCCGCGACACCACGGTCAAGTCCCCCGACGGCTACGACGCCCCCGGCCAGGTGTCCTCCGCCTTCGACCTCACGGTCTTCGCCCGCGCCGGCCTCGCCAACGAGGAGTTCGCCCGCTACTGCTCCACCGTCCGCGCCAAGTTCCCCGCCACCGGCGGCGCCGCCGTCCAGATCGAGAACACCAACCGCCTGCTGGCCGGCTCGCACGGCATGGCCCGCTACCCCGGCATCATCGGCGTCAAGAACGGCTACACCAGCAAGGCCGGCAACACCCTCATCGCCGCCGCCCGCCGCAACGGCCACACCCTCATCGCCACCGTGCTCAACCCCCAATCCGGCGCGCTCAACGGCGTCTACAAGGAGGCCAGCACACTGCTCGACTGGGGCTTCAACCGCGTGACGCACGCCGAACCGGTCGGCCGTACCGGCCCCACTGACGAGGGCTCTTAACGCCCGCCACGCCCCAACGCCAGAACGAGCCCCGACCGCCCGCCCCCGGCCGGCGACCTGCGACCGCCTACCGGCCGCGCAACCGCGGGGCCTCCTCGGCCGCCGAAACCGGGCCGGCCGCCGCGTCCTCCGCGGACGCGGCGAGCCGGCCGGTCAACTCCCGCGCCCACGCCGACAACCCGGCGACGTCGATCCCGTACGGAGCCGCCGCATACGGCTCCAGCGCCGCGGCCCCGCGCCCCAACAGCGCCGCACCGCCCGCGGCATTGCCCCGCGCCGCATGCGTCAACCCCACCGCGAGCTGCGCCAGCCCCCGCCACAGTTCCCGCTCAGACTCCGGAGCCGCCTTCCAGGCGTCCTCCAGCACCTCATGCGCATGGAACGGCATCCCGGCATCCAGGAGCCGCTGCGCCTCGACCAGCGCCTCGTCCGGTGTGCGGGGCACCCCCTCCGGCTGCCGGGCGACCCCCGGCGCACCGTAGGGCAACGGCCGCCCGAGCCCGTCCCGCGGCCGGGCATTCCGGGCCCGGCCCTGCTCATCGCGATCACGGGAACGGGACACGGGGGCGCTGCCCTCCTCGGGACGGGCGGAGTGGCGGGGGTTCTCGGAGGTGTTCACCCTTCGATTGTGCGCGGGCGAGGGGCCGGAGGCGTGGTGGGGTGGCGGGGACGAGTAGGCCGGGGGCTCCGACGGCCACGGGGACTCCACTGCCCGCATGGTCGCGTGCGTGCATGCATGCAGGGCTGCCTCGCCGCCTGGCTGCCGGACCATCTGGCCGTCGGAGCCGGTCACCGTCGCTATCCCAACTGCACCTCGTAGAAGCACAGATGGTCCTTGATCTCGGCGACCTGGGCGTGCGGCTCGGGGTAGGCCCAGGCGATGTCCTCAGGGCCTTGTTCGAGTGACCAGTAGGACGCGGTGCCCTTGAACGGGCAGACCGTGTGCGTCGACGACGGGGTCAGCAGATCGGTGCGGACGTCCTCCGGCGGCAGGTAGTAGCGCACCGGATAGCCGGTCTCGAAGAGCAGCAACGGTCGCCGGCTCTCGGCCAGCACCTGCCCGTTCACCACGACCCGGACGGGCTCGGTGCCCGGCTTGACCTCGATGCGGTGACCTTCTGTGGACATAACCCTGATCTCCGTTCGTGAAGCGGATGGTTACTACCTCAGGGTCGCATCCGGGACGGCTTCAGGGAGATCCCCGAAGCCGTCGAGCCCCGAGATCGGCACAGTATGAAGCAGAGCTCGCGAAGAGGCAGAGAAGCTCGCGAACGGGAGGGGGCGCCTCGGCGGGTGCGGCGGCTCTCGGGGACGGCTTCGAAAGAGATCTAAGGGAAGGGATCTGGACGTGAACCGGAATGTGAATCTGGACGTGAAGTGGGGCGTGAGGGTGGGTGCGCGTAAGGGCGCGAGTATGGCTAGGGGCGGGAGTGCGAGTGCGGACGTGAGTCCGCACCGGGGCTGGTGCAGGAGCCCCGGTGCGCTCTCCGTGACGGATTGCTGCTGGAGTGTCGCGGGTGTGGAGCGGCGCTCACCGGTGTCGGTGCGGCGGGCGCCGCCGGCGCCGTGCCCTTCGGGGCCGGTCGGTGGCCGCCGTCGGTGGGGGTGCGGGGCGCGGGCTCCTGGTGATCAGGTGCCGACCGGGCGGATACCGTGGCCGGCCCAGTCCGGGGCCGGAGTGGTGAGGGCCGCGAGCCGGTCAAGGGTGGCGTCGGGGAACGGGACGGCATGCCCCTGGTCCTGATCCACATGGAGGGCGAAGAGTTCCTCGGTGGCCACGGGGTCGCCGGAGGGAGCACCGGAGGGAGCGCAACGGTACATCTCGTGGAGTAGGCGGAGCTTCTTCGCGGCCACGCCCAACACCGTGGTGCGGACGGCCAGTTGGCTGCCGCGGGGGACCTCGTCGAGATAGCGGACGTGAGCCTCGACGGTGTAGAGCGAGCAGCCCGTGCGTGCGCGGTAGTCGGAGTCGAGGCCGATCGCGTCCATCAGGGCGTCGGTGGCGAAGCCGAAGGCCAGGACGTAGTACGCCTCGCTGAGGTGGCCGTTGTAGTCAATCCACTCGTCCTGGACGGCCTGCCGGAAAAGCGGGAGAGAGGGGCGGGGGGCGGGGGGGGGTGGGGGAGGGGGGAGGGGGCCCCACCGGAGGTGGTTGGTGCGGTGCTCATCAGACCGGGCTCCCAGGCGTGTTGGGGCCCGTCTGGTTATCGGGCTCGGTGCGGACGGCGGGGGCAGTGTGGGCAGCGGGGTCGGCATGGCCGTTGGGTACGGCGTGGGTGTCGAGGCTGATGTGGCTGCTGGGTGCGGCGTGGGTGTCGAGGCCGGCGTGGCTGCTGGGTACGGCGTGGATGCCGAGGACAGCATGGCTGTCGGGTACGGCGTGGATGCCAAGGCCGGTGTGGCTGCTGGGTGCGGCATGAGCGTCGAGGCCAGCGTGGCCGTTGGAGCCGTCGGAGTCATGGGAGCCGGTGGCACCGTCGGAACTGTTGTGGGTGGCGTGGTTGTTGGGGTGGGTGGTGGGGCGGGGGGCTTGGTGGGGGAGGCGGCCGGTGGCGCGGAGGACGTTGATGACGCCCTGGTCGCGTTCGGCTACCAGGTCGGCGTAGGTGCGGTCGCCGGCGGCGGTGGCGCAGCCGTCGACCATGGCGTCACGGAGTTCCCGGTCCAGCTCGGGGGCCTCCAGGCGGGTCCACGGGGACTTCAGGGAGGGCCCGAAGTGGTCGAGCATGTGGGCCATGCCGCCCTCGCCGCCGGCCAGTGCGAAGGTGAGACAGGGACCCATGAACGCCCAACGTAGGCCCGGGCCTTCGGTGATCGAGGCGTCGATGTCCTCGACCGTGGCCTCGCCGTTGGCGACCATGTGCAGCGCCTCGCGCCACAGTGCCTCCTGCAGGCGGTTGGCGATGAAGCCGGGGAGTTCGCGGTCCATGGTGATGACCGACTTGCCGGCGAGGTCGTAGAAGCGGGATGCCCAGGTCACGGCCTCAGGGGCGGTGTGGGTGCCGCCGACCACCTCCACCAGCGGGATCAGGTACGGCGGGTTGAAGGGGTGGCCGACGACGAGGCGGGACGGGTCGGCCGCCTCGGTCTGCATGTCGGTCATCGGGTAGCCGGAGGTGGAGGAGGCGATGACCACGCCGGGGGGCGTGGCGGCGTCCAGTTCGGCGAGGAGCGAGCGCTTCAACTCCAGCTTCTCCGGGGCGCTTTCCTGGACGAAGTGGGCGTCGGCGACGGCCTCGGCGAGGGTCGGGACGACCGTCAGCCGGTCCTGGGACGCGCCCTCGGCGAGCCCCAGTTGTTCCAGGGCGGGCCAGGCGGCGGAGACCAGGCGGCGCAGCTTCTCCTCGGCGTCGTCGGCGGGGTCCCAGGCGGTGACGTCGTAGCCGCGGGCGAGGAAGTGGGCGACCCAGCCGCCGCCTATGACGCCGGCGCCGATGCACGCCACCCGACGTGCGGCTTCGGGGGTGGTGGAGGGGGTGTAGGGCATGGGGCTGCCTCCTGCGCGGAATGCGGAAAGTTGTGAGGGGAGGGGAGGGGAGGGGAGGGTGCGGTATGCGAAGTGCGTGGGGCGCGGGGCGTGAAGTGGCTGATGGTGGTGGGGCGAGTGGTGACGGGCGGACAGGTGTGGTGTCGGTCCGCTCGTCACCGTGGGGTTGTGTGGCGCCCGCCCGTTGGTGCCTCCGTGTGCGTGCGTTAGCCGCGGGGCTTCAGGCCCAGGCGGGTGCGGGCCTGGTCCGGGGTGGCGACGGTCGCGCCGAGGAGTTCGGTGATCTGGACGGCGCGTTCGACGAGTTGGGCGTTGGTGGCCTTGACGCCGCGGCTGAGGTAGAGGTTGTCCTCCAGGCCGACGCGGACGTTGCCGCCGAGCAGGATCGACTGGGCGACCCACGGCATCTGCATCCGGCCGAGCGCGAAGCTGGCCCACTCGGCGCCCTCGGGCAGCATGTGCACCATCGACTGGAGGACGCCGGGGTCGGCCGGGGCGCCCCACGGTATGCCCATGCACAACTGGAAGACGGTGGGGTCGTCCAGCAGACCTTCGGCGAGCAACTGCTTGGCGAACCAGAGCTGGCCGGTGTCGAAGATCTCCAACTCCGGCCGGACGCCGAGTTCCTGGATCCGCTTGGCTCCGGCGCGCAGCATGTCGGGGGTGGAGACGTAGAGCGTGGAGCCGTCGCCGAAGTTGAGGGAGCCGCAGTCCAGGGTGCAGATGTCGGGGAGCAGGTCCTCGACGTGCGGAAGGCGTTCGAGGCCGCTGACCAGGTCGGTGCCGGGGAGCTGGGTGAGCGGGCGCTCGGGGTCGATGACCAGGTCGCCGCCCATGCCGGCGGTGAGGTTGATGACGACGTCCGTGCCGGTCTGTTTGATGCGGTCGACGACCTCGGCGTAGAGGCGGGGGTCGCGGGACGGTTCGCCGGTCTCGGGGTCGCGCACGTGGATGTGCACCACCGCGGCGCCCGCGGTGGCCGCCTCGACCGCGGACCGGGCGATCTGCTCGGGCGTCACGGGGACGTGCGGGGAGCGGCGGACGGTGTCACCGGCGCCGGTCAGGGCGCAGGTGATGATGACCTCGTTGGTGGGGGCGGTGGTCATGGGATCCCTTCGGTAGGAGGGGCGGGTGAGGGGCGAGGGGGTGGTTGGTGATTCCCCGGGGTGTGGCTGGGGTGAGGGGCCCGGACGCCACGGCGCCCGACGGGCGCCGTCCGATTGCCCGGCTCGTAGCTGGCCCGCAGCCGGCCCGCCCCGGCGGCAGCGTCAGGCACGTCGTCGGGGCGTCATGCACGTCGTCGGGCAGCGGAAGGGGAGTCGGTGGCAGCGCTGTCGGAAGCGGTGTCGTTGGCAGCGGTGTCGTCGGCAGCGGTGTCGTCGGCAGTGGGGGCGTCGGCGTCGGTGGTCGCGGAGTCGTCCCCCTCGGAGTCGACGGCCTCGCCCTTCCCGCCACACCCCAACTCGTTGTCCACGAAAGCCAACAGCGCGGCATGCATGGTGCCCGGGGTGGTGCTGTCCGGGGCGGTGGCCAGGACCTGGGTGGCCAGGCCGTCGATGAGCGCGGTGAGGCGGAGGGCGGTGACGTCGGGGTCGACGGGGCGGAAGACGCCCTGGTCGATGCCGCGGCGGAGGACGTCGGCGACGGTGGTGCGCCACTGCCGGTAGTAGTGCTCGTGGAGGCGTCCCACGGCGGTGTCGCGGGCGGCCTGGGCCCACAGGTCGAGCCAGACCAGCCACTGGCGGCGCTGTTGTGCGGTGCGCGGGGTCTGGAGGGCGATCAGGTGCAGCAGTTCGGCGCGGGCGTCGGGGGCCTTCGCCAGTCCGGCCGCGCGGCGGTCGGTGTCCTCGTCCATGCACCAGCGGACGGCCGCCTCCAGCAGTTCGTCGCGGCCGGGGAAGTGGTAGTGGACGGCGGCCGTGCTGGTGCCGCAGGCGGCGGCGATGTCGGCGACCCGTACGGCGTGGAAGCCGTGTTCGGCGATCAGCCGGACGGTCTCCCGGACGATCTGTAGCGGGCGGCCGCCTTCGGGGACCGGGGCCGGGCCGCGCCCGGGCGGTGCCGCGGGGCGTTCCGGGGCGCCGAGCAGCCAGCCGGTGTCGACCCCGCCGATGTCGGCGATCCGGACGATCTCGGCGAGGGCGAAGCGCCGGGTGCCGCCCAGCGATCTGGAGAGCTTGGAGGGGTCCATCACGATCCGTCGGGCGAACTCGCGGTGGCTGCAACCGAGCCTGGCGATCACCTGCCGGACGCGGTCGGTGACCTGTCCGGTGTCGTCGGCGATCCGGCCGCCGGGGTCTGCGTCCATGGCCGGGGACGCTAACAGGGTGTTGAGAACATCGCAACGGATGCGAGAGGGCGGGAGGCGGGAAGCTGCTGGTCTGTGTGGGTATGAGGGAGGGTGTTGCGGGATTGCTGATGCTTGAGTCAGTGATGGGGTGGGTGGGGTGCGGCGGGCTGCGTCCGGGGCACTGGACAAGCCGCAATACGGGTGAATGTGGCAAAGTGACGGCATGGCTGACCGGGGAGCGCAGCGGCCCACCGTGTCGGTGCCGGACGACTGGCCCGCCCACCCGGACCTGATGCTGGCCCTCAACGGGATGGGCGGCTTCGACTGGGACCTCGACAGCGGGCTGATGCATCTGGACCCGCCCGCGCTGGAGGTCTTCGACCTCCGCCCGGGGGAGTACGACGACCGCCCGGCCACGCTCGGCTGCCGGGTGCCCGACTACGAGGCGGCGCGGCTGGAGGCGCTGGTGACCCGGGCGCTCAAGGACGGCAGCCATTCCTACGGCGCCTACTTCCGGGTCCGGCTGCGCGACGGCGCACTGCGCTGGACGCACGCCCAGGGCAGCATCCGCCGGGACCCCACCGGCCGTCCCCGCCGGGTCATCGGCGTGGTCCGGGACGCCACCGACGAGTACGCCCAGGCCGCCCAGCGGATCGCGATCACCGAGGAGCGCCGGCGGCACACCAGCATCGTCGAGCGCACCACCGCCGCCCTGGCGCACGCCCGCACGGTCGGCGAGGTGATCGGCGTCCTCGCCGGCGACGAGGGGCTGAGCCGGCTGGGCGCGGAGAACGTCATCCTGGGCCTGGTCGAGGCCGGCCGGATCCGGCTGGTCTCCGAGGGCCGGGCGGGCAGTTACGTGCCGGACCTGGAGTACACCCGGGTCGGCGACGAGTTCCCGATGAGCGAGGTGGTGCGGACCCTGACCCCGCGGTTCGTCGGCAGCCGCGCCGAGTTCCACGACGCCTACCCGCGGCTGTGGCCGGCTGTCGAGCCGTTGAACGTCGGCTCCGGGGCGTATCTGCCGCTGATCGCCCAGGGGCGTCCGATCGGGGTGATCGGCCTGTTCTTCGAGCGCGAGACCGACTTCCCCGACCAGGAGCGCAATGTGCTCGTCGCGCTGGGCAGCAGCATCGCGCAGAGCCTGGCCCGGGCGATGCTCTACGACCAGGAGCACGAGATCGCGGCCGGCTTGCAGCAGGCGATGTTGCCGCGCCGGATCCCGGGCGTCGTCGAGGCGCAGATCGCGGTCCGCTACCGCTCCGCCCGGATGGGCCGGGACATCGGCGGCGACTGGTACGACGTGATCCCGCTGCCGGACGGCCGGGTCGCCGCCGTCATCGGCGACGTCCAGGGGCACGACACCCAGGCCGCCGCGCTCATGGGCCAGTTGCGGATCGTGCTGCGCGCCTACGCCGCGGAGGGGCACGCGCCGGCGACCGTGGTGGCCCGCGCCTCCGCGTTCCTCAACGAGCTCGACACCGACCGCTTCGCCACCTGTACGTACGTCGACGCCGATCTGGCCACCGGCGCCGCCCGGTTCGTGCGGGCCGGTCACCTCGATCCGATGGTGCGGCACGCCGAGGGCATCTGTCGGCGGCTGCCGGTGGCCGGCGGGTTGCCGTTGGGTCTCTCCTCCGAATTCCGGCTGCTGGACTACCCGGTGACCACCGTGCACCTCGCGCCGGGTGACACGCTGGTGCTGT
Source organism: Streptomyces sp. WZ-12 (assembly GCF_028898845.1). Lineage (NCBI taxonomy): Bacteria > Bacillati > Actinomycetota > Actinomycetes > Kitasatosporales > Streptomycetaceae > Streptomyces > Streptomyces sp. WZ-12. The sequence continues at coordinate 1,887,741 of NZ_CP118574.1, read as the reverse complement.
GCACGGACGGCCTGGTGGAGGAGCCGGGTGCCGATCTGGACGCGGGGCTTGCGCACTTGGCCCGGGAGGTCCGCGACGGGCCGTCGGACGTCCAGCAACTCGCCGACCGGCTCTGCGAGTCGGTGGACGGCCGGCGCGGCGAGGACGACATGGCGCTGCTGTTGCTGCGTCGACTCGGGCCGCCCGAGCACGACACGGCGGGCCGCCTCCGTCAACACGTCGCCCCCGCCGACCCGGCGGCGCTGTCCTCCGCCCGCCACATGATCCGCGCCGCGGTGCGCGCCTGGGGCGCCGGCGACCGCGCCGAGGAGGTCGAACTGGTCGCCGACGAGCTGATCACCAACGCGCTGCTGCACACCGACGGCGAGGCGGTCGTCAGCCTCCGGATGCCGCACGGGGTGGAACGGCGGCTGCGGTTGGAGGTAGAGGACGGGGCCAGCAGTCTGCCGCGCCGCCGCGAACCGGGCGAGTCCGGGGTCTCCGGCCGCGGCCTGCTGCTCGTCGACCGGCTGGCGGATGTGTGGGGAGTGGAACCGCGCGGCGGTGGAAAGTGCGTATGGTGCGAGTTCAACTGCCCCTGACCGGGGAGGCGCTGGCCGCCCCCGGAACGCAGCGGGCGCGGGCGCCGAGGGATCGGCACGGCCAAGTGAGGACTGCTCTATGGGATCGCGGGCGGAACAGCGCGAGGGCGCCCGCCAGTTGGCGGCGCGACTCGACGCGGACGGCGTCGGCAACATCGCGCTGACCTGGGTGGACAATGCGGGCATCGCCCGCGCCAAGGCCGTGCCGGCCCGGCGGTTGACGGCCGTCGTCGAGCGGGGCGTGGGGATGTCGCCGGTCTTCGACGTGTTCACCTCCGACGACGCCATCGCCGCCTCTGACCACCTCGGCGGTCCGGACGGCGATCTGCGGCTCTTCCCCGACCTGGAGCGGCTCACCACCCTGGCCGCGCAGCCCGGTTGGGCCTGGGCGCCGGTCGACCGCTACGACCAGCTCGGGCAGCCGCACCCGGCCTGCCAGCGGCTGTTCGCCCGCCGGATGGCCGACCGGGCCGCGGCTGCCGGCCTCGACCTGCGGATGGGCTTCGAGACGGAGTGGGTCCTCGCCCGCGCCCCGCAGGGCCCCGCCGCCGACGCCGACGCGCTCGACTACCCCTGCGTCGGCCCCGCCTACGGCATGGCCCGGGTCGTGGAGCTCTCCGACTACCTCCGTGACGTCACCGAGGCGCTGCTCGTCCAGGGCGTCGACGTGCTCCAGATCCATCCCGAGTACGCGGCCGGCCAGTTCGAGGTCAGCACCGCGCCCCACGACCCGGTGCGCGCCGCCGACGAGGTGGTCCTGGTCCGCGAGACGATCCGCGCGGTCTCCGCCCGGCACGGGCTGCGCGCCTCCTTCGCCCCGTCCGTCGTCGCCGGCGAGGTGGGCAACGGCGCTCACCTCCACCTCAGCCTCCGCCGCGACGGGGCGAGCCTGCACCGGGCCGCCGGCGCCGACGGGGCCCTGGCGCCCGACGCGGCGTCGTTCCTCGCCGGGGTGCTGGACGCGCTGCCCGCCCTGCTCGCCATCAGCTGCCCCTCGCCCGCCAGTTACCTGCGGCTGCTGCCCTCCCATTGGGCCGGCGTGTACCAGTGCTGGGGCGTGGAGAACCGTGAGGCGGCGCTGCGGCTGGTCACCGGCGCGCCCGACGACCCCGACGGCGGACACGCCGAGGTCAAGACCTTCGACGCCGCCGCCAACCCCTACCTCGCCGTCGGCGCGGTGATCGCCGCCGGGCTGCACGGCATCGACACCGGGGCCCGACTCCCCGCCCCGCAGACCGGCGACCCCGGCATCCTGGGCGTCCGCGAGCGCGCCCGGCGCGGCATCGTCCGGCTGCCCGCCACGCTCACCGAGGCCACCGACCGGTTCGAGAAGTCGACGCCGCTGCGGGAGGCGTTGGGGGAGGTGCTGCACGGCGCGGTGCTCGCGGTGCGGCGCGCCGAGGAGGCGCACTTCGCGGAGTGGGAGCCGGCCCAGATCGCCGCGGCCACCCGTTGGCGCTGGTGAGCGCCGCCGACGCGCCGCGGCCGGTCGGCGACACCGGCGCCCCGGTGCTGGACGGACTGCCGCCGCTGGTGGACCACCACTGCCACGGCGTGATCCGGTACGCCCCGGACGCCGGGACGTTCGCCGCGTTCCTCACCGAGTCGGACCGGCCGCCGGCGGCCGGCACCACGTACTTCGACACCCAGACCGGCTTCGCGGTCCGCCGTTGGTGCCCGCCGCTGCTCGACCTGCCCGCGCACTGCCCGCCCGAGGAATACCTCGCCCGCCGCCGCGAGTTGGGCCCGGCCGAGACCCGGCGGCGGCTGCTGTCCGCCACCGGCATCGGCGCGTACCTCGTCGACACCGGGCTGCCCGGCGACCTCACCGGGCCGGACGAGACCGCGGCCGCGGGCGGTGGCGCCGGCCACGAGGTGGTGCGGCTGGAGGCGCTGGCCGAGCGCGTCGCGGCCGACTACCGGGGGAGTGAACGGGCCGCGCGCGCCGGGGAGTTCGTGGACGCTCTCGGTCGCGCGGTGCGCGCCGCGGCCCGCACCGCCGTCGCCTTCAAGTCGGTGGCCGCCTACCGGCACGGCCTCGCCCTGGACCCCCGGCCGCCCGGCCCGGACGTGGTGCGGACCGCGGTCCGCACCTGGCTCGGCGCGGGCGCCCCGCGGCTCACCGATCCGGTCCTGCTGCGCCACCTCGTCCAACTCGCCGTCGCCACCGGCCGCCCGCTTCAACTGCACACCGGCTTCGGCGATCCCGACCTGCGGCTGGACCACGCCGACCCGGCGCTCCTCACCGACCTGGTCCGGGCCACCGCGGACACCGGCACCGACCTGGTGCTGCTGCACGGCTACCCGTACCACCGGCAGGCCGCCTACCTCGCCGGGGCCTTCCCGCACGTCTACGCCGACGTTGGGCTGTCGCTGACGCACACCGGCCCGCGGGCCACCGCCGTGCTCGCCGAGTTCCTCGAACTGGCGCCGTTCGGGAAGCTGTTGTTCTCCACCGACGCCTACGGGCTCCCGGAGCTGTACGCGGTGGGCAGCGCGCTGTTCCGGGTGGCGCTGGGGGAGGTGTTGGGCGGCTGGGTGGCGTCCGGGGCCTGGTCGGCGGCGGACGCCCGGCGGGTCGCGGCGATGATCGCGGCGGGTACGGCGCGCCGGGTCTACGGGCTGGCGGGCGTCAACGACGGGGCGGGGAACGGGAAGTAAGGGGTGCCGGGCCGGTCCGCCTATTCCATCGTGGCCGCGCGGCGTGGTTAACTGCCGCGTGCCACGTACAACTACCTCTGACGCGCCGGCCGATGACCGGGCCGGAAAGGGCGAAAAGCCCCGAATACCGCTGCGCGGCAGGATCTTCGTCGACCTGACCCCGCTGCGCACCTCCCCCGACTACCGCCGCCTGTGGTGCGGCAACACCGTCTCCTGGCTGGGCCAGCAGATGACCGCGCTCGCGGTCTCCCTCCAGGTCTACGCGATCACCGGCTCCACCTTCTCCGTCGGCCTGGTGGGCCTGTGTTCGCTGATCCCGCTGGTCGTCTTCGGGCTCTACGGCGGCGCCATCGCCGACACCGTCGACCGCCGCAAACTGGGCCTGGCCAGCGCCACCGGCGCCACCGTCATGTCCGTCACGCTGGCCGCCGCGGCGCTCGCCGGCTACCACCGGGTCTGGCTGCTCTACGCCGTCGTCGCCCTCCAGGCCGTCTGCTTCGCGATGAACTCGCCGGCCCGCTCGTCGATGATCCCCCGCCTGCTGCCCACCGAGCAGTTGCCGGCCGCCAACGCCCTGCAGTCGCTCACCTCCAACCTCGGCCTGATGGGCGGCCCGATGCTGGGCGGCCTGATCGTCGGCCTGTGGGGCTACCAGGCGGCGTACCTCATCGACGTGGCCGCCTTCGGCGTCTCGCTCTACGCGATGTGGCGGCTGCCGTCGATGCGGCCCGGCCAGGGCGACGGGCCCACCCGCCGCGCCTCCGTCCTGGACGGCCTGCGCTTCCTGGCCACCCGTCCCAACCTGCGGATGACGTTCTTCGCCGATATGGCCGCGATGGTGCTGGCCCAGCCCCGCGCGCTGTTCCCGGCGATCGCCGCGCTCTGGTTCGGCGGCGACGCCAAGACCGTCGGCCTGCTGGTCGCCGCGCCCGCGGTGGGCGCCGTCCTGGGCGGCCTGTTCTCGGGCTGGCTCGGCGGCATCCGCCGGCACGGCCTGGCGATCCTGCTCGCGGTGGCGTCATGGGGCGCCGCCGTCACCGCCTTCGGCCTCTCCCCACACCTGTGGCTCGGCCTGTTCTTCCTGGCCGTCGCGGGCTGCGCGGACACCGTCTCCATGGTGTTCCGCAGCACCATGCTCCAGGCCGCCACCCCCGACGAGATGCGCGGCCGGCTCCAGGGCGTCTTCATCGTGGTCGTCGCCGGCGGCCCCCGGCTCGGCGACTTCCTCGCCGGCTCCGCGGCCGACCTGACCTCGCCGGCCGCGGCGGTGATCGGCGGCGGACTGGCCTGCCTCCTGGTCGTCACCGCGCTCGGGCTCGGCCGGCGCGCCTTCGCCCGGTACGACGCCCGCGACCCGCAGCCGTGACCCCCGCGGCGCCCGGCAGGTCCGTCCCCGCCACCGGACCGACCGGGCGCCGGAACCCGCCGTGCGCCGGGGCCATGGACGGGCCAGACTCGGGTACGGGGGCACCTATAGACACCGTTCGTCCTGATCCGGAGGCCCGCCGTGCAGCGGCAACCGCTCGTCCGCCGTGACCGCACCCCCGACCTCGACCGGCAGCCCCCACCGGTCCCCCCGGACCCCGGAGGCCCACCGCCCGGCCCCGTCCCGGAGCCCCCGCCCGGCCCGGTCCCCGAACCGCCGCCCGGGCCCGTCCCGCCGGAGCCGCTCCCCGGACCGCCCCAACCCCCGGGGCCGCCCGATCCGATCCCGCCGGAACCGTCGCCGGTGCCGCGCCCGCCCGGGCCGGACCCCGACCCGGTCCCGGAGCCCTCCCCGGCCCCCGGGCCGCTCACCCGGGCGCCCGCCCGACGCCCGTGACGCACCGGGCCCCGCCCCAGCCACTCCACCACCCCGCGAGGAGGTGCCGCTCATGGCCATCGCCACGGTCAACCCGGCCACCGGCGAGACCCTCAAGACCTTCGACGCGCTCAACGCGGGCGAGATCGAGGACCGCCTGGTCCGCGCCGACCAGGCGTTCCAGGAACACCGCACCACGTCCTTCGCCCGCCGCGCCGAACTCCTGCACGCCGCCGCCGATCTGCTCGAAGCCGACCGGGACGACACCGCCCGCACCATGACCACCGAGATGGGCAAGCCGCTGGCCCAGGCCCGCGCCGAGGCCGCCAAGTGCGTCAAGACCATGCACTGGTACGCCGACCGCGCCGAGGCGCTGCTCGCCGACGAACGGCCCGACCCCGCCGACGTCCGGGACGCCGGCGCGGCCCGCGCCGTGGTGCGCTACCGCCCGCTCGGCACCGTCCTCGCCGTGATGCCCTGGAACTTCCCGCTCTGGCAGGTCGTCAGGTTCGCCGCACCCGCTCTCATGGCCGGCAACACCGGGCTGCTCAAGCACGCCTCCAACGTGCCGCAGACCGCGCTCTATCTGGAGGAGCTGTTCCGCCGCGCCGGCTACCCCGACGGCTGCTTCCAGACCCTGCTGATCGGCTCCGGCGCCGTCGAGGACATCCTCCGCGACCCGCGGATCGCCGCCGCCACCCTCACCGGCAGCGAACCCGCCGGCCGCGCGGTCGCCGCCACCGCCGGCGACGAGGTCAAGAAGACCGTCCTGGAGCTCGGCGGCAGCGACCCCTACCTCGTCCTGCCCTCCGCCGACCTCGACAAGGCCGCCCGGGTCGCCGTCACCGCCCGGGTCCAGAACAACGGCCAATCCTGCATCGCCGCCAAGCGGTTCATCGTCCACGACGCCGTCCACGACGCCTTCGCCGAGCGGTTCACCGCGGGCATGGCCGCGCTGACCGTCGGCGACCCGATGGACGAGGACACCGACGTCGGCCCGCTCTCCAGCGAGCAGGGCCGCTCCGACCTGGAGGAGCTGGTCGACGACGCGGTCCACCGGGGCGCCCGGGCGCTGTGCGGCGGCCGCCGCCCGCCGGACCGGCACGCCGGCTGGTTCTACGAGCCGACCGTGCTCACCGGCATCACCCCGGACATGCGGATCCACCACGAGGAGGCGTTCGGACCGGTCGCCACGCTCTACCGCGTCGCGGACCTCGACGAGGCGGTCGCCCTCGCCAACGACACGCCGTTCGGCCTCAGTTCCAACGCCTGGACCCGGGACGCCGCCGAACAGCAGCGCCTGGCACGGGACGTGCAGGCCGGCGGGGTGTACTTCAACGGCATGACCGCCTCCCACCCCGGCCTGCCGTTCGGCGGTGCCAAGCGCTCCGGCTACGGCCGGGAGCTCTCCGGCCACGGCATCCGGGAGTTCTGCAACATGACCACGCTGTGGTACGGGCCCGAGGACTGACCCGCCACGCACCGCGGCCGGGCGCGCCAACTCGTCGGGGCGCCCGGCCCGTTCACGGCGCGGCCCACAGCGTGACGGTCAGCTCGAAGGTCGGATTGCCCGGGCCCGCGCCGCTGCTGGTGTCCGAGGTGTCCACCTTGCTGAACGTCACCCTCGCCACCTGGTTCAGTTTGGTCACCACGCACCAGACCGTGCCGGGGGAGACCTTCGCGGCGTTGGTGTTGGGGCCCAGCGGGCTGCCCTCGGCGGCCGACCGGCACGCCTCGCCCGTGTTCGTCCCGGCGTCCGCGGTGCCCGCCCGGACCGGGCTGCCGAAACTACTGGCGAGCGTGATGACGGCCTGGGCGCCGTTCAACCCGTTCTGACAGCCGATGTAGTCGAGGGTGGTGCTCCCGGAGGTGTCCATCGTCTGTGCGGTGACCGCGGGCGTGTCGAGGTCGAGGGCCTGGGAGATGCTGCCCGTGCAGCTCGGCGCGCGCCAGACCACCCGCCGGTCGCGGTAGACCACCTTCGCGGCGGCGGCCTGGCGCGGGGCGTGCGAGGTGGCGCCCGGCGGACCGGTGTAGGGGGCGCCGCCAACGGAGCCGCCCGTATGGCCGGGCGTGTTGGTCCCGCCCGACACGGTGCCGTCCGACGCCGTGCCCGACCCCCCGTCACCCCCCTCGAACCACCCCTTGACCAGCGACGACGTCAGCAGCACGGCGAGCGCGCCGCCGACCGCGGTGGCGATCAACACCGGCCGGTGGCGACGCGCCGGCCGTGGCGGCGGCACGGGGGCGCCCAGGTGGAACGACGGCGGGGCGCCGGGCGGCGGCGGGGGCGGCGGCGTCCTCGGCGGGGGCGGCACCGTCGGACCCGCGGCGCGGGCCGCGCCCGGCACCCCCGACGGTCCCCGCAGCAGCACCAACGAGCCCGCCGCGCCGGCCGATCGGCGCTGCGGCCGCGGCAACCCCCGGCTGTGCAGCGCGCGGTCCACCCGCCCGTGGACCTCGTCGAGGGTGAGCGGAACCGGCTCGGCCAGGGCGTCCAACAGGGCGCCGGTGAACGCGGTGTAGGTCTCCCCCTCCGGCGCGTGCGAGGGCGCCGTGCGGGTCGTGGACGTCAGCGTGTAGGTGCCGGCCAGGTCGAGCTGACCGACCGCCAGATCGGCCGGATCGGACATCGCGGAGACCGCCCGGCCGGAGAAGCAGCAGTCCACGACCAACACCCGCGCCCGCGCCCGGGCCCCGCTCACGTGCCGCTTGACCAGCTCGATCGGGACGGCGGAGAAGCCCACCTGGTCCCGGTCGGTGTGCACCAGCCCCAGGTGCAGCAACCCGCCGTCGTCCAGCACCCCGTGGCCCGCGTAGTAGACCAGCAGCACCTCCTCGGCCTCCCGCACCGCCCAGGCCAGCGCCGCCCCGATCGCCGAGGCGTCGGTGGGGTCGGGCACCACCCGGCAGTGCTCCGGGGCCAACAGCCCGTGGTCCGGGTGGGTCAGGGCCGCCCACAGGCCCCGGAGGTTGGCCGCCACCGACGGGATCGCCGGCAGACCGGTGAACCTGCCGGTGCCGATCAGTACGGCGCGACTGGCCGGCCCGTGCGGGAACCACCGGTCGTCGGGTCTGCCACTCATCGATGCCCTCCCCCTGCATGACGAACGGTCGTCGCCATCCTGGCACGATCACCCCGGTTTGCGGCCCCGTTCGCCGGCGCCCGAAGGGACATCGCGCGCTCCGCCCATCTCCCCGTGGCATAACGGAGTTCGGGACGCGTCAGGCTCCGTTTCCGGGCGCGGCCTCCGGCACCGGGAACTCGCACCACAGCGCCTTGCCGCTGCCCCGCGGCTCGGCGCCCCACCGGTCCGCCAACGCCTCCACCAGCAGCAGCCCGCGCCCCGACGTCGCGGTCTCGCCGGGCCGCCGGCGGCGCGGCCACTGGCTGGACCGGTCCTCGACCTCCAGCCGGATCCGGCGCGGGGCACCGGGCAGCAACTCCAGCGACACCAGGGCGCCGCTCTCGGTGTGGGTGAGCGCATTGGCGATCAACTCCGAGGCGGCCACCTCGACGTCGTGCGTGACCGCGCCGGCCCGCCACTGGTCCAGCGTGCGGCGCACCGCCGAGCGGACCTCCGCGGTGCCCGCCGGATCGGCCTGGTGGACGTGCAGCCGCAGCCGCGGCGTGGCGGTCGCCCCGCGCACCGCGCTGCGGTGCAGCAGCAACAGTGCCATGTCGTCGTCCGAACCCGGCTCCGCCCACAGGAGGTTCGAGAGCCGGTCGGCCAGCGCGTCCAGCTCGGTGGGCCCGGCGCGGACCGCGGCGGAGAGCGCCTCGATCCCGGCCGCGATGTCCCGGCCCGGCTGCTCGACCAGCCCGTCGGTGCACAGCAGCAGCGTCGACCCCGGCTCCAGGAACAACTGGGTCTCCGGGAAGTGGTCCTGCCCGAAGGCGGTGGCCAGCCCCAGCGGCAGCCCGCCGGCCACCTGCGGCCAGTCGATGTGCTGGGAACTGTTGCAGATCAACGGCCCCAGGTGGCCGGCCCGGGCGAGGTGCAGCGCCCCCGACGTCGGGTCCGTCTGGACGTAGGTGCAGGTCGCGAACCGCTCGGTCTCCAGCTCCGCCAGGAAACGGGAGGCCCGCACCAGCACCGTCTCCGGGGCGTGCCCCTCGCTGGCGTAGGCGCGCAGCGCGATCCGCAACTGGCCCATCACGGCTGCCGCGTGGGTGTCGTGCCCCTGGACGTCGCCGACCACCAGTCCGGTGCGGCCCTGCGGCAGCGCGATCACGTCGTACCAGTCGCCGCCGACGTCCCGGCCGACGCTCGCCGGGTGGTAGCGGACGGTGACCTCACCGCCGGCGATCGGCGGCAGCCGGCGCGGCAGCATCGCCTCCTGGAGCCCGGTCGCGAACTCCCGCTCCTGGTCGAAGAGGGTGGCCCGCTGCAACGACTGCGCCACCACACCGGCCAGCGCCAGCGCCAGGTTCCGGGCCTCCGCCGAGTGCACCGCCGGCTCGTGGTTGAACAGCCCCAGCGCCCCGAGGACGGTGTCCTGGGCGATCAGCGGCAGGAAGGCGGCGCTGCCGGTCGGCAGCACGTCGACGAACGGGCGCAGCCGCGGGTAGCGGGCGACCAACTCGCCGCGGGTGCTCAGGAAGCTGGGGCGCCGGGACCGCGCCGCCTCGGACAGCGGAAGGGTGTCGTCCAGCCAGGAGTTCATCAGCAGCGCCGAGTCGGCGAGCTCGCTGGTCGCCTCCCGGACGATGCCGACGATCCGGTACGGCACGCCCCGTGCGGTGCGCAGAATCCGGCCCTGGGAGTGGGTCCACCGCCGAGTTCCGTCCCGGCACTGGATCCGGAAGTACGCGCCGTAGGAGGCGTTGCCTTCCTGGAGCGCCTGGGACAGTGCAGCGTCCAGGCGCAGGCCCTCCTCCGGCGGCAGCCGGGAGATCAAGGACAGCGGCGCGCCGTCGTGCTCGCCGGGGCGCAGGTCGAAGACCTTCAGGGCGCCGGGGTCCAGCTCCATGAACCCGCTGTCGAGGTCCCAGTCGAAGGTGCCCATGCGGTTGAGCGACAGCCGCTCCCGCAGGTCGATGGGCTCGTGGCCGGACCCCCCGGGTGCCTCCTCCTCGCCCCCGGGTGCTACCCGGTCGGCACGGGGGTCGGAGCCCTCTGCGGAGGGGTCGGGGGGCCGCTCGGCCATGCGAACACCTTAGGCGGGGCCCCTGGGGGCCGCATTCCCGCTCGTCGTCACTCCCGGTGACGGAGCGTGGCGGCGGCCGACCGGTAGCGGGGCGCGCCGGGAACGCGCCGCTCCGGGCCGGCCGGCGCGCCGTCGGTCACCGTGCGTCGTCCGGCGCGCCGTGCCGCCCCGCGCCGGCCGCGAACCGGGCCGCGCCCGACAGCCCCTCCGCCAACACGGCCTGCCCGTACCGGAGTTCGGACGCCATCGCGGCCTCCTCGTCCCGCCCCTCCTGGTCCAGCAGCGAGGCGCGGTCGCTGCGCAGGCACGCCTGCGGCAGGCCGGCGAGCTCGGCGGCCAGCCGCTCGGCCGCGGCGCGGGCGGTACCGGTGGGCACCACGCGGTTGACCAGCCCGATGTCGAGGGCCTCCGCGGCCGGCACCGGACGCCCCGTCAGGACCAGGTCCATCGCCCGGCCCGCGCCGATCAACCGGGGCAGCCGCACCGTCCCGCCGTCGATCAGCGGGACGCCCCACCGCCGACAGAACACCCCGAAGACCGCGCCCTCCTCCGCCACCCGCAGATCGCACCAGAGCGCCAACTCCAGGCCGCCGGCCACCGCGTGCCCGGCGACCGCCGCGATCACCGGCTTGCGCAGCCGCATCCGGGTCGGCCCCATCGGCCCGTCGCCGTCCGGCGCCACCCGGTTGCCGCGCGCGGTGCCCACCGCCTTCAGATCGGCGCCGGCGCAGAACGTGCCGCCCGCGCCCCACAGCACCGCCGCCCGCGCCTCCGGATCGGCGTCGAACGCGCGGAACGCGTCGGCGAGTTGACGGGCCGTCGGGCCGTCCACCGCGTTCCGGGCCGCGGGCCGGGACAGCACCACCGTCGTCACCGGCCCGGCCCGCTCGACCCGTACGGCCGCCTCGGGCTCGTCGGCCATCAGCCGGCGTCCGCGCCGGTCCGGGCGCGCCCGAGGACCGCGGCGTGGTCCACGCCGGGCGGCAGGGTGCCGAAGGCGTGCCCCCACTCGCCGTCCAACCGGGAGGCGCAGAACGCGTCGGCGACCGCCGGGGTGCTGTGCCGCACCAGCAACGACCCCTGGAGCACCAGCGCCAGCCGCTCCGCCAGCGAACGGGCCATGAGCTGGGCCCGCTCCGGGTCGCCCAGGGAGCCGAGCAGCTTCCGCAGCCCGGCCACCGCCGCGTCCAGTCGACGGTCGGCGCCGGCCGCGGCGTCCACCTCGGCGAAGTAGGCGTCCAGCGCGGCCGGTTCGCGGGTCAGCGCGCGCAGCACGTCGAGCGCGGCGACATTGCCCGAGCCCTCCCAGATCGACAGCAGCGGCGCCTCCCGGTAGAGCCGCGGCATCCCGGAGTCCTCGACGTAGCCGTTGCCGCCCAGGCACTCCAGGGCCTCCGCGGCATGGCCGCTGCCCCGCTTGCACACCCAGTACTTCCCGGCCGCCAGGGCCAGCCGGCGCAGCGCCGCCTCCCCGGCGTCGCCGGCCGCCGACCGGTCGACCGCGGCCGCCAGCCGCATCCCCAGCACGGTGGCCGCCTCCGACTCCACCGCCAGGTCGGCCAGGACCGCGCGCATCAGCGGCTGGCGGTCCAACTCCCGCCCGAACGCCCGCCGGTGGGCGGTGTGGTGCAGCGCCTGCCGCAGTCCCGCCCGCATTCCGGCCGCCGAGCCCAGCACGCAGTCCAGCCGGGTCATGTTCACCATCTCGACGATGGTCCGCACCCCGCGGCCGGGCTCGCCCACCGGCCAGGCGACGGCGTCCTCGTACTCGATCTCCGACGAGGCGTTGGAGCGGTTGCCCAGCTTGTCCTTCAGGCGCATCAGCCGCAGCCCGTTGCGGCTGCCGTCCGGCAGCACCCGCGGTACCAGGAAGCAGGTCAGCCCCTCGGGGGTCTGCGCCAGGGTCAGGAAGACGTCGCTCATCGGGGCCGAGGTGAACCACTTGTGGCCGGTGAGGCGGTAGCTCCCGTCCCCGGTGGGCACCGCGGCGGTGGTGTTGGCCCGCACGTCCGAGCCGCCCTGCTTCTCGGTCATCGACATGCCGGCGATCAGCCCGCGCTTGCTCAGCGGGGCGCGCAGCCCGAAGTCGTAAGCGCGGGCGGCGAGCAACGGCTCGTACTGCGCGGCGAGTTCGGGTGCGGCGCGCAGCGCGGGCACCGCGGCGTAGGTCATCGAGATCGGGCAGCCGTGGCCGGCCTCGGCCTGCGACCAGACGTAGAACTTGGCGGCGCGCACCAGATGCGCCCCCGGGCGCCGGTCGGTCCACGGCGCGGCGTGCAGCCCGTGTTCCACCGCGGTGGTCATCAACTGGTGCCAGGCCGGGTGGAATTCGACCTCGTCCACCCGGTGCCCGTACCGGTCGTGGGTGTGCAGCCGGGGCGGCTGCTGCTCCGCCCAGTGGGCCTGGTCTTGCACCTTCGCGGACCCGGCCAGCGCGCCGAGCTCGACCACCTCGGCCTCGCCCCAGGCGCCGCCCTCCCGGCGCAGCGCCGCCAGCAACGCGGGCTCGTCCGCCGCGCTGAAACCGGTCAGCGGCGGGGCCTGATT